>CAZRIL010000046.1:0-34755 GCA_964600115.1 uncultured Chthoniobacter sp. | reverse complement strand
CAGCGCCACAAGACCGAGTGGTCGGCGAAGCACAACCACCAGTTTGTCGGATGGGTCATGGCGCACGACATCCTGCCCGAGCAGTGCAAACTCTACCCGCACCTCGTGGAGGCCGCGCAGCTCTGGGAGGCAGATGTCAAGTTTTTGCCCTACTGGAAACCCTCACCGTTCACCACAAAGTCCAGTGACTGCCTCATCTCGGCCCACAAAGGCCCGCAGCGAACCATTCTCTGGGTTGTGAACAAGGGCCGCACGGATGCAAATGTCGGAGTGACGGTCGATTGGAAGGCTGCCGGTTTGGATCCGGATGCGGTTCTTTACAATGCTGAAACCGGCGAGCCCATCGCCCGGAATGCGAACGGGTTTTCTGTCAATGTGCTCCAGCGGGATTTCGTCCCGGTGCTTATAGCGCCTGCGGGAACGGCTTCGCCCGGTGCCGCTCCTTCGGAGGATGCGCCGAAGCTGAAAAAATAGAGCCTTCGTTTCCTGAGGGAATCACAATGCGGTAGATAGTCGAAGAACTATGAACATCCACTCCATGGCGCTGGCAGCCTCCCTCGCCATGTTGCTTCCCATGCACCTCCAGGCATCGGAAAGCAAACCGCTGCCAAACATCGTTTACATCCTCGCGGATGATCTAGGCTACGGCGATGTCTCCTGCCTGAATCCCGATTCTAAAATCCGGACTCCGAATATCGACCGGCTCGCGAATGACGGAATGATCTTCACGGATGCACACTCCAACTCGGCTGTTTGTACTCCGACCCGATACGGAGTGCTGACCGGACGCTATGCCTGGCGGACCCATCTCCGCGAGGGCGTCCTCTGGGGCTTTTCCAAACCGCTTATTGACAGGGATCGCATGACCGTTGCCTCGCTCCTCAAGGAGCAGGGTTACCAAACAGGCATGGTCGGCAAGTGGCATCTCGGCATGGAGTGGCCCTTGCTCGAGCCAATCACACAGCCGGAGTGGAATTTCCTCAACCCCAGGTTCGACTGGACGAAGGCGATCGAAAATGGCCCGACTGCGCGCGGCTTTGATTCGTTTTTCGGTATCAGCGCCTCCCTTGATATGCCGCCCTATTGCTACATCAATAAAGACCGCCCGGTCGGCACTCCGACTGAGACGAAGGCCTTTTGGAAAAAACGATTTGGGCCAGCCACTCCGGACTTCGACCCGGAAAAGGTGCTGCCGGAATTCACCGCGAAAGCCGTCGAATACATCGCGGACTCCGCCAAAAAACCGGAACCTTTCTTTCTCTATCTGGCGCTCAACTCTCCGCACACGCCGATCGCTCCAAGCAAAAAATTCCAAGGCAAAAGCGGCATCAGCCCGTATGCCGACTTCGTCATGGAAACCGACTGGGCGGTCGGCCAGGTGCTGGAGGCACTGGATAAGGCCGGGGCCGGGGAGAACACCCTCGTCATCTTCACCAGCGACAACGGGTGCTCGCCGGAGGCAAATTTTGAGGAGCTGGCAAAGGCCGGACACAATCCGAACCACATATTTCGCGGAGCGAAAGCAGACATATGGGAGGGCGGTCATCGCGTGCCATTCATCGCCAGATGGCCCGCGCGCGTGAAAGCCGGCAGCGTGAGTTCAGACCCCGTCTGCCTGACGGATCTGATGGCGACCGCCGCCGGGATCAATGGCGTCACGCTTCCGCCGGACGCCGGCGAGGATTCCGTCTCGATGCTGCCCATCCTGCTCGGCACCGGGAAAGCCACGTCCCGCACCGGGATCGTCCACCAGTCGATTGATGGCGCGCTCTCGATACGTGAGGGAAAATGGAAACTCGAGTTTTGTCCGGGCTCGGGGGGGTGGTCGCATCCAAAAGACGCCGAGGCCCGGGGGAACGGATTGCCCGAATTGCAGCTCTACGACCTAGATGCCGACCTCGGCGAGACAATGAACGTCCAGGCCGCCCATCCCGATGTGGTGAAACGACTGACCGCCGGCATGAAGAAAATCATCGCCGACGGCCGCAGCACGCCTGGACCGGTTCAACCAAACGACATTCCCGTGGTGCTGGCGCTTTCTGCAAAATGACACCCGACCACACTGCTGTCCCACGCCGGAAGTTTCTCAAGCAACTGGCATTGGGCGCCACCGTCGCGTCCGGCGTGATCTCCCGTGGGCTCGCTGCACCCAATCCCGCCGGTCCCGATGTGCGCCGTCCGCGGAATATCCTGATCATCACCAACCACGACGGAGGCCGACACCTTGGATGCTACGGTGAATCCACGCTGCACACGCCCGCGATCGACGGCCTGGCCGCCGGTGGCTGCAAACTGACGAATTTTTTCTCGGTCAGCCCGATCTGCAGCCCCAGCCGCGCCACCCTCTTCACCGGCACCTTCCCGCAGACGCACGGCGTGATGTCGATCGCGAGCAAGAAAAAGGGGATCACCATGAGAGCGCCGGAGCATCACCTCGCGACCGTGCTTGGTTCTGCAGGCTTTCACACCGCTCTCTTCGGCCATCAGCACGAGGCCTCGGATGTCGAGTCCCTAGGTTTCCATCACGTCCTCGTCCATCAACCGCGCGAGGGTGCCGACGTTGTCGGGCGCGAAGTTGCCGAGTATATCCGCAAGACTGAGGAGCCCTTCTTCATTGAGGTCAACTTTCACGAAACACATACGCCTTACGATCTCGGCGGCGCCAAGCCGGATACCGCGAAGGGGATCGGGCTCCCGCCTTATATCGTCGACAACGATGCCGCACGCGAGTGGATGGCCGCGTTCCAGGGCTCGGCCCGGCTTGGCGACGAGGGGGTGCGCCGCATCCTCGAAGCACTTGAGGAATCAGGCCGGGCCAATGATACCCTCGTCATCTTCACAGTTGACCACGGCATCGAGTTGCCGCGTGCGAAGTGGTTCCTCTACGACCCGGGCATCGCCGTTGCTTTTATCTGCCGCTGGCCAAACGGCGGCATTCCGGCAGCTTCCACTTGTGATCTGCTCACCAGCAACGTGGATGTTGTCCCGACTGTTCTGGAATTGCTCGGGATGTCCGTCCCCCCGCATGTTCAGGGCTCAAGCTTTGCCTCCGCATTGCTCGGAAAATCGAACGCTCCCATCCGCGATGAAATCTTCGCCTTCCAGACCGGCTATGAAATGCGTTGCGTCCGCACCGGCCGCTACAAGCTCATCCGGAACTTTGAGCAACACGCCCCTTGCACCTGTCCTGGCGACGTCTCGAAACCGCGCCAGGACGAGCCGGGCAGCCCGCTTGTCGAACTTTACGATCTCGAATCCGATCCGAAGGAATTTCACAACCTCGCCGATTCAGCCGACCATGCCGCAGTCCGCCTGGATTTGACACGGAGACTCCGGGACTGGATGCAGCGCCAGAAGGATCCCATTTTGCTCGGGTCCGATCAACCCACTGATTTCTATCGCCGTGCGATCGCAGACCTCATGAAAGACGCCCCAACTCCGCAACCAACCGGCGTTAAAAGAACGTAAAACAGTAAAGAACAATTGAGTCGGAGGAAATCCGACGCTAGAATGATTCTCCCTATGAAAGCCCCCGCGATTGCCAAGTTTTGTGGACTGTTTGTGCTGAGCGCTGCAATGGCCTCCGCCCAAACTACGATTCAATTTTCCGACAAGGGCCTCTCTTCGCTGAAGGTTGGCGATGAGGAATTCCTGGCTGGAGGTCTGCCATCGGTTTCCTGGGTTTCTGGTTCCGATGGAAAGCCGATCGGATTCAAGTTGGCAGGGAGCACATTTGAAGCCGGGGAGAAGAAATTAACGATGACCTACGACTGGGGAAAGCTCATCTGCCGGTATGAGCCCCTGTCCAACGGACTGCGCATCCGTGCGACTCTCGAGAATACCAGCCCGCAGGTGATAAGGAGCATCAACATGAATTTGCTTTCTTTGAAATCCCTGGGCGACGGGCGTAATCAGCAGCCAACTTTCTGCGTCGGAGAGCCTGCATTTACTTTTTTCAAGGGCAGTGCCGGATCAGCGGTTCTTGGAGCGGAGGAGTTGAAATTCCCAGTGAGCCTGGATTTCAATATTGATAAAAAGACCGGCCAGACCATTCCCCGTGCGGGGTTTGGCGGCGGTCGGGTGGTGGTTGACGGGGTGCAGATGGATCAGGTGCTTGAGCCCGGGCAGAAGATCGATTTCTCGTTCATTCTCAGGGTTGGGCCTGCCGGAACGGATCCCATGGTGCTTGCGGACGATTTTATTGCGGCATTCAGGAAGGCGAATCCTTCCATTCTGGCTTGGGAGGACCGGCGGCCGATTCTCCGCTCATTTTTTGGAGGTGGCCTGCCCAAGGATGAGGCGGTTGCCAATTTAAAGAACCCGGACGCCGTCGTTCCGCCTCAGCCGGACGAGAAGTTCCATGCCATGCTGTTGAAAAAAATCGACGGACTTATCGAAGCCTCTCGCACGGTCGACGCGCAGGGGATGGTGCTCTGGGATCTCGAGGGCGGAACGTTCCCCCATGCCATCACCTACATCGGCGACCCCCGCCTGGTTCGTCTGCTCAATCCGCAGATGGATCTTTTCGCAGATGAGGCGATAAAGAAGCTGAAGGATGCCGGCCTTCGTGTGGGCATCACGCTGCGCCCCTCGCGCGTGGTTTATGATGCCGAGAAAAACTCCGCGCGACACCTGCACACGGGGGTCGAACCTTTGTCCGAACTCGAAGCCAAAATCGATTACGCCAAGAAACGCTGGGGCTGCACGATCTTCTACGTGGATACGAATTTCTTCTGGCGGCCATATGGTGCGGATAAAAAATTCCAATCCGGTCGACTGACCAGCGATCTCTGGAGAAAGTTGCGGACGAAATACCCTGACACCCTCTTCATTCCGGAATTCACCGCGACCGGCGACTACGCCAGCGTGGCGGGCTACGGTGAGGCCGACATGGGCGATTACGGGATGCCCGCGATGGCAAAGGCGCTCTACCCCGACGCATTCCGGGTGATTGTGATCGAAGATGCCGATCCCGCGGAACAATTCGACCGGTTTGTCGATGCACTAAAGAACAGAAATTGTTTGATGACATTCGGGCAGGGGGCGACAAACCTGAATACGGCCATGATTAAGAGGATGAAGGAGACCATCGCGATGGAAAATGCTCCGCTGCCTCCGAATATCGCCTCCGCCAGTCCGGCTGATCTCGTGAAGCTGCTTTCTTCCGGCGAGGCTTCTGCGCGCTTCCATGCGGCCAGACGATTGGCCGGGGCGCCGTCGGAATCGGCGGGTGCGAGGTTGCTGGAAATAGTTCAGAGCGAGGGCGAGTCGTGGCCGGTTCGCCGGGCGGCATTGGTCGCGCTTGGAAAGTTGCCGTATCCGCCTGCGGTTCCGGTTTTGTTCGATCTGCTCGCGAATAAGCCTCTGGGGCTATATGCCGATGCCGCGAAGGCTTTGGCCGGGCAGGATGCCTCCGTGGAGGAACTGGCGATCGAGAAGATCCGGACCATAGCGATGCGCAAGAGCGGTCCCAACCCCTTCGACCAGATCGGAGATGTCCTGATTCTCCGCAAGGCAACAGGACGTGCTCCTGCCCTGCAGGAGATTTTTGCCCAGATCCCCGAGGGCGAATCGTTCAACCGGAAAGGGCTCATCATCCTGATCGGACAATTGCGAAACCCGGAATCCGAGGCGTTTCTGCTTCCGCTTCTCGCCGAGCCCAACTACTCGCCACTTGCTGCCGCAGCCCTGGTGCGGATCGGTTCCACAGCCGGAGTCGAGCAGGCGAAATCGCTGGCTGACGAAGCCAAAAAGTCGGGGAACAAGGACTTGGCCGATGCTCTCGGCCGCGCGCTTAATGCGAAATAAGAATGCCAACCATGGATTCCCTCGCATAAACCAGCCATTATGAACGTCCTTTGGATCACCCTCGAAGACACGAGTCCGCGCTTCCGGTGTTACAGTGACACCGTGGCCCGAACCCCGAACATTGAGAAACTGGCGTCCGAAGGGGCCGTTTATACCAAGGCATTCTCCACAGCTCCGGTCTGCGCACCAAGCCGGTGCGGCGTCATCACCGGCGTTCATGCCTGCTCGATCGGCGGCCATCATATGCGGACCCGTCAGCGACATCCCGCTTATGAGGGACAGACCCCGCCGTATGAGCCGGTCCCGCCGGCACATGTCAAATGCTTCAGCGAATATCTGCGCGCTGCCGGATATTTTTGCACGAACAACAAAAAGACCGACTACCAGTTTTTTCCGCCGTTCACGGCCTGGGACGAATGCCATGAGCGTGCCCACTGGCGGAACCGTCCTGCCGGCTCACCATTTTTTGCTGTCTTCAATTTTGAAGGCGCGCACGAGAGCGGGATGTGGCCGGATGGAAAGGCGCTCGAAACCGATCCCGCGCTGGTGACGGTTCCTCCGTATCTGCCGGATACACCCGTTGTGCGCGATGCGATCGCGAGGCATTATGATAAAATGTCGCGTGTGGACGCCGAGGTGGGCCGTGTCCTCAGGGAGTTGGAGGAGGACGGGCTTGCCGGGGAGACACTCGTCATCCTCTGGAGCGACCATGGTGAGGGCCTGCCCCGGGGGAAGCGGCATGTTTATGATTCCGGGATCCGCGTTCCTCTGATCGTTCGCTGGCCGGGATGTATTCCGGCGGGAGAGGTTCGGGACGAACTTGTCAGTATGTTGGATCTCGCGCCCACTGTCCTGTCGATGCTGGGCTTGCCGGTTCCTCTGCACTTGCAGGGTCGCTCATTTCTTTCGCCGGACTCGCCCAAGCGCAATTTTATCCATGCCACTCAGGATCGGTTTGATGACTACTACGATCACGTGCGGGCTGTGAGGTCGGGACGCTTCAAATACATACGCAACTACCACCCTGAGTTGCCGGGGTTTCTTTACAACCACTACCTGAACAACCATCCGGTGGAGCAGGAGTTGATCCGACTGATGCGCCATGACTCCCTGCCATCCGGTTCGTCATTCTTCGCGGAAACCAGTCGCCCGCCTGAAGAACTCTACGACTGCGATGCCGATCCGTGGGAGATGCACAACCTTGCATCTGATAGTTCCTGCCGGAATGTCCTCCTTGAGATGAGAGCCGAACTGGACCGCTGGCAGCGGGAGATCGGGGACCTTGGCAGCGTGCCCGAGGCGGAATTGAGCGAATGGATGTGGCCTGGCGGGCGTCAGCCAGCGACCGAGTCCCCGTATTTCATCGCGTATGGGGAGGACGATTTCTGCAAGTGTCCCATCGGCGGCGTCTTTGGATTGCACTTCAGCATCCAGGGCCCCGGTTTGCTTCAGCTCCACACTCCGACCCAAGGTGCCTCGATGGCCTACAGGCTCAACGATGACCCCGTCTGGCAGCTTTACACGGGTGCGATCCATCTTGCGCCGGGCGAGTGGAAAGTCGCGGCAAAAGCGGCCCGCATCGGCTACAAGGAAAGTCCGGAGCGCCACTTCACCCTAACTGTCCGGTAAAAGACCATGTCTCTCACAATACCCTGCGGCGACCTCCGAATTGAGGGGCAGAGCATTCGTTGGTCGCTTCATCACGAAACCCTTCTCATCGAACCCTGGGGCGCTGACAGTGTCCGGGTTCGGGCCACAAAAAACGCCGCATTCAAAGAGCTCCCGGGGGCCTTGCTGCCCCAATCCAGGGTGCAGGCCAGCGCAGACATCACGGCGACCGGTGCGACGCTGACGAATGGGCTCCTGCGTGTGGAACTGACTTCGTCCGGTCAGCTCCGTTTGTTCCGATCCGATACCGGCAAGCTTTTGCTGGAGGAGCCGCCCCGCGAAATCCTGCAACCATCCGGCCGGGAGTTCCGCCCGCTGGGCTCCGACCTCCATCGCATCGAGGTGAGGTTCCTCTCATGCCCGGATGAAAGATTCTATGGAATGGGCCAGCACCGCCACGGCCTGCTGAACCAGAAGGGCTGCGTGCTGGATCTCGTCCATCGGAACTGTGAAGTCTCGATTCCCTTTCTCCTTTCCAGCCGTGGCTATGGATTCCTCTGGCATCACCCCGGCACCGGACGGGCCGAGCTCGGCGAATCCGTCACCCGCTGGGTTTCGGATGCCTCGGCGGGCCTGGACTATTGGGTGACTGCGGGAGACACGCCCGCAGAAATTTTTTCGAACTATGCCGGCGCCACCGGGCATGCCCCCATTATGCCCGATTGGGCCGCCGGTTTCTGGCAATGCAAGCTCCGCTACAAAACGCAGGAGGAATTGCTCTCCGTGGCCCGCGAACACAAGGAACGCGGGCTACCGCTTTCGGTGATCGTTATCGATTTTTTCCACTGGGAGATGATGGGCGAAATGGGACTCGATCCTGTTGATTGGCCGGACCCTCGCGCGATGGTGAAGGAATTGGATGCGATGGGAGTGAAGGTCATGATCTCGATCTGGCCTTCCTTCAATGGCAACAGCCCGACGTTTTCCACATTTCGCGAGAAGGGGTGGATTCTCGAAACCGAGCGGGGCACTCCCGCGCTTTTCCCGTTTTTTGACACAAAGCCCGATGGCCTCGTCTATCTGCATTTCTACGATCCGACAAACCCGGAGGCCCGCAGAGCCTTTTGGGAAAACGCCAGAAAGGCCTACCTCGATCTGGGGATCAAAGTCTTCTGGCTCGACGCCTGCGAGCCCGAAATGGTTCCCGCGGATTTTGACAACTTGCGATTCCATATCGGGAATGGATCGGAGGTTGCGGGGTTGTATCCGCTTCTTCACACGCAGGCCTTTCACGATGGAATGGTTGCCGCCGGAGAGAAGGAACCGTTTTTTCTCTGCCGCTCCGCATGGGCCGGCAGCCAGCGGTTTGGCGCGGCGGTCTGGTCGGGGGATATCAAATCCACGTTTGAAGTGCTGACTGCGCAAGTGCGAGCCGGCTTGAACATGGGAATCAGCGGCATCCCGTGGTGGACAACCGACATCGGCGGCTTCCACAGCGGGGATCCTTCCACTCCCTACTTTCGCGAACTGATTGTGCGGTGGTTTCAATACGGGGTGTTCTGTCCGCTGTTCCGTTTGCATGGTGTGCGGTTGCCGGTTCCGGATCAGCGCGCAGGCGGTGCGGACAACGAGGTCTGGAGTTTTGGGGACAAGGCCTACCAAATCATCTGCGGTCTCCTCGCCCTGCGCGAGCGGCTCCGGCCATACATAATGAAGCAAATGGAGATCGCCCACCAGGACGGGCTCCCGCCAATGCGTCCGCTCTTTGTTGATTTTCCGAAAGATGCGATGGCGTGGAAAGTTGAAGACCAGTTCCTCTTCGGCCCGGACATCCTTGTTGCTCCGGTGACGGTCCATGGACAGCGCGAGCGGACGGTCTATTTCCCCTCCGCCTGCAGTTGGGTTCACGCCTGGACCGGGGATGTTTACCCGGGCGGCGGTTCAGCCAGCATTCCGTCTCCCCTGGAACAGATTCCGGTCTTTGTCCGCGAGGGCGTCAGCCTGCCGTTTGAAGGCGTATGAAAATTGGTCCGTCACCTTCCGGCAGGGTGCCGGTTTCAGTTCTGCCGGCCGTCTGCCTCATTTGGATTGCTTTCGCCTCTGCATCGCCGGCAGAGGTTAAGCCGAATCCTTTGTTTGCCGACCACGCCGTCCTCCAGCAGGGGATGGAGGTGCCAATTTGGGGGACTGCCTCGGAAGGCGAACATGTCACGGTTTCTATTGATGGTTCGAAGGCCACAGCCGTGACAAAAGATAGCAAGTGGATGGTGCGGCTGCCGGCCCATGCGTCCGGGGGGCCCTATCAGATGACCATCGAGGGGGCGAATACAGTCACGATCAGTGACGTGATGTTCGGCGAGGTGTGGATCTGCTCCGGACAATCGAACATGGCATTTGTTCTTGGCGGTGCCGACAACGCGGCGGAAGAAATTCCCAAAGCCGACTATCCGCAGATCCGCATGTTTACTGTCAGCAGCGCGCAAGCCATGGAACCCGTGGCTGCGGCAAGCGGTTCATGGGCCGTGTGCAGCCCGAAGACTGCGGCTCAATTTTCCGCGGTTGGCTACTTTTTCGCCCGGGATCTTTTCCTGGCAAAGAATGTCGCGGTCGGAATGATCCACGCATCGGTCAGCGGATCGCCGGGACAGGCTTGGATGAGCATCGACGCATTAGAGAAGGAACCGGAACTCGCCAACTATCTTGCGATGATCAAGGCGCAGTCGGCCGCCTACCCGGAGGCCAAGGCCAGGTTCCCGCAGGCGGTGAAAGACTACGAAGAAAAACTCAAGAAATGGAACGAGGAGATCGGACAGCCCTACAACGAAGCCCTGAAAACATGGGCCGAAGAAAACAGGAAGGCCAAGTCGGAGGGACGCCCGGAGACTCCCAAACCAAAATTATCCAGTCCGGCTCCTGTCAAACCCGGACCGCCCGAAGGCAGCACCGGGTCTCCCACCGTGCTTTACAACGGAAAGATTGCGCCACTGATTCCCTACGCCATCAAGGGTGTTATCTGGTATCAGGGAGAGTCCAATGGCGGAAAAGAATACCGCGCAATGTTGCCCCGCTTGATCTCCGATTGGCGCGAGAAGTGGGGGCAGGGAGATTTTCCATTTCTCTTCGTGCAGATCGCTCCCTTTGGCGGTCAAAAACCTGAAATCCGCGAGGCGCAGCTGCTGACCTGGCAGAAGGTCCCGAACACCGCCATGGTCGTCACGACGGATGTGGGGGATGCCGCAAACATCCATCCCAAGCGAAAGGAACCGGTAGGCTCCCGGCTCGCACTGGCAGCACGGGCCATCGCATATGGTGAGAAGATCGAATACTCGGGGCCGGTTTTTGACGGATTGAAAATCGAACAGAATCGCGCCGTCGCCGGTTTCAAAAATACCGGAAGCGGCCTGGTGGCAAAGGACGGGAAACTGAAAGGATTTACGATCGCAGGGGCAGACAAAAAGTTTGTGCCTGCCGCGGCCGAAATCAAAGACAGGTCTGTTGTTGTTTCCAGCAGCGAAGTCCCGGCACCGGTCGCGGTCCGGTATGGATGGGCCAACGTGCCGGATGTGAACCTGTTCAACCAGGAGGGTCTCCCGGCCACGCCGTTCCGGAGCGATGTCGAGTGACGTCCGGCAGCATGGTCTTCTGATCCCCTGAGGATGAAGAGAAACATCATACTTTCTGTTGCTGACGATCAGCGCTGGGACATGGTTGGTGCTGTGGGTGACCGGCGCGTTCTCACGCCGAACTTTGATGCGCTCGCTGCGCGCGGCACCGCGTTCGTCAATGCGCGCTGCCAGAATGGCAATCATGGCGCCGTGTGCATTCCGTCCCGTGCGGCGCTTCACACAGGACGTGAAGTCTGTGAGGTGCCGATGGATTGCGGGAACTATCCGACGATCGGATCCACGCTCCGCGCCGCCGGCTACGTCACGCATGGGATCGGAAAATGGCACAACGAGCGTGCCTCGTATCAACGCAGCTTCGGCAGCGGCAGTGCGATTTTTTTTGATGGCATGCACGAACACATTGGAACCCCGCTCCACGACTATGATCCGGCCGGCATTTACGTTTCGCCGAAGCCCTCCAGAAAGTTCTCCAGTGTCGCCTTTGCGGATGCCGCGATTGAGTTTCTGGAGCGCCACGATCCGGCGAGACCGTTCTTCCTGTTCATTGGATGGACGTCGCCCCACGATCCGCGCACCCCGCCGCCTGAGTTTGCATCGCTCTACGATGCCGGGAATCTTGAACTGCCGCCAAACTTTCTTCCGCAGCATCCGTTCGACAATGGGGAACTCTGGATCCGTGATGAGATGCTCGCGCCTCACCCCCGCACTCCGGAAGCAGTGCGGCAGCACATGGCGGACTACTTCGCGATGGTGAGCGAAATGGACGCGCAGTTCGGGCGGGTCATGGCTGCTCTGGAACGACTGGGCATTGGCCGCGATACGCTTGTAGTTCATACGGCCGATCACGGACTTGCCGTCGGACAGCACGGCCTTATGGGAAAGCAAAACCTTTATGAGCACAGCGTTCGGGTTCCTCTCCTGATGGCCGGTCCCGGGATCCCGATTAACCGCAGGGAGGATTCCTTGGTCTATGGGTTCGATACTGCTCCGGCTTGTCTTGAATGGGCCGGGGTGCCGGAACCCGGGACAATGACCGCCCGCAGCTTGCTTTCCCGATTTACCGGGGCGGAACCCGCACGCGATCATGTCGTCGCAGCTTACAAAAACCTTCAAAAAAGTGTCACGGTAAACGGCCGCAAATTGATTCGCTACAGCGTAAATGGACGCTCCCACGATCAACTTTTCGATCTGACTGCAGACCCTTGGGAAACAGAGAACCTGGCTACCGAACTGCCCGATCTCGTTTCTGAAATGGAGGCTTTGCTGACCAAATGAGCGGGATTTGCGCTGCACATAAAACCACCGATCCCGCCTTTACCAACGTGCCCTGGCTGGATGCCGGCCGCTTTCGGAGTTTATATTTACTGGTGCTCAGTCTCGATAGAATGAATCTTCCGCAACTCTGCTACGCCGACGCCGCTCCCTCTGTTCCTCAGATTGAGCTGAGAGGGCAGACCTCTGGAATACCAACCGATTTCGAGAACCGCGGGCCAATAAAAACAACTCATAAACGCAATAGTTATTGATTTAACGCTGGCGGCGGTGTGTCTTGAAATGCGATCCCATGACTTCCCGGCTTCTGCGACTTCTATTTCAAGGTGACTCGATCACAGATGCCTTCCGGCGACCGGAAGAGATCAATCCAGCCTACCAGTTGGGAAACGGATATGCCTTTCTGGTCAGTGCCCGCCTGGCATGCGAGCATCCCGGCCGGATGGAATATTTGAACCGGGGGATCAGTGGAGATACGGTCGGGGACCTTGCGGTGAGATGGGATGCTGACGCCTTGGCGTTAATGCCGGATGTGGTCTCACTGTTGGTCGGTGTGAACAGCACAATCCGGAAGATGATTGGAGAAGCGGAGGATTCTGTGCAGGAATTCCGTGTGGCCTACCGCTTGTTGATCCAACGTCTTTTGGAAGCCGATCCCCGGAGGCTCATGATTCTGGTCGAGCCATTTCTTCTGCGGGCGGGTATGGTTGACGACGAATGGCGGAGTCATCTTGCCGAGAGGCAGGCGGTGATCCGTGAGCTCGCCCGCGAGTTCACGGCGGTTTTTGTGCCGGCGCAACAGGCGTTCGATGATGCCTTGAAGCGGGCGCCCGCCGTTTACTGGGCCTATGACGGAATTCATCCCACCCATGCGGGGGCGGGGATTCTTGCGGATTCCTGGCTGAAAGCCGCACAACCGGCACTCTTGGAGCGGATCCGATGAATAGCGAAAATCCAGCCGCCGCCACGCCTGAGAACATCATTTTCCGATGCGGGTCACTGATCTATTCGAAGAAAGGTCTCTTTGTTCTCTTCGCATGGATGTTGTGGGGTGACTTCTGCTTCACCCTTATGGAGGCGGTGGTGCCGAGCATTCTTCCTCTCAAGCTGAGGAGCCTTGATGCGCCCAACGCGCTGATCGGCCTGATCATGACGACCCTGCCGGGCATCTTTAACGTCACGGTCACTCCCTGGCTGAGCTTTAAGAGCGACCGGCATCGGAGCCGTTGGGGGAGAAGGCTGCCGTTTATATTGGGAACCATGCCGTTTCTGGCGATGTCGATGATATTGATCGGATTCAGCAGCGATATCGGAGGATGGGTTCACGGCGCATTCTTTGGCGGCTCGGCGATCAAGCAGGCGCAGGTGACGATCGTCCTTCTGGCGGTTTTTGCCGCGAGCTTTGATTTCTTCAACATGTTCGTGAACACCGTCTACTGGTATCTGTTCAACGATGTGGTGCCGGTCGAGTGGATGGGGCGGTTCATGGGGTGGTTCCGGGTGGTGGGAACCCTGACGAGTGCCGCGTATAACTTTTTTATTTTCAAATACGCGGAGTCCCACGTGAGGGAGATCTTTCTTGGGGCTGCGCTGCTCTATCTGATCGGGTTTGGCCTCATGTGCCTGCGTGTGAAGGAGGGAACTTATCCGCCGCCGAGCGACGAGGGGGCTGTCCTGGGCTTTTTCGGGAAAGTCCGTCTCTTTGCCAGGGAGTGTTTTACCAGCAGCTACTACTGGTATATTTTCCTGCAGGGAGCGGTTGGTGCGATCGGGGGGAGTATCGTCGTATTCGACGTTTTCTTTTTACGTTCGCTCGGGCTGTCGCTCGACAACATCGGGAAGATGGGTGCGATCTCCGCCATCACCGTGCCGATCTGCCTGCTTTTCGCGGGCAGCTTGGTTGACCGCTGGCATCCCGTGAGGGTGTGCGCCTATTTCGGGGCATTCGATATATTTTTCTTCCAGTTTGCAAACTGGGTCTGGCTCTTCGTCCCAGCAACAACCCCGCTGGTCTTCGTGGCTTTCATGATGACCTTCAGCGCCTTTTTCCGGGCCCCATACCGGGCCGTCAACGAGGTGGCCAACATGACGCGGCTCATGCGCATGTTTCCCCACGAGCAGTATGGGCAGTTCTCCGGCGCAATGGCTCTTGTCCGGGCTGTCGGGCTGATGGCCGGAGGGCTGCTGTCCGGGCTCTACATCGATATGGTCCGGGGGGTCTTTCCGGAGGGGGATTATTACTACCGGTTTAACTTCCTGTGGATGGGGCCGATGGTTGCCGCCGGGTTTTATTTTCACTACAAAAGCTACCGCATTTGGAAGCGTCTTGGCGGAATCCATTCCTACGTCGCACCCACCAAGCCATTTCGTCCGCGGGATTTGTCACCGTGTCCCGAGGATGATGGAAAGCCTTGCGCCGGGATCCTCGGCGTGCTCGCAATTCCTGCCTCCGGGCTCCTGCTTCTAAACTGTGCCTGGATTGCTTACTATTTTTTCTGGGACCACAACCCATCCAACATCACGGTTTTTTCGATCGCTGCCGGCCTGACCGTCGTCACGGGCTGGGTGTTCTTCCTCTTCATCAGGCGGATGGAGAGACCTTGAGATCCAACCCGGTCTTCACAGCTGAACAGTCCATCTTCAAGGCCCGAAAAAATACGGGGGGATCGGAAACACAAAAATTACGTTGCTCAATTAATGCATTGCCGCCATATTTCAATTAGTTAGCGGCGATTATGTGAGTATGTCCAAGTCACTTCAAAAATCAGGCAATCCGGACTTTTCGGCGCCAGGCGGGATAGCGATCGACTATTATCAGAATCCCGTTCTTGCGAGGTATTCCGTTGCTCAGTTGCTTCAGCGGCCCGGGTTGATGGGGTTTTCGAATTTGGTATGGGTGGCGGGAGATTGGCGGGGGTTGGCCAGCCCATTTTGCAGGATCGGAAAAGAAAGTCCGGAGAGGGTTCTCTGCGAGCCGGAGTTCATCAGGCAGGAATCTTCGCATGCCGTGATCTCCGCGGCATTTTCTGGCAGGGACTCGATTTCCATCGAGGTGAAGGTGAAGAAGCCGATGCGGATGCACAGCGGGGCACCTGGGAAAATTTATCATAACGGCGGGACCGCTCACCAGCAATGGATGGCATTTGATGCGTTCCGTGGCGGAGCCACCTTGAGCCAGAAAGGGGCTGGCCTGATCATTGCGAAAAATGGGTGTTACTGCGCCGCCTTCGTGGCGGATGGGGTGCTACTGGCGGAGGATGGAAACGGCTGGTTCCTTGATCTGCCCGTTGGCGCAACACATCTTGGAGTTGGAGTGGCATTTCAGGACGAGGCAATGGCGGAAGAGAGGGCCCGCGCGGCGTGGAGTTGTCTGCGTGAGGAAAGGGGGGGGATGGAGGAGATCCGCCGTCGTTTGAAATCCGAGTGGAACTCGATTTATGACCAGTTTTCGCTTGGGCGTGTCGAAGATCCAAGAGATGTAACGCTGGCAAAGAATGCGATCTGGTGCATCTACTCCAACCTGGCAGCGCCCGAGGGATGCCTGCAGCGCCGATCCGTCCTGGGGGCAAAAATTCAATACCCCGGGGTCTTTCCCTGGGACAGCGCTTTTGCGGCAGTCGCCCTGAAAGAGGCTGACCCTGAACTCGCCAAAGATCAGATCGAGATTTATGCGGATGTCCTGCGGGAGTCCAAATCAGGCAGGGTGGGGGAGATGACGGCACTCCATTCCGGGGGAGGGGTTCAGTTCCCGCTTTTCTCCTGGGCCGCGTGGCGGATCCACTCGGCTCTGCCGGACGAAAGTTTCCTTGATCGGATTTATGAACCTTTGGCCAAGCATGCCGCGTGGTGGATCCGCGAAGAGGCTTCTGCCGAGGGAATCCCGTATTACGACAGGGTCGTTTGTCTGGATGATTCCCCCCGCTTTGACATGTTTGCGGGAGAGGGGCGGATGTCCCTGAAGGAACCGGTCTTCGGGCCTGATTTGCTCGCTCTGTGCGCATGGGACCAGTTTCACCTGGCCCGCATCGCTTCGGAACTTGGACGGGAGAGCGAAGCCGCCATGCATCTTGCCGACATGGAGCGGATGGTCGGATTTCTCGAAGCGGAACTCTACGATGAGAAGCTTGGGCGCTATGTGGACATCGGAGTGGAATCCGGCAGGAGAGGGACAGTAAACACCCCGATGAATCATTTCCCGGCGATGCTCTCCCCCTCTGCGGACCGCCGTCTCCTCGCGGCGGAAGCGCTTTCATCATCAGGGCCATTCTGGGGGCGGTTCGGGTTGACGACTGTCTCCCCGGAGGAGTCCTCCTTCGACCCGTGCAGGATCTGGCGCGGCCCGATTTGGTTTAGTGTCAACTTCCTCTGTGCCCAGGCGTGCATCCAGATGGGTTTTCCGAACCTCGCAGATGAGATCGCCAGGAGCTCGATGGAGATCATACGGGTGAATGCCCCGCTTCCAAAAGGGATGCTGGAATACTTCAACTACCAAACGGGAGAGGGATCCGGGGCGCACCATATTGCCACAATGTCTGCCGCCCCCTATATCTCCTTCCTCCTGGGCTACCATCGTGATAAGACTGATGGCGCGATCCGCGAAATTCAGCAGGACAAGTCGGTGGCACATCAGGCCTTGGTTTAATCTTCTCCTTTTCGCTGTTTTATCACTTTCAAGGTGGAAAGAAAGCGCGTTGAGGACCTTCAGAATGGCGGAGATTTCCTGCGGATGATTCACATGTTTGCAGCGCCGGCAGGAATAATACTCTTGCAAAGGTCGCGGCGGATGGATACCTGTAACAGAAATCAAGTTGTAAACGCAATCGCGGCTGAGAATCCTTATGAACGCTAAATCTTCTTCACCTATCCAGCAGCCTCGCCTCTATGAAATGGTGGCGGATCAGATTTCCAAAGACTACGTGTTAAAAACGTCTCCGGGGGACCGCCTGCCCACCGAAACAGAGTTTGCGGAGTTGTATCACGTCAGCGTCCCCACTGTGCGGGAAGCGCTCCGTTCGCTTGTGCAAGCGGGATTCCTCCACCGACGCCAGGGCTCCGGAACCTACCGGAAAGACATGCCCCAAAGCTCTCCTGTAAAGTCGAAGTACAAGGCCCCAGTGGCATTGGTCACTCCTCTGGATCTTTCAGACGGGAGCCTTTCCTGCCACTTTGTGCAGATTGCCCTTCAGACATCCAAGTGTTTGAAAGAAATGGGGCTTGGTTCTCAGATCTATTTCGGCGAGACGGCACCGGCATCCGACAGAAGTTTCGATGATTCCATTCTCTGCAAGGATATCGAGGCCGGGCAGGTTTCGGCAGCGGTGTTGATCGCTGAGTCGCACAAATCCGGTGGCAGGTATCTTGATCTTCTCACCAAGCACGGCATCCCCTCGCTCAGGACCGATGTGACAACCAGTTCCAGTGGCGAATCCCGCATGAATGTGTTCCTCGAGACGGCGGTTGAGACACTCATGAGACACGGGCGCCGCAAAATATCCTGCATCGGTTTCGGGGCCGTTTCCTCCCCCATCGGAAGCAGTGATTTTGGCCGCATCGTCGCCTCAAAAGGCGGCATCACTGATGATTCATGGATGATCGGAGACCTTCATCCAAACACGACTGGCTCGGGCTACAGTCTCATGAGAGAGATCTGGACGACGGGTCGGATCAAGCCGGACGGGCTGGTGCTCTGTGACGACATCTTTATCGAGGATGCCACGCTTGCCATACGCGAGCTGGGTATCAAATCTCCGGAGCAGTTGCTGGTTGTCACCTATCGCAACAAAGGCGAGCGGCTCCATGCCCCGTTTCCTGTTATCGAGCTGCAATACGATGCCATCACTCTCTCGGAGCAGATTGCGGCAAATATCGCGCTCATGATCAGTGGGAAATCTCCGAAGCCGCTGGTCTCCGATCCGGTGCTCGTGGATCCGTTTGCGGAAGATCTGGAGTCCATGCAATCCACTCCCGCAGCTTTGCAGGTGGAAAAGCTGAAGATTTTGTAACTTCCATCGAGGGCGTGGCCCTCAATCCCTGAAGAAGGGTTGAGGTTTCTGCCGGGGATCAACCGCGGTTGACATCGGGTTCTCTCCCGATCATTTTTCGCCGGTGCATTTGTTTAAATATATCGATGGGGCTCTTTATTGCGAGGGCGTGAATCTTGAACGTGTGGCCGGGCAATTCGGAACGCCTGCCTACGTGTATTCCGCCGGGACAATCCGTGAGAATTTCCAGCGTCTCAACCGGGCTCTGGAGCCACTCGACCATCTTGTTTGCTTTGCTGTGAAAGCGAATTCGAATCTGGCTGTTCTGAACCTGCTGTCGGGTGAGGGGGCCGGTTTTGATATTGTTTCGGCGGGCGAACTCTTTCGCGTGTTGCAAGCCGGGGGGCGGGCTGACAAGTGCACGTTTGCCGGCGTGGGCAAAACCTCAGCCGAGATAGAATACGCCCTCAAGGAGGGCGTCTACTGCTTCAATGTCGAGAGTGAGGGAGAACTCGAGCGCATCAATGAGGTTGCGGGAAAACTCGGGTGCATCGCGCCTGTGGCCGTTCGGGTGAATCCGGATGTGGACGCTCGCACCCACAAGTTCATCTCCACCGGGAAAAGCAAAAACAAATTCGGGATCGGGATTGATCGCGCGGCCGATGTCTATGCGAAGGCAGAAGCGCTCCCGCATCTGAGAATCCGCGGCATCCAAACGCACATCGGCTCCCAGATCCTCGAAGCGGAACCATTTGCGGAGGCCGCCCGGAAGCTTGTCTCCCTTGTTACGGAGATAAAGAACCGTCACAACATCGAGTTTTTCAGCATCGGTGGCGGAATAGGCATCGTCTATGATGCAGCCCTCGCCAGTGGTGCCCCTGAGTGGTGGACCTCAACCGACCATCCGCACCGGATCACGCCCGAGGAATATGCCTCCGCGATCATCCCGATTCTGGCGCCGCTCGGGCTGAAGATCCTGTTTGAGCCGGGGCGCTTCCTGGTTGGCAATGCAGGGGTTTTGTTGTCCACCGTCCAATACGTAAAAACGACGCCCGCCAAAACTTTCACGATTGTCGACGCGGCCATGAACGATCTTATCCGACCCGCTCTCTACGAAGGATGGCACGAGATTGTGCCGCTCAGGAAATCCTCAGGGCCGGTCATGCCGATGGATGTCGTTGGACCGGTCTGTGAGAGCGGGGACTTTTTCGCACAGGATCGCGAACTGCCGGCGCTCGCATCCGGTGACCGGATCGCTCTTTTCAGCGCAGGAGCCTATGGGTTCGTGATGTCTTCAAACTATAACTCCCGTCCGCTGCTTCCGGAAATTCTGGTCGATGGCCTGCAGGTTCACCTCGTCCGCAAACGTCAGACACTTGAAGATCTTGTGTCCGGCGAGAGTGTGCCGGGTGCAAAAGAGGGAGATTTGCAGGCGCCCAGCGCATAAATTTTCATAAAAAGGAGTTTTTTTTCCACCGTCCGATTGGTTTATCCGAGTTCTTGTTTACAATTGGCATTCTACTTGCTTGATTCACCTTCGCCGGCTGGGAAATCAGGGAAAATCAAACATCTGGCAGTTCATCCCGGCATGAGCTGTTCAAAATCAGACACAGCAAACAACAAATATGGCGAAGTATAAACTCGAATACATCTGGTTGGACGGCTACGAACCCGTCGCCAACCTGCGCGGAAAAACCCAAGTTAAGGATTTTGAAACCTATCCCACGTTGGAAGAACTTCCCTTGTGGGGATTTGACGGCAGCTCGACCCGGCAGGCCGAGGGGAAAAGCTCGGATTGCGTCCTGAAACCGGTGGCCAGCTACCCTGACCCCACGAAGACCAATGCACTTCTCGTGATGTGCGAGGTTCTCATGCCCGACGGCACCCCGCACCCGAGCAACTCGCGCGCATCGATCCTTGATGATCCCGGTGCATGGTTTGGTTTCGAGCAGGAATATTTCCTCTATCAGGATGGTGTTCCCCTGGGTTTCCCGGCCGGCGGTGGATTTCCAGCCCCGCAAGGCGAGTATTACACCGGAGTCGGCTACAGAAACGTAGGTGATATTGCCCGCGAAATCGTCGACACCCACCTGGACCTCTGTTTGGCCGCAGGAATCAACCACGAAGGCATCAACGCCGAGGTGGCGAAGGGCCAATGGGAGTTTCAGATCTTCGGAAAAGGCTCGAAGACAGCAGCCGATCAGGTTTGGATGGCCCGCTATCTCCTCCTGCGTTTGACCGAGAAATACGGCGTGGACGTGAACTGGCACTGCAAGCCGCTCGGCATGGATGTCGACTGGAATGGTTCCGGGATGCACGCGAACTTCTCGACGACCCACATGCGTGAAGTTGGCGGGAAGGACTACTTCGAGGCCCTGATGGCAGCGTTCGACAAATACAAGAACGAGCACATCGCGGTCTACGGACCGGACAATCACATGCGCCTCACCGGGCTGCATGAGACCCAGTCTATCGACAAATTCAACTATGGCCTGGCCAACCGCGGCGCCTCGATTCGAGTTCCTCACAGCTTTGTGAACAACGGCTACAAAGGCTACCTCGAGGATCGTCGTCCGAATTCGCAAGGGGATCCCTACAAGATCGCAAGCCGGATCCTTCAGACGGTCGCGACCGTTCCAACGAAGTAAAAATCCGGTTCGCGAGAACCTTCAAACGCCGTCCGTTACAAAACGGGCGGCGTTTTGTTTTTGTTCCGGAAGCGTTCAGGTGAACGAAGCAACCTTGGCGAACTTCCGTTCTACGGAGCGAAGAACGAAGGGAGCAGGTAGATTCTGCCAGGCTCGAGGAGTGTCGCTTTGGGGAGCAGGTCGAGTTCGATTTTCGCCGTCGCCCGGGATTCTCCAAACATGCGGAAAAACTTGTCGAGGCTGTAGGCGCGCTCGTAGCGCACCACCTGGGCATCCGGGACTCCGCCAAGTTCGGCGGCTTTGTCATAGGCGTCCTCGATATACCCGAGTTCGTCAACCAGGCGGGAAGCATAGGCATCCGTTCCGCTCAGGATCCTTCCGTCGGCGACCCCCTCGCGCAATTCCTTTTCGTCGAGCTTGCGCGAGCGGGCGACAATGCCGACAAAGCGGTCATAGCTCTGCATGACAAGCCCTTGCACGTAAGACTTTTCATCATCAGTCATCTCCCGGGCCCCATTGAGCATGTCCTTGAACTTCCCGCTTTTGAAAACGACGGACTGGAGGCCGATTTTTCCAAATAGCTCACGGTAGTTCAACGTGGAGATAATCACACCGATGCTGCCGGTGAATGTCGTGTTGTTGCACATGATCCAATTCGACCCGCAGGCGGCGTAGTAGGCTCCGGATGCTCCGATCGAATTGAAATAGACAACCACCGGTTTATGGCGCGCAAGCCGGCAGATTGCATCGTAAAGAACGTCCGAGGCTGTGATCTCCCCCCCGGGCGAATCCACCTGCAAGACGACAGACTTGATCTGTTTGTCGTTCTCAGCCTGTTCGAGTGCGGCTTTAAAGTCGTCCACCATCGAGTTCCCGAGACTGCCGGCAGCACCGAATGCGATCACCCCATCCAGCGGGATCACAGCAACTTTTGAGGACGGTTCCGATCCATCGACCAGGATCCTTTCCTCGAACGTTTTCGGTTTCAGCAGCTTCACCCCGGCCATCCCGGAGGTTCCCCTGGCCCCGAGTGTGGCCAGCAAAATCAAATTCACAAACATGCTCGCGCAAACCGCAACGAACAGGAAGACCATCAGGCAGCCGGATTTTTTCATGATTCGAGCCAGAACGTGGCGCAAAAGCTCCCCTCTCACAAGCAGGGAAATATTGCTGAGACGGCGAGCGGAGCGTGCATGGGGTATTCATGAAATCGTTTGATTTTTTGCCGGCACAACCGATTGTGTGGGCCGTGTCTCAATCCCGAGAATATTTTGTCGGGTCCGCTGCGCTGCTCCGCGCGGCGGCTGCCATTTATGCCAACCCGGGGACCGTGGATTTTTCCTCTTTTTAAATACCAATGCCGCATCAGCCCGCCCATTCCACCTGCCCCCGGCTCCTGATGAACCGCCGGGATTTTCTTCGCATGGCCGGGGCCACCGGGGCGGCGATGGCCGTCAGCGGGGCAAAGATTATGGCCCAGACGGTGCCGACCGGACCGGGGGCGATCCGGTTTGCGGTTATCGGAGACTTTGGCCAGACATTCCCCGACCAGATTTTTCCTGTCGATCATGTGGGGGCGATGATGCGGAGCTGGGATCCGGATTTCATCGTTTCTGTCGGAGACAACAACTATCAGCTTGGCCTTGCCGGGACCGCCGATGTGAATATCGGCAAAAATTTCACGGGTTACATTTATCCGAAGACGATGGCTATTCCGGTCGAATACCCGTATCCGCCCGGCGGGCCGCTCTACAACCGGTTTATCCCCTGCCTGGGGAATCACGATTATGGCGACGTGCAGAACACCCACATTCCCACCCCCGATAATGTGGCCCTGAGCCAACCGTATCTCGACTACTTCCGCCGCGCTCTTCGCGAGGGGTTGCCCGCAGCGCCAAACACGACCGTGGCCTTTGCAGACAATGCGGTGGGCCAAACCTACAAACAGAATATTATTACCGGGCACGTCGAGGACTATGCGCCGTTCAGCGAGACAGAAAATCTGCGGTTCTTCGATGTGCGTCTGGGCACGGCATCCGGGCCCAGCCCGGTGCATCTTTTCATCTTCGACAGCAATCCCACGACTCCCTACGGACAGTTTTACCAGAACAGGCCTGTTCCCAATCGTGACGGATCGAACAGCGCCCATACGGAGATCGCAGCCCAGGGCGCTTGGCTCCAGCAACGTCTGGCGGCCAGCACGGCTCGCTGGAAAATCGTGATATTCCACGACCCGCCATACAATTCCGCGGCTGGTGCTGAAAATGCCGTCTACCAATACGCCTACATGCGCTGGCCGTTTCAAGCCTGGGGCGCATCGGCGGTCATCAGCGGACACGTTCACAATTATGAGCGGCTGGAAATGCCCGATGCGAACTCGAACATGGAGCCGGTTTACGGCGGGCCGACGATTCCGTATTTCGTCAACGGAGCCGGTGGATTCATTCCCGAACAGGGATTCGATCCTTCGTTTGTAATCGACGGCAGCAAGGTGCGCGTTTCCGAATACGGAGCCCAGCTCGTCACGGCGGATGAAAATTCCATCAACTTCCTCTTCTTCGACCTCGATGGCGTCTTGCGTGATGTGCGGACCATTTATGCCGATCCGCAGGGCGGGGCTCCGCAGGTGGAATTCGGCGGACGGGAGTTTCCGGTCAATGCCGGAGCCGGAACAGTGCAGATACCCGTGATCCGCCTGGGCGATGTGCGCCAGCCGCTCACTGTGAATTTTGCGACTGTGGATGGGACGGCCTTAGCCGGCACCAACTACACAGCCGCCAGTGGCACGCTCCATTTCGCGGCCAACGAGAGAGAAAAATCTATTGCAATCACGATCGAGCCTCCGCCGGTTTTTGGTCCGGGCACCGTGCCCTGGGAATCCCTTATTTTCTCAGTCACACTCACCCAGGCGAATCCTGGAAGCGTCGGATTTTTCAACTTCGCCTCGGTGATCCTTGTGAACACCGTGGACACGCCGATTACGAACCAGGACGTCTTTATTGTGCAGACATTCCGGGATCTTTTTCAGGCCGATCCGACCCCCGCGGAGCTCACGGCGGCCAGAACGGCCATTGGCACCTCCGACCGGGCCCTGGACAGGGCCAAGTGGATCTACCAACTGCTGATCTCAAACTATGCCGCGGAGCCGGTCTTTTCCGTCGTGCAGATTTACGCGCCATTCATTCTCTCCGTCATCGCCGTTGCCGAGAACCGCGCAATTCCACCGAGCTTCGCGGACCTGCAAAACGGCATCAACCTTCACCGGGAATCCACGACTCCAGAAGACGCCCTCACGACGATCAGCACGGCCTTCAACCAAAACCTGCTGGAGGTTTTTAACACCAAGGTTCCCGGCTTTGCGACAGACAACGAGATCTTCATTCAGGCCATCTACCTTGCCGCGATCACTAAGACCTCCACGGACTTTTCGCAGGTAAACCTCTCTTCTGCCGCCAATCAGGCGGACCTCGATTACTGGATGCCGCTCCTGTCTTACAGCTCGCCCGCCGAGCTGGCCGCCAAGCGCAATCTCATGCTCGGCAGGATCTCCACAGAGAGCTTCAATCCGCCGCCGGTTTCGGGGATGACGCCGTTCGATCTCACGCTTACCAACAAAAACGCGGTGCTGGTTTCCATCGTTTTGGCGGGACTCCTTCGTCAGCAATTGACGTATCCCGACTTTTTCAACGGATACCTGTTCCCTGTGGATCAGGGCGGGGAGACGATTCTCATCGACCACATCCATAACATCATCCAGTCGGCAGACTATGCCGCCCGTTTCCGCGTGACATCCTACGAAGGGTTCATCGACTCGGCAAAAACCGGGCTGTCAGCCGCTCAGAGGCTCCCCGGAGCCGACCCGGAAGGCGACGGCCAAACCAACCTGCAGGAATACTCGTTCGCCCTCAACCGCCAGTCGGCCACCGGACCTTCCGTGACCGAAATCGAAATCGAAAACTCGGCCGGCCAGGACTACGCGCTTTTCTCCTACCGCCAGGCTGCGAATGTCAAACGCGTCGAGTTCCTCGTCCAGACGTCCACCGATTTGAAAACCTGGGTGGTTGCCTCAAATGCCGTCGCCGACGGTGGCGTGGATATGGGCAGCTACATCAAAAAGCGCGTCCGGATTCCTGTCCCCTCCGCTGAAGGCCGCCTGTTTATCCGGCTCCTCGTCCGCCCGAAACCCTGAAGGCCTTTGCTTGCCTTGGGAGGCAAAGCCCGGTTTCACAATTCCGGCCGCGGAAACGCGTAATTCACCTCTCTTTGCGCTGAGATCGCAGGACCGCAACGATTCCAAGGATCCCAAGCACAGTCGAGAGGGCAATCGAGGGTTCAGGAATAGCGCCCATCGCAATCTTTGCCCCGGAGTTCTCATAGGCGTAACCGAAAACATCCAGATTGAACTGTGCCGAAGCCCCCGATCCGGTCACGGATGTCGCCAGAGAAATATAACCATATTTCGTGCTCGAATCCGTCGTATCCGTGAAAGAGAAGGGAATGAAAGTCGGATTGCTGCGAAGGCCGAAACTGGAGTCTACCGTCCGGGCCATCCGGCTCACATCCGCCCCCCATTGCCATCCGTTTGCTGTATTGCTCCATGTTTCGGCGACATTCAAAGCATGCGCGTAATAGAGGCCCTCGGAGATATCGGTTGCGACAAAACCTCCATTGTTAAGGCAAACGAGCTGATAGAAGTTTGATGCGGTGACGACGCCAACATACGAAAACGAAACCACAACAAGATCGTTGGCTCCGGGAAGATTGGTAGTAAAGATGGTGGTGCCAGGTCCCAAGTCCCCGGTCCCCACGGAGTAACTGAATGACACTGGAGTGTAGAGGACCGTGGCAGGAAGATGGGATATTCCAACTAGCAGAGAAAAAACCGCGGCCATTAAAATCTTCACACAAATGCCGGATTTGAGGCTCAAGCGAGACTTCCACGCAACGATTGTTGCATAACTGGCGCCCTGGGGGTAGGATTTGACTTTTTCGGGCGCTGGAGATGCTTTCATGCAGCCAGATAAGGATTTGTTGCATGGTTATGCAACGAATATATTTATACGCCCGGTATAACGACGCCCCGGCTTCGATCACCTTCGCTACGAAGGGATTCAAACGGGAGCACGCACACAGAACACCTCGGTTCCACACGGTTGGCCGTCGTGCATGTTACCGCAGATTTCATTTCTTGCGCACAGCAGGCAATGAGCGGGAATCTGCAAAAAATCCGCAATGGCGAATAGGTTGGTCAGCGAGGGCACCCGCCGGCCGGTTTCCCAGTGATCCCATGCGGAAATGGAGACCCCAAGTCCCTTCGCCGCAGCCTCGAGTTTGAGGTTTCGGGCGCAACGCCAGTTGCGCAGGAACTTTGAGAACCGAATGGTGCGCGGATCCATCTGGCCTTTGTTTATTTCATCCGTTGCAAAAAGGCCATCTGCAAAACAGTCTCCCTGTCTTTGCCCGCGTCCTCAGGATACTGCGGCGCACACAAAGCAGGACTGTGGCAACGAAAATCAAAGTCCACGTGGAGGGTTCGGGAATGACTGTGAACTGCAGGGTGTTTCCCGTTTAGCTGAATCTCCATCGATCCCCCCGCCATTGGTGAAGATGAAATCACCGATGGCGATATCCGAACTGACGCAACTGATGAGGTCGTAAGTGGCAGGCGTTGGTCCAAGTCCAAAATCGATCAGCCCGTCGTGCCAGAGAGTCTCGGTAGGGAAAAACGTTCCTGCCGGGGCACCGGCTGAGAGTGTGCCGCCAGAGGCAATCGTCAGCGTTCTATTGCCATCAGATCCAAGCGCAAGATTCGCATCTTCATCTGATACGGTTCCGCCAGTGAGGATCTGAAGATTGCCGGATTCCGTGGCATTGTAACCGGGATAGCCGTTGTCCACGAAAGTGAAAAGCCGCCTGATTTCCGGGCTGTGCCGCCGTTGTTAATGAACCAATATCCATTGGCCTGATTGCCGTTGCTCCAGTTGCTGTTCTCAAAATCCCCCGTGCCACAAGCCACGTGGCTTGTCCCAGAGAATGACCCATACCGAACATCCCCGTAGCGAGAACAGCAAGGACGGCGGAGTGGCTCCTGACTTTTGCTACCTGCAAATCCCGGCAATGCAGGGAAGTGGATCTCCATCCTTGACTTGAGTTATCTGAAGCCCGCGATCGGTTGTTCATCTGCGGGAAGGCAGAGAGGCCGTCCCGAGCGTCAATTGGTGAAACCTTTGCCCCTATGGACGATGGCGCTCCTGAAAAAGTATTCCGACCGGGCGGGAGATTTCCTTGGTGCCAGCCAGAGTGGTGACGGCATAAATTGCGTGCCATCCCGGATCGAGTCCTTCCACGGTGACTCGGTATTGCGATCCCTCGATGATTTTCAAGGGTCTGTCATCCGCGAAATACTGGACGTCAAGTCCGGGACCGGTTGGACCCATCGCCAGGATATCGAATGGTCGGTGGGCTTCCAGCATACAATTGTATCCTTTGCCGGCACCCTCCCATTCTTCGCCTTCGCTAAACGGCCAAAGGATGACCGTGCGCGGTGCGAACGAGACAAACGATTGCCAGATTCTGGCCAGTCTCTCGCTGGGAAGCCAGACGGTGTTTGCCAGGTCACCGTTGAAGCCTTCCACAGGGGCAATGCGCGGATATGCGGTTTTCCATGTTGAGATATCCCCATACCAGCCGCGCTGGTAATCGAGAGGGCGCAAGGGAACCGGTCCACGGGTGTAGTCGGGATTTTCCGGCACGCGTGTCCGGATCATTTCCTGGAAATAGGCGCGGACGAGCGTATACGCGTCGGTATTCGCATGCTTGACCCACCAAAGCGGAGCATGCGCGTAAAGTGCGCGGTTGGCGGAAATTTCCGGATGAAGTTTGAGCGCTTCATCCATCTGCCCGCCGTCGTGCGACCCGTAAACCGAGAGAATCGGAACCTCAAACAATCTCCGTTCGCCGGACTTGAACTGCCTTTGCAATGGAATGCCAAGCGTGAGCGGGGCAGCGGCGATGGTTTTCTCGGGGAACAGCCATGCAACTTTGCCGGTATAGCCACCTGCGAAGGAGCCTCCTGTCACGACGAACGGCGTATTGCCCAGGCCGGGAATGCCGGTTTCCCTCTCCAATGCAGCGAATGCTTTCGAAGTGAGTTCGGGTTGGAAATACCCTCCGATCCGGGCCACCCCCAGCGAGGTCCAGAATTGCGTGTTGGGATCATCCGCCGAGGCGAACTCTTTGTTTCCGGTGGTGTAAAGGAGAGCTTTGGGGCGGGTAATGCCTGGTGGCCGCAGAAAGATGAGGGAGCAGGTTCCCTCCGGCGTTTTTCCCTCCCACTTTTCCATGCGCTCGATCACTTCAAAAGTTTGAGCGTTGACGCGAATGAGGCAGGGTTCGACCGGGTCGACCCTGCGATACTCAACATACCTGTTCTTGAGAGGTGTTTCGGGGCCGGGCTCAAAAGTCACGGAATCGAATACGGCTGAAACGGAAGTTTGCTCAGAGTCTCCCGCAGTGAGGAAGAAGCCGGCAACAACCTTTCTGGCCTGAAGTGCAAGATAGTAATCGGATGGAGCCAGGTCCCAGTGTGTGCCGTCGGAGGATGTGTAGAACTGTATCGACGGGTAGTGGCGTTCGATCCGGAACCATCTTCCTTCCGGCTTCCGGTATTCCGGCAGAATTCCATCGCGATAGCAGAGTTGATGACCGGTTGTAACGTCCGCTGCCCGGAACCGTGCGAACCATTGGAGGCATTGGTGCTTTTCGTAATTGTCGTGGCGCAGCGAAACAGACTTCGCACCGGGGAGAAGGCTCTCGCGGACCATTACCCCGGTTTTGAACCTGGTGGTGCCGGAGGGGGGGACTGCCAGCCGCACTGTGAGACGGAATGTATCCGCTTCGGTTTCGACAAAAATGAAAGTGCCTTCGTCCTTGCCCAGATAGGCATCGCGGCCTGAGCCCGCGATCTCCCATCGATTATCTCCCGGTGGTGATATGCTTTGTGCGTCACCAGTGGGCTGACCAAATTGCAGGGACTTCCAATCCGTGCCGGCGAGGGTGGTGTGCCCGAGCGTGGCGAACATCAGGATAAGCCCGCAGACAAAGTGATTCATTCCGGCTTTACGATCCGGACGTGGGCGCCTTCGCGAATGATGTGGAGAGCTCCCACCGTAATCGGATCGGTTTGATTGTTGACCTTTGGAGGCGTGCTTCTCTGCAGCGTGAGCACAACCAGATAGGTGCCGTGGGCCGGATTGTTACGCGAGGTCACACGAATCGCGTTCAAGGCCTGCGGGCTCTTCCTGTCGTCTCCGTCCTCGAGGGATTTCGCCGAAGTCCCGATTTGAATTTCCGCATCAGGCGGATCCACCACCGTTCCAGCAAGGGTGGCGTCCCCTTGTTTGATAATGAATTGGTTCCCTTGGATTGATACCTTGCAGTCCTTGGGGTCAGGCAGTTGCCAGAGCCAGACCTTGCTTTTTCCCCCCGTGATCCGGTCGGCGACGACCCAGAGGGCGTCGGCTCCGGATGCTTTGTCATAGCTCACGGCAAACGAGCGCGTTCCTTTGATGCCGAGATCCTCCATGTTTTCCTTCTGGAGCTCGAAGGTGTTGTTGTAGAGCGAGAGCGGTTCGATCTTTCCTGTGGCGGGATTAATCCTCTGTTTCCTTCCGGCGTAAACAACGCCGAGATCCATGGTCACGAACCCGGAACCATCGCTTCGCAAATCAGATTTGAGGAGGGAAGCTCCCGCGTTTTGATTCGTGGGATCCTCCGGGAGCATGACCACGTTTTCAAACCGGCGGTCGCCGGCTTTGCTGTTGCCAATGCCTTGGCGGGCCCACTCGCGTCCCAGGCCGTGGATCCGGATGCTGCCGGCATCGGGATGACTCCAGCCACCCTGACCTTCGGCTTTGAGGAAGACTTGGGATACGATGTCGTCCGGCCCCTTGAAGGCGTTGCGGAAAATGTAGCAGCCTTTGGTGGTGGCAGCCCATGTGAGGGGCAGGACTTCACCCGGCGGCTTGGGCTTCAAGTCGGTGGGGTAATGGAGGAAGGTGTTGACGGCTTCATCGACGCTTTCGAAAGCGGGCCTTGTGCCCGAGCCGGGTTGCCATTGGAGCAACTGGTTCCAATACCAAAGTGCCGCCGGCTGAAATTCGGGTGCGATGGCCGGAAAGAGCGCCGCAAAATGGCGTGCCCCCGGAGTGCCGTCATTGGTCAGGCTGAACGAGTGGGAGAACGGTTTGGCTCCCCACACAGTGGTCATCATGTAACGCGGGAGAAAATGGCTGATGTCGGGCGCTGGATTGACAGGTTGACCAAACATGCGGAGATGAATAGCCGCATACTCCAGCGGCATGAGGCAGGAATGGAGGGTGTAACCTTCCCCCTCGACTTGATACCCGCCGTCGCCCATGCAGTAGCGGTAATATTGTGACATATGAAAACGACCGAGTTCAGCGTTCCGGTTCCACCGGGCGCTGGCACCCTCGTTCTGCTGCCAGTAGGCGTGGTCCTCCTTCCACTCGGCAAGTTCCAGACCATACCATTCCTGTTTTCGGGCGAGATCTTCGAGGGCTTTCTGCCGGTCGGACAGCTGCCATACCGGCTTGATCAACATTCTGCCCCAGGGTTCCGTCGCCTCTAAACGGGCGCGAATCGTTAGCGCGTAACGGCCGGGGCTCAGGGAGATGTAGTCCTCGTCATGGATGCGTTTTCCATTGAGCCAATACTCGCAGGTGGCCCCGCCGTTCAGACCCGATTGATATTGGTAAATACCCGGCTCAGAGACCTCCCACGCGGCATGCAGGTAGATCGTGGAATGAAACCGGCGCCCGGCTACGGCGGTCATGTCCAGTTGCGTTTTCTGCGGGACGCCATCTTTGTCCTTGAAAAAGTGATCCGGGGCGGCTGACGAAAATGAATGGTCCGCCACATCGAGAATGTCACCCGGTTTGGGTTGGACTTTGGCGATGCCGCCCAGCTTCGAGAGCAAGTCCTTGCCGTCAGCCTCTGCGTTCGGCATGGCACCAGTCACCAGCCAGTCTCCCGGCATCACCCCGGGTTCGAGCGGTGACGCGGTGGGAGCGCCGGAAGCGGAGGGTAGTGGAGCAACCGGCCGGGGTTCGACACCTGGGTCACGAGGTGCGCTGGGCTCGATTCCTTTGCCTCCAAGGAGCGCCAGCGAGGCGATCGCAGCGCCACCGCGAAGGAAAGCGTGGTAATTGTTCACGGGGGACCAATTGACCTTCTTGGAGACCGAGTTCGGCCGCAGGATTAAGCGTTCGGAAATCCAGGTGATGTAGGATTCCACCTTCTCGCGGAATGCCGGTTCCCAGGCATCGAAACACAGGTCGTAAGCCATTGCGACACGGGCAACGCGCGGCCCCCATTCGTGGCCAAGGTTGAATGAACCACCGGTTTGATCAGCCATCATCCTCTCCACCGCTGCAACTGCTTGCCGCGCGAGTGCCTTGTCTCCGGTCAGTTGGTAGCGCAGCCCCAGAGCGATCGCATTGTCGTCTGCCGATGCGATTTGAGACCAGGCTGCCCCAGTGACCGGATGCTCCCGCTTCGCGAGGAGGAGAGGAATATCCGACTTTCGAAAAAGCAGCCGCGGGTGCTCTCCTGGTGCAATCGGCTGGAATCCTTCGGGTGGGGGAGGGGGCGCGGGAACAATCCCGGCTTTTGCCGAGCCGTGGACGGCAATTTCCCCGAATTTCCCCTCGTAGTTTCCCTCCAGTGCACCGCTCTGGTCTCTTCGGAGCGTCACGCGATATTCCCCCCGCCCTCCGGGAATCCATGGGTCACCGGCGATTTTCATCTCCAGAGTGAAGGTCCAGGCATCAGGGGATGTCTCCGAGTTTAGAACGCGCCCCCTATGATGTCCTCGGTTGTAGTCCGGCGACAGCCCGATCACTGGTTGCCAGGTGTCACCGGTCTGAATGATTTCGCAGAACAAAGAGCGCGGAGAGGACTCCGCTGCTGTGCCGTCGGATCGGGTGACCGGCGGGATCAACGCGTCTGTGAGCGTAAGCTGGTAATGAGTTCCGGATGGTGCCGCGATCAGGAGAGCCGATGGCAGCAGCATTGCGAACACCAAGCGGAAGCTGAAAGACATGGGAGGGAAAATACTCGTTGCCACCACGGGTCGAAAGATTTGTCATGTTGAATTCGAGCCTTCAAACTTATCCATTCTTGCGCATGCCATCTGAACAGCCCGGCCCACGGTTTGAAGTGATTGAGTTGTTGCACCTGAAGGCGGGATGGATTTTTCAGGCACAACAGCGGCATGACTGGTGCGAGATGATCTATGTGGTTAAAGGGCATTACCGCGTGGATACCGGAAGCGGGAGGATGCAAGGTCCGGACGGTTCGGTCTTTTACATTCCGCATGGAGTCGTCCACGGGCCGTGGATGAGAATGGGGAACGATCGCCGGATGTTTCTGCTTCGCTGGAGAGATGGAACGGCGCCATTCCTCGGCCCGATTCCATTGCAGACCCGGGACGTTTCGGGACGGATCCGGGTCTTGATGAACTGGATGTGGGAGATCTATCCCGGCAATCAAGGACAGCAGGCGCTGATGGACGCATTGCTTCTCGGGATCCTCCACGAGTTTGGCGCCAAGGAACCGGCGGGAGTGTCTCAGACCGTCAAGCGTGTTATGCAGCACATGCGGGTCTCGTTGTCCGAGCCGCTGCGGCTGAAGGATCTCGCGGATGTGGCGGGCTGCAGTGAATACCACTTTGCGCGGCGCTTCCGTGCAGAAACCGGTCAGGCGGCGATGAAGTGCCTGACAGCCATGAGAATGGAAGCGGCGCAATCGCTCCTGCGCGATACCGAGTTCCCGCTTAAGATCATAGCGCCAAGGGTGGGTCTGGCCACCGAGCAGCATCTCTCGAGGCTGGTCAAACGTCATGCAGGGTTGTCCCCCAGACAATGGCGGGAAAAACTCCGCGCCCCCAAGCCAGCGCCTGTGCCGGCGCGCAACGGCAAGAATGGATAAGTATGAAAGCCATTTTGCCATGGCTCGATGCTTGGTCCGGTCTTCGCCCGCTGACAGGATGGGGCGAATGAAGCCGTTCCTCCGCTGTTGTTTGATGGCGTTTCTTGGGTGGCCGTTTTCTTCCGCCGCCGACGAGGTTGCCGCACTTTGCCGGCAATTGAATGTGCCCGCACGATTCGGAGGGCAAAAAGCCGCTTTTACTGTGGAGGATTATCCGGTCGAGCTACTGCAAAAAAGCGGTCCTGAAGCCAAGCAGTGGAAACTCGTTCGCGACCGGGGACGGGCGGTGGCCTTAATCACCGATGGAGGGATCCATCTTCTGGCTTTTCGCCCCGAAGAAGCCTCGAAGGGTGTCGTGTTTCCCAAGGGGCGTTGGCACATCGATACTATGCTTGGCGCGGCGATATCGACCGGAAGTTTCATCCCCGGGGCGTCGCAGCGGACCGACGTTAATTACGCCAACGAACTGTCCGGAGAGGGGACCGGGGCTTTGGTAATGATCCGGCGCTACTCAGGGCCGTTCACAGAGAAAAGGGAGCGACGCGTGCGGAGACCCGGAGAGGATAAATATGAGACAGTTACCCAGCGCGTCGAGAGCGTGAACCGTTTTGAATTCCAACTCGATCCATTCCTCGGTTACATCGTGGACGGGCGCTACCGGATCACCATGGAAAAACCGCCTGAGGCCCACCAGTTCAGCAACCTCCTCTGCCAGGGAACCTATGCCCTTTGGCCGGGGCAGGCCCGTGGTGACAGGACGGCGATCACACCGCTGGCTGGAGGATATGAAGGTTACGCGAATAATCTGCAGGCGATTGATCTTGGCGATAATCATCATCCCGGGATTCGTGACGGCGGATTCGGTGCCTATCTCCACCAAACGTCAGGCTGGAGCCCCGCCCTGACTCTGGAAGGAGCCGATGCGGACTTCGTAATCTGCAACGCCCATGCCGACATCGACTTTGTGGCGAGATGGCCGAAAGGTCTGCAGGTTGACGGACAGGGACGCCAAACATTGGAGATCCGTCACCGGCTTCTGGCCCTGCCTCCTGAGTTGACACAGCATGTTTGGGATTCGATGAAATTGCTTTTCACGGATAAATCCACCGTGACGATCCGGATCGGCTCCGTGGAGGATTTCGAGGACCAGCCCGTTCGGGCAACAAGTCCTGTCCGAGGGATCATCAGCACCGGTGGACTCCGTTTGGCTGGCGAAGGCCGGTCCGGCTCGAAATCTCTCGTGGTCAAAGGCCGGGTTTGGCCCAACCTGCCCCAGATCGCCTTGTGTCCGTTGTCCCGCTACCGCGTGGAAGGCTGGTTCAAGGTCCCGTTCCCCGGCCCCAATGCTCCAGTTCCGAAGGCGTATATCCGGGCGGATTTGTATGAATCGAGTCCGCACACGGACAAGATGGACGTGGAACAGGAAACAAACCGGGTGGGGCCCGGGGATTGGCAGCGGGTTTCCTTGGAGTTCACAACTCCCAACTGGGATCCCTTTGTGAACATCGTCTTCGTTTGTGAAAACGGGGAGGCGCTACTAGACGATTTTTCGTTGCGGAAATTGCCTTTGGCGGATGGCCTGGATTGAAGCGGAAGCCGGAGAGCACGTGTGTCGGGCGCCTACGATTCTGATCGGAACACGAAAATCCTTAAGCAGCAGGAAGTGCTTCTGAACACTGCGCCCTGACGCATTTCATGTTTTCCGCTTCGGTGCAAGTGCCTTCCCGGGAATCCTGCATGGCTTGCTCATCCTGTCTAAAACACGTTCACGGTCGTATCCCCGCTGCAAGCGCGGGGCTCTGC
>CAZRIL010000045.1:0-34955 GCA_964600115.1 uncultured Chthoniobacter sp. | reverse complement strand
CGGATTTCAATCTCTGCTGCGCGGGGATGCTCGAAGTTGAGGACGAAGTTGGATTCCTCGGGGATGAGGATGCTGGGAACTTCGAGAACTGCGGATGCGTGTGCAGCGATCCAATCCCCGCCGATCTCCACCGTGGACTTCTGCGGCGGAAAGGTCCTCCAGTTCGCAGGCAGGTCATTTTCAGAAACCTTTGTCACCAACGATTCCTGAAACCGGACTTCAAAAAACAGGAAACTACCAGATGGCACGCGTTCGGCCTGATGCACAAGAACCTCCAAAGCAGCCAATGATCGGGTGGCGCTCACGTAGGTGGCGCGGGTGCCGGCGGGATTCCATCGTCCGCCGTAGAGCCGGGCTCCTTCGCCTGTGAAAGCGTCGTCAGCACGTGCCGCCCTCACCAGCCGCCAGGCCTGCAAGGTCACGCGTAAACCCCGTAGTCGATCCGGCCCAGCAGGTTCTCAACTTCACGAATGCCCGCTCCGGTGTCTGCCAGATCGAGCGGCACAAAACCGGCAAGTCCCATCTGCGGGTGCGTGAGCCACTCACGGGCCGCTGTGGTAGACTCAAAAACGCCCGCCGCCTGGTCCACCAATTGAAACACGCGATCCAGCCGGTCGGATTCCTCCTTGGTGAGGCGGCCATCTTCTTTGCGGCGTTGAAGGGTGCGTAGCGGAATCCCGACCACGCCGGCCAGCCGGGCCGTTCCAACACCCAAGGACTCTTCAAGTTCAAAGAACCTCTCCACGGGCAGCCCTTCCCGGATTTCCCGGACGGACTCAAAACCCTGGTCGTTCCGGGTGACTGCGCGAGGTGCCGTTGCGGTCTCCCGAATACGGGCGGCGGAAGGAGCCACCTTTGGAAACTTGCTTTTCATTACCCGATGTTCGCGCCAAATGGCCATAATGTCAATGCCATATTGTCATTGTTCGGCATGCTGCAACGATCAAACCATTTGGCGCATCCTGCCATCGGCCGGTGACGGAAAAGTTACTTTCCGATACAGAACCGGCCGAAAATCTCCCCGAGAATCTCCTCTGTGTCGGCGGTTCCGATTATCTGACCGACGCTTTCGAGGGCGGAGCGAAGTTCGATCGCCGGGAGTTCTGGCGGCCCGGCCGCAGCGACCAGCGCTGCTCCTGCGCGGAGCGATGCTGCAGCGGACTCGAGCAGCGTTTTGTGACGCGCATTGACTGCGGCGAGGGACTGGCCGGAGGAGAGGTGCTGGCCGCAGGTTTCGCGGATCATGGCCTCGACAAGTTCCGGGAAACCCTCGCCGGATTTTGCGGAGACGCGCACGACGTTGGCGGGTAGTTGCGCATCAGGCGGGAGGAGATCGCATTTGTTTGCCACGAGGACTTCGCGCTTGCGCAGTTCGGGTTCGTTGAACTCCGCTGAAGCGTCGAGGATATGGAGAACGAGGTCTGCTTGCTCGATGATCCGGAGCGCGCGGTCCACCCCTTCGCGTTCGACCGGGTCGCCTGTTTCGCGGAGGCCGGCCGTGTCGGTGAGCCGGAACAGAATCCCTTGCAAGCAGGCGGATTCCTCGATCGTGTCGCGGGTCGTGCCGGGAACCGGGCTGACAATCGCCCGCTCCATTCCCAGGAGCCGGTTGAGCAGGCTGGATTTGCCGACATTCGGACGCCCGACGATCGCCACCTTTACTCCTTCGCGGAGGACCCTTCCGCCTTCAGCCGTGGAGAGAAGACGCTCGATCCGCGAAGTGCAGGACGAGATCTTTTCCAGCAGAATATTTCCGGTGGCAGGGTCGATCCCTTCCTCCGGAAAATCGATCCAGGCCTCGAGATGGGCAACCGTCTCCAGGATATCCGCCCGGATTGCTGCGACCTCCTCGCCGAGGCGGCCCTGCAGTTGCTCCGCGGCCGCACGCATGGCCAGCGGAGTTTTTGCGGTGATGAGATCCATGACTGCCTCGGCCTGGGTGAGGTCGAGTTTGCCGTTGAGAAATGCGCGCTGCGTGAACTCCCCCGGCCCGGCGGCCCGGGCTCCATTCCGGAGCACGATCTCCAGGATATGCGCAGCCAGCAGGATGCCGCCGTGGCATCCGATCTCGACCATGTCTTCTCCCGTATAGCTGGCCGGGGCCTGAAACACGGTGACGAGGACATGGTCGACAATCGCTCCATTCTCGATGATCCGGCCATGGCTCGCACGGCGTGGCGCGGGAATCTTCGGATGGAAAATCCTGCCGAGGATCGCTCGCGCATCCGGTCCGGAGAGGCGGATCAGCGCGACCGCTCCTTCGCCCGGAGGCGTCGAGACGGCAGCAATCGTATCTTGCATTTTTAGACTTTTGCGAGCGCGCCGCGTTGAATGCCGCCTGCGGCATCGATGGCCTTGAGCTCGGTGATGAAGCGGCGGTTCTGCTCCATCGTCCCCACCGAAATCCGGATCCAGGCGGGAAGCTTGTAGCTGCGCATGGCACGGACGATCAGGCCGCGGCGCAGGAGGGCCTGGAAGACCGCATCGCCGTCGCCGACATGGACAAGGACGAAATTCGCCACGCTCGGCACGAACTCCAGCCCCATCCCGGAGAACTCCGCCTGGAGGTAGTTCCGGCCCTCATGCGTGAGCCGGCGTGTGTTGCGCATGTGCTCGTCATCCTCGAGGCCGGCAAGTGCGCCCGCCTGGGCGATGCCATTCGCATTGAAAGGCTGGCGGGTCTTCTGAAGCACTGTCGCCACTTTGTCCGGCGCGATCCCGTAGCCGATGCGAAGATTCGCAAGGCCCTGGATCTTCGAGAACGTGCGCATGACGACCACATTCCGGCCCTCGCGGACAAACCGGATCACATCCGGCGGGTTGTCGAGAAATTCGATGTAGGCCTCGTCAAAAATCACGAGCACATGAGGCGGCACGCGATCCATGAAGCGTTCGATTTCCTCCTGCCCGACCATCGTGCCGGTCGGGTTGTTCGGGTTGGCGACAAAAAGCTGCCGTGTCCGCGGGGTGATCGCGGCAAGCATGGCGTCCAGATCATGAGTATAGCCGGGATCCGGCACCTCCACGGTTTTCGCGCCGAAAAGCTGGGCCATCAGGGTATAGACCGCGAAGGCATGCTTCGCGGTGATGACCTCGTCGCCGGGTTTCAGGAATGCGTGTCCGATGAATTCGATGATCTCGTTCGAGCCGTTGCCGAGGATGATATTCTCCCGGGCGAGCCCGAGTTTTGCGGCGATTGCATTCCGGAGCGCCCATCCGCCGCCATCCGGATAGAAGTGAGCCCGGTCGAGAGTCTCGCGCATGGCCGCCAGTGCCTTCGGCGAGGGCCCGAGCGGATTTTCGTTCGAAGCGAGCTTGATGATGTCTGCTGGCGCGAGCCCCATTTCGCGGGCGAGTTCCTCGATCGGTTTGCCTGGTTCATAGGCGACGAGGTCGAGGATGTGTTGATGAGCGGAGTTCCACATAGGAGAGACCAGTTTGAGATTTTTCCTCCCGCGCGTCAAATCAAGCGTCAGGATCACCTGCCCCGGCGCGAGAGACGCACGTCCAGCCAGACAGCCAGGGCGAGCACGAGTCCGCGCGCGATCATTTTGATCTCCGGGGAAACCGCCATGAGCGTCATCCCGTTCATGAGGCTGGCGATGAGGATGGCTCCGGCAAGGACCCCCGGAACCGATCCGCGCCCGCCCGTCAGCGAGGTGCCGCCGATGACGCAGGCCGCGATCGCATCAAGTTCCATGAGGTCGCCGGTCGTGGTGGTGGAGGCTCCGCTGTAGGCGGTTTGTAGGAATCCGGTGATCGTGGCCGTGACGCCCGCGAGGCCGAAAGCGACGATCGTCACTCCCACGACAGGCACCCCGCTGATCACCGCTGCTTCCTGGTTTCCACCGATGGCATAGAGGTAGCGGCCGAAGCGCGTGTGGTTTGTGAGCACCCACACGGCGAACGCCACCGCGCCCAGGATGAGCAGACTGAGCGGCACTCCGCGGAATCTCTGGAAGACAAGAATCGCCAGAAACAGCGCCTGTCCAAGGACAAGCAGCTTTGCGAAGACGATCTCGCCGGCCTCTACCTCGAAGCCGAAGCTTTTCCTCCGCGCGCGGGCGTGGATCATTCCCGTGCTCAGCGCCACAAAGACCGCGGCGGCAACAGCCGCTCCGGCCCATGCGGGCAGGTAGTAGGTCGTGAGGATGCTGAGCAGGTTTGGCCCGGCGCTGGTGGTCACGGGAATCGTGGCATTCCCGATGACCATCCAGAACAGGCCTTTAAAAATCAGGAGTCCGCCAAGCGTGATGATGAATGCCGGGATGCGCTCGCGGGCGATGATAGTGCCCATGAGGATGTAGGCTGCGATCCCGCCTGCAAGGGCCACCGCCATGGCCGCGGGAGCCGGCCACGCGTGATTGAAGATCAGCACGCTGGCGATCCCGCCGGTGAGTCCGATGGCGGATCCGACGGAAAGATCGATGTGTCCGAGAAGGATGATCAGCAGCATTCCGAGAGCGGCGACAGCGGTCGTCGAAAGCTCGATCGAGAGCATCGTCACATTGCGGGGGCTGAGGAAATCCGGCGACTGGATCGCGAAGAATGCCCAGACGAGAGCAAGGGCGGCGAACAGTGAGAAATCGCGAAGGGCGAGCGTTGGCTTTTTCATGGGGAAGGGGATCCGATGGCGGCCTCGAGCAGGCGTTCGGGAGTGGCTTCCGAGTGGTCAAACATCCCTCCGGCCCGGCCCTCGGAAAGCATCAGGATGCGGTCGCTCATGCCCAGGAGCTCCGGCATCTCGCTTGAGACCATCACCACGGCGCGGCCCTCGGCGGTCAGGCGGTTGATCGCCTCGTAGACCTCGACCTTGGCGCCGACATCGATCCCCCTCGTCGGCTCGTCAAGGAAGACGATCCGTGGTCCGGCCAGCAGGGCTTTCCCGAGCACCACCTTCTGTTGGTTGCCTCCGGAAAGCGTGCCGACGCGGGTCTCGAGCGAAGGGGCTTTGACGTCCAGCGTTTCAAACATTGCGCCATTCCGCGTAACTTCGGCAGGCCGGTCAATGAACACCCGGCCGAGCTTTGCCAGCGAGGAGAGCGACAGGTTGAAGCTGATCGATTGGTCGAGATGCAGGCCGTAGCGTTTGCGGTCTTCGGTGACAAAGGCCATGCCGGCATCCAAGGCCGCGCCGGGATTCGAGCCTTCCCACGGCTTTCCGTTGAGAAGAATCTCTCCCCGGGTCCGCTTCCCCCATGCGCCGAACAGATGCATGAGCATTTCGGATCTCCCCGCACCCATGAGGCCACCGACACCCAGAACCTCCCCGGCCCGGACCGAAAAGGAAATTCCTTCGAGCACCGGAGCTCCCGTCGTATCCGCCACAGAAAGATCGCGGACATCCAGCATCACATCGCCTACGCTGCCCCGCCGGCGCGGGTAGAAGTCGCCCAGCTCGCGTCCGACCATCAGGCGCACGACTTCATCCTGCGAGGTGGCGGCGGTATCGAGCGTGGCGATCGAGGCCCCGTCGCGCAGAACTGTGATCCGGTCCGCCAGCGCGAAGACCTCATCCAGTTTGTGGGAGATATAAATCGCCGAGATGCCACGGCTGCGCAGGTCGCGGAGGATGTTGAGCAGGACCCCGATCTCCGCGGTTGTGAGCGCCGCTGTGGGCTCGTCGAGGATCAGAATCCGGCTTTCCTTCGCGAGCGCCTTCACGATTTCCACAAGCTGCTGAAGGCCCGTGCCCAGATCACGCACCTTGGCCGAAGGATCCACCGCAATCGCAAAACGCTTAAGCAGCTGATCAGCCCCGCCATAAATCGCCTGCCAGTCGATCAGTCCGCCCCGCACGGGCTCGGCACCGAGGAAGATATTCTCGGCGACGGTCATCTCGCCGACGAGAGCAAGCTCCTGGTAGATGACGGCCAGCCCGGCTTCCGCCGAGTCTGCCACTCCTCCAAAGTGCCGCTCCTTGCCCTGAACGCTGACCACGCCGTCGTATGAGCCGAACGGGTGGATTCCCGAGAGGGTTTTGATCAGCGTCGATTTCCCTGCACCGTTCTCGCCGCAGAGCGCATGGATTTCACCCTCCCGGAGATCGAAGGAAACATTGTCGAGCGCAAGCACACCCGGGAAGCGCTTCGTGAGTCCGCGGGCCTCAAGAACAGGGGTCATAACAACCGGAACCCTTCAATTCCCGTAAATCGCCTCGCGGGTATGGAACCCATCTTTGATCACCGTCGAGTCGATGTTGTCCCTGGTAACGGTGGCGACATCGATGAAGAGCGACGGAACCTTCTGGTCGCCGCTGTCCACCTCGCCGGTTACAACCACGGGCTTGCCTTTGGCGAGGCGTACGGCGAGCTCGGCGGCCCGCCGGGCCAGATTCTTGATCGGCTTGTAGATTGTCATCGACTGCGTTCCTGCGACGATGCGCTGGAGCGCCGGGAGCTCGGCATCCTGCCCGGTCACGGAGACCTTGCCCGCCAGGCCTTCCTCGATGAGGGCCTGCACCGCGCCGCCGGCAGTGCCGTCGTTCGAGGCGAGGACGGCATCGATGTTCTGTCCATTCCGTGTGATCGCGGCGTTCAGGATTTTCTTCGCATTTTCCGGCTTCCAATCCGCGGCCCAGTCCTCGTGCAGAACTTCGATCCGCCCCGCCTTGATGAGGGGATCGAGCACGTTGTCCTGCCCCTGTTTGAAGAGCCGCGCGTTGTTGTCCGTTGGCGAGCCGTAGATGCGGACGATCCGGAGCTTTCCTCCCGCAGGGATTTTATCCGCAAGGAACTGCGCCTGCATCTCTCCCACCTTCACATTGTCGAACGAGATGTAGGCATCGAGCTTGCCGGTGTTTGTGATCAGCCGGTCGTAGGAGATGACGGGCACGCCGTTTTCGGCGGCGACATCAACGGCCCGGCCCATGGCCTTGCCGTCGTGCGGAACAATGACCAGCACGTCTACCCCGCGGCTCAGCAGGCTTTCCACGTCCTGCATCTGCTTGGTGTCGTTGCTGTTTGCCGATTGGACAAAGACCTCGGCCCCGAGCTCGGATGCAGCTTTTACGAACTCATCGCGATCCGCCTGCCAGCGGGCTTCCTTGAGCGTGTCGAGACTGAGGCCGATGCGGAGTTTCCGGTCAGCGGTGGAGGATGCACCGGACGATGCTCCTCCGCGGGAGATCGTCCAGCCGATTGCCACGCTCAGAACGAGCGAGACAACCATGAGAAGGTTTCGAAGATTCATGGGGGGATATGAAATCTTTTGCTCCTGATGCTGGCGGCCTGCATCGGGGAAAAGCGATTCCGTAAGCGGACGATTGCGAATTTGTCTGAGCTGGTCAAGTCCCCTGCGTTTTTCTTTCGCAGGGGGCAGTTGCCTCCTTCCAGGCCGGGGTCTGCGGACAGGCTCCGTCTGCCTTTGTCCGATAGCCGCTCATCGATCTTTGGGGAAGCATGTTCCTGAGATGGGCAGGCGGAACTAAAAAATGCCGCCTTGCGCATCGCGCGAAATTCCTTCTCTGTGTGGGCGATGGAATTCCTGTTTGACCGGACCGACAAGCCGTCGCCCGAGTGGGCGAAGGTCGCGACTGTCTGCGGGCTGCTCGTGCTCTATTCGGCTCTGTGCTTCTGGATCTTTTCCAGTTCTGTCCAGAATTGGGAACGGGTCTGGGGATACCGGGTGGTATTCATCAACGGATGGCTGACCACTGTCGGAATATCTGCCGCGGCGCTGGTTCTTAGCACGGCCCTCGGCGTGAGTGCCGCGCTGGCCCGCAGGAGCGCGTTCCTGCCCCTGAAATACACGGCCGTCTTCTATGTGGAGAGCGTCCGTGGGCTCCCCCTGCTTTTTCTTGTCATGTTCGGCTATTACGGGGTCGCGAACATGCTGGGCTGGAACGACCGCCTTCCTGTCGGAGTCCTGATCCTTTCTCTTTTCAGCGGCGCCTATATCGCGGAGGTCATTCGGGCCGGGATCGAGAGCGTGGGCCGCTCGCAATGGGATTCCGCCCGGGCGATCGGGCTCACGCCTGCACAGACCTACCGGTTTGTTATTTTCCCACAAGTCCTCCGGCAAACGCTTCCGCCGCTGGCCGGACAGTTTGCGTCCCTCATCAAGGACTCGTCCCTCCTTTCCATCATAGGAATCCCTGAACTCACTCTTGCGGCGCAGCAGGTGAACTCCGCCACATATTCGACATTTGAGACTTTTCTGCCGCTCGGCGTCTTCTATCTGGTTCTCACCCTGCCGATTTCGCTCTGGACGAAATCGCTGGAACGAAAGGTCAGCTATGAAAGTTGAACTGCGGAATGTCACCAAGGCGTTCGGGACGAACCGCGTTCTCGACGATGTTTCGTTTGAGGCGGAGTTCGATCACGTTCTCGCGCTGATCGGCCCTTCCGGCGGAGGGAAATCCACGTTGTTGCGCCTCCTTGCAGGTCTCGACCGTCCGGACTCCGGCGAGATCCTCGTGGATGGGGTGGTGCTCGAACGCTCCGAGGAAGCCTTGCGCTCCTACCGCCGGACGATCGGAACGGTGTTCCAGGCCTACAATCTCTTTCCCCACCTCAGCGCGAGGGGAAACGTGGTCCTCCCGTTGGTCGAGGTTCATGGGCTTTCCAAAGCGGAGGCCGGAAGCCGAGCCGACGAAGTGCTGCGCCGCTTCCAACTCGCCGACCATGCGGACAAGCAACCCGGGCTTCTCAGCGGAGGCCAACGTCAGAGGGTTGCCATCGCCCGGGCGCTTGCGATTGAGCCCGGGTTTCTCCTGCTCGACGAGCCGACGTCCGCGCTCGATCCCGAGATGACCGCCGAAGTTTTGGATGTCATTGCCGAGCTCCGCGGGTCGGGGAAACCCATCATCCTCGTCACCCACGAGATGGGCTTCGCACGGCTGTCGGCCGACCTGGTCGCGTTTGTGGCCGATGGCGGGATCCGCGAATGCGCGCCCGCCGGGAAGTTTTTCTCGGATCCCTCGACCCCCGAAACCCGGAGGTTTCTCGAGAAGATCCTCAAGTATTAGAACGAGCGCGGTAGACGAACGTGAATGCCGCAGCGCAGGCTATGCCCACATCCCGGAGGATGGCCAGTTGCATGGCGCGCGCGGAAGGGGGCTCATCGCCCCCGAAACAGCCGCAGCTTACAATGATATCGCTTGAGAGTGCCCATGTAAGAACTCCGATGAACAGGATGGCCAGGAGAAATATCATTGCCGATCCGATGCGGTGGACGCGCGGCAATACCACAAGCAGGCCGGCAAGAATCTCCGTCCAGGCGAGCGTCACGGCAAACACGCCTGTCCAGGCTGGAGGCAGAATCGTGAACGGCACGAGCGCGAGCGCGAATTCCTCGCTTGCGCTGGCCTTGATGGCCCCGGAAAAAAGAAACGTGCCCCCCAGGATAAACCGGACAATCAGCACGCACCAGTTCTGGAGCTTTTGATATCGCGGAGGGAGCGCGCTCATTGGACAGAAGACACTGCCCGCAGTGCGAGCCATGCCGCATTGACGTTGTGCACGCGGAAGATGCACGCGCCGCGGAGGGCTCCGGCAACAATGCAGGCAATCGTTCCCGCATCGCGCTCCGCAGGATCAAGAATCCCGAGAACATCGCCGATCGTGCTCTTCCGTGAAACCGGGAGAAGGATCGGACATCCGAACTGCGCAAGGCGGGGCAGTTCCCGGTAGATTCGCAGGTTGTCCCCGGTTTGCTTCGCGAAATCGATCCCCGGATCCAGCACAAGCGAATTCCGCGGCAGGCCGGCAGCCGTCGCAAGGGCGATCCTGCCGCCGAAAAAATCCTCGAGATCCGCCATGACGTCCCGGTATTGCACGTGGGTCTGCGGAATTTTCGGCTCCCCTTTCGTATGCATGATGAGGAGGGCCGTGCCGTGTTCCGCGCAGAGTCGGGCGTGCGTGGCATCCGGCAGACCACCCATGTCGTTGAGGAGGTCGCATCCGGCATTCAGGGCCCGCGTCACGACCCCGGTGCGCCAGGTGTTCACGGAGAGCAGGGGAGGAAAAACCTGTGCCTCGTCGCGCGGCCGCACCGTTTTCATCATCGAGGGAAATTCCGTCACAAAGGAAGCGATGCGTTCCCATTCCTCGTCTTCGCTGACCGGAAGGCGGTTGGTCCTCGCGCTCTCGCCGCCGACATCCACGATATCCGCCCCTTGCTCCACCATCCCGCAGGCCCGCTCGAGCGCCCACCGGGGATCAAGCCTGCCATCGCCGGAAAAGGAATCGTCGTTGATGTTCACAATTCCCATCACCAGCGGGCGCCGGGCGACCGGGATCAAACGGCCGCGCGCGGAGAGGGAAGCGATGTTCTCCTTGTCTATAGCGGGATTCTTCTCCAGCCTGTTGGCAGATTCCACGGACATGAGTTTTATCAATTCGGTATTTGCAAAGCTGAAGCGCCATCCGAAGAGGATCGTGTTTCCGGATGGAGACGATGCGCGAGTGATACGCGCCGCGCAAATGTTTTACGAGCGGGATCTTGGGGTGCCCATCCTTCTCGGGAAACGTGACGTGATCGAACGGGTGGCGATGAGCGAGAAGGCCGGCCTCGACCACGTGGCGATTATCAATCCCGAGACCTCCTCGGATCTCCCCATTTTCTGCCAGAGGCTGGAGCGTCTCGAGCGGTATAAAAACATGGGGCTCCGGGACAGCCGCGCCGTGATGACCAATCACAATTACTTTGCCGCGATGATGGTCCAATACGGGCTCGCGGACGCGCTGGTCGGTGGGGTGAGTTCCTACGGGGGTGTCTTTCTCCGCCCTCTTCTCAACCTCATCAAGCCGCTTCCGCACGCGGAGGTGGTCTCAAGCTGCACGATTGTCGAGCTGGAGAACAAATCCTTCGGCGACGACGGCGTGATGTTTTTTGCCGATACCGGGGTGGTGCCGGATCCCAACATGCAGCAGCTGGCCTCGATTGCCGTCCAGGCCGGACTCGTGGCACGACAGGTATTCGGCCGGCGACCGAGGGTGGCGCTCCTGAGCTTCTCAACCAAAGGCAGCGCCCGCACGGCCTCCACGGAAAAAGTGGCGGGCGCGACGGAACTGGCACGCCAGCTCGTGGCGAAGATCGGCGCAGAGATCGCAGTGGACGGCGAAATGCAGGCCGACGCCGCTCTGGATCCTGTGCTGGCGGATAAGAAGATGGGGCCGAGCCTTGTGGCCGGAAAGGCGAACGTATTGGTGTTTCCGGATCTGAACAGCGGCAATATCGCGGTGAAGCTGATCCATCAGTTTGCGGCGGCGAGAACGTTCGGGCAGCTGATCCTCGGACTCACGCGCCCCGCGGCAGACCTCTCCCGGGGCACAGATCCGGAGGAAATCGTCAGCATGGCTGCGCTGGTCGGACTGCAGGCGATCGAGTATCGGAAGCTGTATCCAGAGACTGCGGAAATGTGAATACGACGACTCCCCGGATCTTCATAGCTGCGACCGAGCAGAACACGGGGAAAACCACGGTGGCCCTCGGCCTTTACGCAGGTCTTCGCACGCGCTTCAACCGGATAGGATTCATCAAACCCGTCGGGCAGCGCTTCACGGAGGTCGAGGGAAAGCGCATCGACGAGGACAGCGTTCTCATCCGGGACACCTTCGGCACCCAGGTGCCGATCGAAGACATGAGCCCGATCGCTGTCGAGCCGGATTTCACCCGGCGCTACATCAACCAGTCGAACCACGAGGCGCTCGCGCGGCGGATCCAGCATTCGTTTGACCGGGCGTGCTGGGAAAAGGATTTTGCGATCATCGAAGGCACCGGTCATGCCGGGGTCGGGTCCACATTCGATCTGTCAAACGCGACGGTGGCAAGGCTTCTGGCCAGCAAGGTCGTGCTTGTGACGCCCGGCGGGATCGGTCGCCCGATCGACGAGGCCGCATTGAACAAGGCGCTGTTCGATCGCGAAGGAGTCGAGGTCATAGGTGTCGTGATGAACAAGGTGCATCCCGGGAAGCTCGACTCCATTGCGGATTTTGCGAGCCGGGGATTCGAGCGAATCGGGCTCGAACTCCTCGGGATTGTGCCCATGGAGGACATGCTCGCCGAGCCCACTCTCCAGCAAATCTGCGAGCACATCCGCGGCGCGTTTCTTTACAACGAATCGGAGAGCCGCAGACACAGCAAACAGGTCGTGATCGGAGCGGTGAGCTCCGCAAATCTCTTTCACGGCGTCAAGGAAGGCACCCTGCTTGTCGTTCCAGGGGATCGCGAGGACGTCGTCCTCGCGGCGCTGTCGCGATCCATGGACCCGGGGAACGGTCTTCTCGCCGGACTGGTGCTCTCCGATGATTTGCGTCCGCACGCCCGTCTTCTCGATATGCTCGGCCAGACGACACTGCCTGTGATCCTGTCTCCGATGGACAGCTATACGATCGCGCAGAGAATTCACTCCATGACGGTCAAGACGCTGCCCGGCGACACCGAAAAAATCGATCGCATCCAGGGCCTGATTCTTCGTCACGTCGCGATCCCCCGCCTGCTCGAAAAAATCGGATCCCCAGCGCCATGAAGCAAATTGCGGTCAGTGTCCTGCTCCTGGCTGGCGTTTCCCTGTCGCAGGCTGGCGAAGCGGATTCGCGCGCAGGGGAATCAGCCGCCGCCTCGGTGCGCCCCCTCGCGGGGTTCTTCGGCGGGTCGGATGCCGACTCCTTCCGGAAATCCGTTTCCGCGATTGTCGATCTTCAGCTTTTTGAGGGCCTGCCCGATCCCAAAACGGAATCCGTGTTGTTTGCCAAAGAAAACGTGCGGGAAGACGTGATGCGATTCGGGGGAGGGAGCTTTTACAAAAAACCTCTGGAGCTCGATGAGACCGGGCTCGCGGAACTCCGCGCGATTTTCAACCCGGGAAATCCCTTCTCGCCCGGTGGCGGACAGGATCCTTGCGGAAGGTTTCACCCCGATTTTCTGGTTGTCTGGAAGGAAAAGGAATCCACCTTTTTCGCGCTGATCGGGCTGGGCTGTCAGGAGATCGAGGCGGTTGGTCCGTCATATCGCCTGCACCATTACATTCCACCCGACATCTACGCCCGTTTGAACCGCCTGCTTGGAAAGCATTCCGCGAATCGTCCGCAGGCTTCCCCCTGAACTTATGCCGGCTGGGCTTCGGGGGATGTCGCGTCGAGCTCGATCTCGAAAAGCAGATCGTCGCGGCACACGTGGCAGCCGAGAATAACGACTGGCAGCGGCGGCAGGTTGCGACAGTAGGCTTCCCAGAGCGGAATGTGCGAGGGATCGCGGAAGTAAGCGATGGCGCGGGTGGTATCCTCGAACCGCAGGCCGGCCTCATCCAGAATTGCGCGCACGACATTCATCGTCAGCTCGATCTGTGCGGCCGGATCGCCCTCATGGACGCTGCGACCGCCGGGTTCGATGCTTGCCGTGCCGGAGATATAGAGGAGGCGGGAGCAGGAATCCGAGACTTCGAGCGCGCGGCTGAATGCGCTTCCATACGCGAAGGCGTCGCATTGCAGCGGGGAGCAGATGGCTTGGATCAGGGTTTCGCCCGGACCGGATTTCAGGGCAGCCGCCTTTCCAGTCAGAGCCGCGCCTGCGGGATTGCGCGCCCCGATGCCCGTGCTCGCCGGCATTCTCCGGATCGCGTGGTGCCGGAAAAACTCCGTGCGGACACTGTTGAATTCGCCATACCAATCCAGGATGTCCTTGTTGTAAAACCAGGTGCGGACGACGTGTTCGAAACTCATTCCCGCGGATGCCAGCGCCTCCTCGATCGTGCTGAACAATTCGCGGGTTTGATCCTCACGCGAAGCTCCCGGGTTACCCGGCAGGAGCCCGCCGAGAAAGCAGTGCCTGGTTCCGGGGCCCTCGATAAGATAGCCGGAAATTCTGTCGCGCAGAACAATCGGCACGGGCTCAATCCCGGTGGCGGCGGCGAACTGCATCCCTCCACGGCCCGGAGCCGAGGAAATGACAGATGTGAGTGGCGCCAGGATCCCGGCTTGCTTCACGATCGCCTCCATCCCGGCGATTTCGGCCTCTGTCCCGAAAAGGTCCATGCCGATCACGGTGGATTCGGGTCCTGCTGGCAACTCACCGAGCGCCTGCCGGAGATCGTCCGAACTGACAGGTCCGTCCATCGTCACTTGTGACTCGACCCATCCGGTATGCTCGATTGTTTTGTGGTGCAGGGAGGCTGAGGCTGTAGAATCCGACATGTGGTGAAGATCTAACCCAAACTGTTGCGGAAAGTTGCACGATTTACGAAACATACTGTCGCGATCGGTGTTAAATCCTCTGGCATGGATGTTTTTCCAGAAAATCCATGCTGGAATTCCCTTGTGAGAAGCATGTTACTGCGAGCATCCGTCCTGATTCTGATCGGAATCGCGGCCTGTCCGGCTGCGATGCGTCCGGCTATTGGACCCTACGAGGCGGATTCTCAGAAGCAGCGGCCTCCCGCTCTCTCAGCTGCTCTGGACAGTCTCGTCTCCAACAGGCAGAAAGCCGCGGGCATTCCGCGGACCGGAATCTGCTCGGATGAGGTTTTTGTGAGGAGGGTTTTCCTCGATACCATCGGAACCCTTCCGACACGCGAGGAGGTCGTGGAATTTCTGAAGGACAAAGCACCCGGCAAGCGGGAAACCCTCATCAACCGCCTTCTGGAACGCCCGGAATTTGCCGACTACTGGGGAATGAAATGGGGGGATGTCCTGCGGGTCAAATCCGAGTTTCCGGTCAACCTCTGGCCGAATGCCGCGCAGGCCTACGATGCGTGGATCCGCACCAGTCTCCGGCAGAACATGCCGTATTCGGAGTTCGCGCACCACCTGCTCACATCCGAGGGAAGCAACTTCCGCAACCCGCCCGTCAATTTTCTCCGTTCCGCCGGCAGCAGGGAACCGGAAGCGCTGGCTGCTGCCGCCGCGCTCACCTTCATGGGAGAACGGATTTCCAAATGGACCCCGGAAAAGCGAGCCGACCTCGCCCGGTTTTTCTCGCGGGTCGGATTCAAAAAAACCGGGGAATGGAAGGAGGAGATCGTTTGCTTCAAGCCGCCGTCCGATGAAGCCTCCCCATCCGCGACCGGACGGCTTCCGGATGGCACACCTGTCGCGCTTCCTGCGGACAGAGATCCTCGTGAAGCCTTCGCGCAGTGGCTTGTTTTTTCCGCAAATTCCCCCTTTGCAAAAAATGCCGCCAACCGCATCTGGTTCTGGCTTTTCGGGAGGGGCATTGTTCACGAACCGGACGATATCCGACCGGACAACCCTCCATCGAACCCGGAACTCCTGACCTGGCTCGCGAAGCAATACCAATCTGCCAAGTATGACACCAAACAGCTCCTCCGGATTATCCTGAACTCGGACACCTATCAGCTCTCGCCGATTCCGCCGGACGGGAAGCCCCGAAGCGCGGCAGATCTGGCCTCCTATCCGGTGCGCCGCCTTGAGGCGGAAGTCCTCATCGACGCCATCAACCGGATCACCGGGAGCAAGGAACAATACATGAGCATGATTCCGGAGCCGTTCACGTTTCTTCCCGACGATATCCGCTCGATTGCTGTTCCGGACGGCAGTATCACCAGTTCCTTTCTGGAGCTTTTCGGACGTCCGCCGAGGGACACGGGCCTGCTCACCGAGCGCGGCGTCAACATCACAGCCTCGCAGCGGCTGAGTCTCCTCAACTCGAAGCACATCCTTTCCAAAATCAACGGCAGCCGGAAGCTCAAGGACCTCATCCAATCTGCGCCGGGCCAACCCGAAGCGGTCTCGCTTCTTTACCTCACGATTCTCTCGCGATATCCCACGGGCGGCGAGCTGGCCGCCATCGCAGCCTACGAGCCGCCCGCGACTTCTGGCAAACAGCAGAAGCTCAACGACGTCGCCTGGGCGCTCGTGAACAGCCCGGAATTCCTCTACCGCCACTGAAAATATGAAATCCATCATTCTCCCCTCCACCGGCCTCTCGCGGCGCGCGCTTTTCCGATACAGCTTCATGACCACCGCAGCCATGTTGCTCGGCGGGAAGACCGGGTTTTCGTTGGAGTCTGTTGTGCAGAAACCACTGGCCAAGGCGCAGGCGGTGATCCAAATCTGGCTCTGGGGCGGGCCGTGCCACATCGACACCTTTGATCCCAAACCCGCCGCCGGCCACGACTTCTGCGGTCCACTCAACGAGGCGATTTCGACAAACGTGGATGGAATTCAAATCGGAAAGCTCCTCCCGAACCTCGCCCAGCAGGCCGACAAGTTCTCCCTGATCCGGAGCATGACCCACGAGAACAACGGCCACGAGACCGCTGCCTACATGGTGCAGACGGGACATACCGATGGGGAACGCCTTGTCTATCCATCCATGGGCGCGGTGGTGTCGCTCTTCAAAGGATACGATGCCGGATACAAAGGTCTCCTTCCCCCTTACATTGTGCTTACCGAGCCGCAGGGGCGCTTCTCTGAGGCCGGGTTCCTTGGACCGCGCTACAAGCCATTTGCCACGGGAGGAGATCCCGCCAAAACGCCTTTTGCCGTCGAAGGGATCGTCGCGGAGGGGATCACTCCGGAACATCAGAAGCTCCGCCGCGAACTGCTTGGAAAGCTGGATACCCTGGGAAGCCAGTTTGAGAGCGACCCGGCCTTCGCCGAATACCGCAACTGCGGCAGTGCGGCCTACGACATGATCCTGGGCGAGGGGGCAGAGGTCTTCGATTTGTCCAAGGAGAGCGAGGATCTCCGGAACAGCTATGGACGCAATACGTTCGGCCAGTCCTGCCTCGCTGCACGGCGTCTGGTGGAGCGCGGTGCAAAATATATCACCATCAATTACAAAGGCTGGGATACCCACAAACAGCACTTCCAGACGATGAATCGCAAGCTGCCGGAACTCGATCAGGGACTCGCAACTCTCCTGAAGGACCTCGCAGATCACGGGCTGCTCGACAGCACGATCGTCTGGTGCGGAGGCGAGTTTGGCCGGACTCCGCGGGTTCAGTGGGAGGCTCCGTGGAATGGCGGGCGCAGCCACTACGGGAAAGTTTTCTCGACGCTGATCGCCGGCGGCGGATTCCGGGGCGGTCACGTTGTTGGCGCCTCGGATGCGCGGGGCGAAGCCGTGGCCGACCGGCCGGTTTACCCATGGGATCTAACGGCGAGCATGTATGAGCTGCTCGGAATCGATCCGGACGCCACCTTCCCGCGCACGGATGATGATGCGGTGCGCCTCACCCCAAAGATCACGGGGAATATCAAATCGGGGGGACGGCTGAAGGAGATCATGTGAAGAGGGGCGTTCATTTTCCGAAGCGACTTCTGGTGGATTCCTTCCACCGGGAGCATGGGCGGCCCGCCCGAGCAGGCGCTTTTTGGACCGCTATTGCCAATGTCGAAACGGGCGGGACGCCCGTTCTCCCCGGTTTTTGCGGATTCGGGTGGGGTGTCATTGTGTGCATTCTTATTATTTTCGCCGGGATCTGCCAGGCGCAGCAATCCCGGGATCCCGATATCGCCTACGCTTACCCGGCCGGAGGCAAACAGGGCACTACTGTTGATGTTACAGTGGGCGGGCAGTTTTTGGAGGGGATCACAGCCGGCGAGGTTTCTGGCGGGGGAGTCAGCGTCACGGTCACCGGCTACAGCAAGCCTCTGCCGCAAAAACGATTCAACGAGTTCCGGGAGACGCTGGTCGAGCACCGCAAGCAGGAGATGGAATCCATGGCGATGGAACCCAACAAGGGCCGGAAGGGTAAGGAGGCGGACATCACGCCGGTCCTTCAGGAAGCGGGTGCCACGGAAGAGGAGATCCGTCTGTTCCGCATCATGCAAAAACAAAAGGGCGATCCGAAGCGGCAGGACAACAAGCAACTCGCCGAGACGGTCACGCTCCGGCTTGAGATTTCTCCTGAGGCCCCCAAAGGTCCGCACACGCTCCGCCTCTTCGGCAAAAGCGGGATCACCAATCCCGTTTCCCTGTTGATCGGGGACCTTCCCGAAGCCAGCGAGCCGGGCTCGACGGAAGCGCCTCCACCCACCCCTCCAAAGATCCAGTTCCCGGTGATTCTGAACGGACAGATCCTCCCCGGGCAGACCGACCGCTATATTTTTCACGCGGTCAGCGGCGAGCACCTTGTCTTTGTCGCGCAGGCACGCGACCTGATCCCCTACCTTGCAGACGCGGTGCCGGGATGGTTCGAGCCCGTCATGACGATTCAGGATTCCGCTGGGACTCCCCTGGCATCCGCCCAGTCATTCCGCTTCGCACAGGATCCCGTGCTGGCATTTGAGGTCAAGGAAACCGGAGACTACACCCTCCAGATCCGCGACGCCATCTTCCGCGGACGTGAGGATTTTATTTATCGGATCACGGCCGGCAAAATCCCGTTCGTGACCGGAATCTTTCCGCTGGGCGGGCTATCGGGATCTGAAGCCAGGGTGGAAGTCTTCGGCTGGAATCTTCCGCGGCGGTTTGTCTCTTTCCCGGTTCCGGCCGGCGAGGGCATCCAGAGCCCGCCTTCTTTGAAGAACGGTTTTGCAACGATGGATGTCTCATTCGCGCGCGGAGAAATCGCGGAGCTTCTGGCTGTCGAGCCCGACAACGATCCGGCGCATGCGTTTCCGGGCACGGTCCCTTCAACCATCAACGGCCGGATCGACCAACCTGGTGATGTGGATGTTTTCGCCATCAAATGCACAAAAGGATCGCCGGTGGTTCTGGAAGTTGTTGCCCGCCGGCTTAACTCGCCCCTGGACTCCCTGCTCCGGATCACCGACGCCAAGGGGAAGCAACTCGGAATCAACGATGACCTCGATGACAGGGAAAGCGGTCTCCTCACGCATCACGCGGATTCCCGGATCGATTTCACGCCGCCATCGGACGGGATCTATTATGTCTATGTGAGCGACGCCCAGCGCCAGGGCGGCCCCGGTTATGGATACCGGCTGCGGTGCGACCGCCCGCACCCCGGCTTTTCGCTTCGCGTGGTCCCCTCCGCAATCAGCGGAGCCCCCGGAGCGACCGTCCCCGTGACCATCTACGCGATGCGGAAAGACGGGTTCAGCGGCGGGATCGATCTGGCAGCGGATTCCGAAGGATTCCGGATCTCAGGCGGAAGGATTCCGCCGGGAAGCGATTCGGTTGTCGCCACGGTAACATTTCCCGAGGCGGCCAAGGGGATGCCGGTGCCCTTGAAAATCACTGGAACGGCGGATATCGCCGGCTCGAAAGTTTCGCGGATCGCAGAGGCCGCCGATGACATGCTACAGGCGTTTATTTATCATCATCTGGTTCCCGCACCGGAACTCCTGGCCTACCCGCTGCCCGATCGTCCGCCAAGGAAACCACTGCAGATGACGGAAGGAACAGTCAGGATTCCGCTTGATGCCACCGGGACGGCCAAGGTTCCGATCCCGAAGAATTATGACAAAAGCCGCGTGCGTGCGGAGCTGAAGAACCCGCCCGAGGGGATTTCGATCGACCAGGTTTTGCCGGCTCAGGACGGGGTGGAAATTGTGTTCCGGGCGGATCCCAACAAGGCGAAGCCGGGGTCGCAAGGCAACCTGATCGTCGAGTTGAGCGCAGGCAAGGCGGCGGCAGCTGAAGACAAAAACCAATCCGAAAAACGGTGGTCGATGGGCCTCTTGCCCGCGATCCCCTACGAACTGGCTCAGAAGTAGGAACCGGCGTTTGAAAGGAATGGCCTGATATTACCGGCTCAAGACAAACATCTCGGCCGGAGTCAGTGCGCGGGAATACACGGCGAGGGCCGCGATCCGGCCGGTGAAGAAATTGCCGATCTCCCCGGATCGATTCACCGCCCCGACGGTAAAATCGGAACCGTTCCCGCCGCCGTCGTGAAGGCCGCCGGCCAGTAGATAGGGATTGAGGCCCGATCCTGCATCGAGCCTGCCGTTGAGCCAGGCATAGCCGGCTTGTCCATCATAACTCATTCCGGCAACCATCCATTGATCGCGGGCGATTTCAGTCCCTCCCATTGGTCCATCCATGCAGTATTTGTAGCCGGGAGTGGGACCGCCAACGTTGGACAGGTGGCCGAAAATCCGGTCGTTTGCTCCCCAAACACTGATATTGATGAACAGTCCGTATTGTCGCCCCTTGTTCGTCTCATTCCATTGGCCGGCGATGAACTCGCAATGGTTCTCCCGGACCTTGCCGCGGTTGATCCAGGCCACAACGGTCAGATGTCCGTCTTTTCCATGGATGTCCAGCCGGGGGCACTCCCGCCGGGGAATCGAGAGCCATTGCCCCTCCTGGATCACCAGAGCCGCGCCTCCGTAGCAGCCGTGCTCTTCGACGACTTCCAAGCGGCCTGATTGTGACTGCAGGCAGTAGGGCTCACCCTGCTGCGCCACAAAACGGGTCCCCGATTTCTCGAAATTCCAGAAGGAAATTAGCCCCGGAATATCCCGGGGCTCGAGTGGAATAGTCAGGTTTTGGTTTGGAATATTGTGCATAAAATTTGTCTGCGTTTGCGTCCGGCGCCCCCGATGATCTTGCTCGTGCAGGATCCAGAGAACAGAGCGGCTGAGGCGCCCTGTCAAGCGGTGCCTCCAGCCGTCCTGCTGGCCGTTTGGTCTTCATACATCTGCCAGAAGAGAATCCACGGATCGAGCCGGATTAGTTCGCCGTGATCGAGCACCGCAAAGCCGAAATGACTGTGTTCCGCATCGCCGACCCAGACACCTGCCCCTTCTGCATACTGCGTGCCGGCCCGCAGCGACGTGTGCTCGGGAACTGTCAGGCGGGTCATGTGGCAGCTCGTGAGAATCCAAACTGTCCCGTCGTCCCACTGGCGTATGCCGCGCCAACGGTTGTTATTGTGTCCCATTTCCGTCGAATTATAGAGAAAGTGGGTATCGAGGTCGAAGGGTACGAAGAGCGGCGTGCCTTGGGGATGGTTGATGTCCAATCCGCCGTGTGCGGATGCTCCGTCGTAAGCCCCCAGCCAGCAGTCTTCGCCACGGTAGCATTGTTCGATCCGCAGTCCGCCTTCGGGAAGAGGGCACCAGGGATGCACGAGCTCCGGGCAGACTCGACCGGAGGCATCCTGCACTGAAAGCCTTGCGTGACGGCGCGGAGGAGCGTGGTGGGCGCAGTTCTCCTGCAGGCGACAGGGGCCGTGCGTCTCGCGCATGAACTCGAAAAGGTCATCCACCGCATCGAGCCAGATGCGGATACCTCCGACGATCCACGGTTCATAGAAGCTGCGCTGCGTTCCCACCTCGCGCTCCAGGCGCACATCCTCGCCATCGATCCGCAAATCCGCCCGGAACCGGTAGACCGTGGTTGCTCCGGGTTCCTCCCGGCCGGACTCCCGCAAAGTTGTGTGGACGATTTCGGCCTTGGTATCGACCAGTTCGATCAACACAAGACGACCATCGAGGAGCAGGAACTCGAGAGTTTCACCGTGAATCATCTCCACGGCCGTGAGTGTCGGCTTGGTCTTTCGTCTGAGTATCATTTTCTCACGGGCTTGACGTCGCGCCTCATCCGCCGGGCGAAGCGTGGTGGGCTGTATGCGATTGTTCGCTATTCTTCAATAATCTCCAAGGCACCATTTCCAGGGATGTGCGTGTTGGTCGTCCCGTCTGGATTCGAATATTCCTTCGCAAGGTATATCCTGGCGATCCGGAATGTGATTCGTCGTTCTTTCTGCCTAAGGGGACTGTTGCTGTCGAGCTCTTGAGCGTGCACCTCCAGAATGCGGCCCTTCCACTCCTTTGGACTCAGGATCTCGATCGAAACGATGTCAAACCACTCGCATGGGCGCTCCCGCCCATAGTTGAAGTGACCGCCATTCATTCGATATTCGGCAACCTTACCCCGGCAGGTCAAAATACTCCTCTCGTCTTCTCTTGGTCCCGCCAGCAGATACGGACTGGCCAAGAGAATTGATGAAAGGCCCAATAGAAGGTTTTTCATATTTCCACCGACGTCCAGCGTAACCTGTGACCACCTTGGGGTAAAGTGATCGTATTCATGGTTGGCGTTGGCGTGTTGTATTGGATCAACGCTGTGGCCGGCAGTTATTTGATGATCTGAAAGTCACGGTTGATCGTCCATGAACCAGAAACGGGAGGGAGCGGCGGGCCTGTATACTTGCCTGTGTAAATTTCATTCTCCGGACGATCCGAGCCTTTGGCATAGTCCAGGGTCTTCAGGTTAAAGACGAGCGTGTAGATTCCCCCCTGGAACCGCAAGAAGTCACCCTCCTGATCTTTGTGGCGCGAAACCACAATTGGTGTGTCGCCGCCCGTATCAGGCGGATACAGCCATGTGCGGCTTTTCCCTCCCGAGGACAGGGTTATCTCGCGGTCATACTCGCCCAAAAAGGCATGGGCACTCTTGAACGTGATTTTCGCGAGTTTCTGATCGCCATCGACAATGACGACAGCGGGATCCCGTGAGCACGACCCAAGAAGCAGGCAGCCAATGAGAGCCGAGGTGAGCGTTCGCAGAAGATTCATATTTTCTGCAGAACGAGGCCGGATCAGCAGCTTTACCTGCCGCAATTGGACGGTTCGACGAGTGATGTTTAGAGCAAGTTACGGGCCATCAGCGCATCTGCAACATTAGGCCGTTTTTTGTGGCTGCCGTAGTAAATGGAAACGCGACACTCGGCTGAGGCTACGCCAAATAGTAACGGCCAATAAGAGAGTGAGGATCGTGGGAACAATGAAATCTGATAGATCAAATGACCGTGGAATAAGTGCCAGAAACATGCTGGACAGGGAAATGATACAAACTGAGAAAGAATACCTTATTCCATTTAGAACTCCGACTGCTGAAAGTGCCAATAGAGAACCACTTCCGATTAATGTCCAGACACGCCACTGGATAAAAATAAATCCAATGACGGAGTGGAGAATCGAATACCCGAGCGCTGCGAAGATGGCTCCTACGCAAAATAGAATTATGACTAGAACGATATCAAGAAAACGATTCATTGTGGTTGCGGTAGCCTAACGTCTGGTGCCTTCGGCCAATCCACTCCAAGAAAGTGATGAATCCGTTACCGGAAGAGGAGCCCGTCCGAATCCGATGATGTAGTCGAAAGAGGGCAGGTCGGATGATGCCGGGTGGAGCACCGCATAATAAATCAATCCAGACGGCTTGCGACGTGAAACGATAGAAGAAACTTTAAGCTTTGTGCGGACGGGAACGCTAGCATTAAACCCTGGTTGTCGTTCAGACGTTCCGAACCTGGAGCCATCGCCAGAATCAAATATATAAATGACTTTTGTTGCAGTGACAGACGTTCCTACCAAGCGGTTGATCGCTTCCGGGCCATGTGAAGGAAGCCTTACCCAACAACCTGAAAGAAGCATGGCGGCTGCAAACAAAAGCGGAATGAGGAATTTCAATGGCCGAGAAAAGATGGCTTTACGCAGACAAAATGGAAAGCGTCAATTGTGATGCGCTTTCGCCGAGAATTGATGAAAGAGCAGTTGGGATATTCGAGCTGTAGTTTGCGGCAAGCTCAATGCCCGATGCTGTTTATCGTGTTTAAACCAGCCAGCGCCGGACACGGAATTAACCAAGTTTGGATAGCATCCGATCCGGGGTGATATCCGACGGGAAGGAGGCGCCAAAGGGCCGCGGAGTTCCCGGGTTTTGCGAAATCCGGGTGTCTGTCAGAACAGAGATCCGGGCGGTCGACATAAAGCCGCCTTTTGGTTACTTCGCCGACTCGGCGAGCACGCGGTCCCGGACGTCGAGGGCGAGCATGCGGCCGCCGCGCTTTTTGCCGAGCGCGGCCCGGTTGTCATCCGTGGTGGAAGAGGCAATTGCGGCGGCGAGCTTCGCGGGGAAGTCATCCTTGTCCGACCAGACTTCCTCAACGCCGCCGAGGAGTGCGAACGGCTTGGCGCCGAATTCGAGCGAGGGCATGGTCTTGGAAAGTTTAGTGAGAACCGGCACCGGGATCTTGGTGACAGCGGACATCGCCTCGATCGGCATGAGGCCGACGCTGGCGGATGCGAGCGCGTCGATCCGGTCGCCGAACATACCATAGCAGATGAATGCACCGCCGATGGCTTTTCCCGTGGCGACGGTGATGAGCTTGTGTCCGTTTTGGCGGGCGAGCTGGAGGCAGCTCAGAAGGTGGCCGAAATAGCTGGCCAGCCCGAGCATCTCGGCCGTGCGGTTCGGTTCCTGGCCGGCGCTGTCCACGAGCATGACGATGGGGGCCTTGCGGTGGTTTTCGATGCAGTCGATCACGTGGGCCGCGAGCCGGAGCGCGGCGGCGTTGTCGATGTAGGTGCCGTCGCACGTGCCGAAGACACAGACTTCCTGCCCGCCGGCCTCTGCATAGCCGGTCATGAGCTTGTCTTTGACGACGATGCCCTTCGCCGACTTGCCAAAAAATTTCTCAAGGAGGTTTTTCATTTCTTTTTCGCTAGGGCGGCGAATTCGGTTGCGGTTGCGAGCGAGGCCTTGACGACGTCGGCGATGCCGAGCGCCTTCCAGATCGCATCCGGGTCGGTGGTCTTGCCAAATTTGCTCAAGCGCTTTTCGAGTTCCTGCTGTCGGGCTTTGACGCTTTTGATCGTGAGCGGCGCGGATTTAGCGAGGAGCTTTTTGATCGCGGCACCGACCGAGGCGGCATCGTCTTCGGCGAGGAGATCGGCATCGCCGAGGAGATACTTGGTTTTCCCGCCGCTGGTCTTCCAGACGAGCGCGCGGTTCGCGGAATCGTAGGCCTTTTTGCCCATCCATTTTTCAATGACGATCGGGCCGGAGATCCCCAGCCTCCCGTGCTCGGTCATGATGCGGAAGTCGCAGCAGGTGGTGAGAATTCCCATGCCGCCGTAGGCCCCGATGTCGGCCCCGATGACGGCGATCGTCGGCACGCGCTTGGCGCGGCATTCGAAGACCGCGCGCATCGCCTCGGAGATCGCGATTTCCCCCGAGGAGCCTTCGTGCAGGCGGACCCCGCCGCTTTCGGCAATAAAGACGCAGGGAATGCTGTCGCGGGCAGCGGCTTTGATGATTCCGGTGAGCTTGGCTCCGTGGACTTCGCCGACCGCGCCGCCGACAAATTGTCCTACCTGTGCGGCGAGATAGACTGGCGTTCCGCCGATCTTTGCGCGCCCGATAACGAGGCCGTCGTCGAACGAAACCGGAATATCGAGCTGTGGAAGATACGGGCTCATCACACGCGCCGGCGGCGGCAGGAACTCGGTGAACGAGCCCGGGTCGACGAGCGAGGCGAGGCGTTGGCGAGCGGTCTGTTCGTGAAAAAGTTGTGCGCTGCTCATGGCGTTTTCTTGAGGAGGTGGTCGTAGGCCTGTCGCAGGCGGAAAGTGACGACGATCGGGTCGGCTCCCTGATCGTGGATCGTGACCTTGGTGCCGCCGACCGGGTAGTTCGCAGCAAAATCGCCGAGGGCCGCGAGCCAGGAGTCCTTGTAGCCGGGAATCGAGGACTGAACGGCGCACTCCATCTTGTCCGGTGTTTTCGGGCTGCGCTCGACCAGAACTTCCAGATTGCCCGACCCGACCACGCCGGCGAGCGCCCATTGTTTGCCGCGAGGCCAGGCAATAGGTTTAGAGGAAAAGGCTTTTTCGAATTTTTCCATGGGAATTGATGGTTACCAGTCCACGAATTGCGCGGGCGGGTCGTAGAGTCCGCCGGACCAGCGGACAAGCCCCTTGACGTCCTGCGCGGCGAGAAGGCTGCGGCTCACATCCGAAGGCGAGACGCCGACATCTTCCGGCAGTTGGATGATGCCGCGAGCGCGGAGGGCTTGTGTTTCACGCTTGTTGCGCTTCAAGCCGACCGGCGTGTAGCCGGCAACGCCGCGGATCGCGGCCCGGCGTTCCTCGATGGACCGGCACGCGGCGAGGTTGGCGATGCCTTCCTCGGTGACGATATGCGTGACGTCGTCTCCATAAATCATGACCGGAGCGACCCCGTGCATCGCTTTTTTGATGGCGGGATCCTGGGCATCGAGTTCTTCAACAAAGGTCGGCACCCGTCCGGACTGGAAGGTTTCGGCAAGCTGGACGACGAGCTTGCGTCCGGGGATTGATCCAGGCCCTGGGTTCGCTTCGGCACCGACTTGCAGCCAGGCTTTGGTCGGATGGCGGCGTCCAGGCGCCTGGCAGCCCATGTTCGGGGCCCCACCGAATCCAGTGATCCGTTTTTTTGAAACGGTGGAAGAATTGCCGTTCACGTCGATTTGCAGAGTGGCACCGATGAACATGTCGAGGCCATAGTGTCCGGCAAGCTGGCCCATCGGACGGTTCGAGTGAAAGCTTCCGTCCCGGCCCGTGAAGTAAATATCCGAACGCGCGGCGGTGTAGCGTTCCATTCCAACCTCGCCGCCGACAGAGAACACGCTCTTGACCCATCCCGACTCGATGGCCGGAATCATGGTTGGCAGCGGGTTGACCATCCAGTATTTGCAGATCTTCCCTTTCAGCCCGAGCTCTTCTCCATACGTCGGCAGCAGTAGTTCGATGGCGGCGGTGTTGAACCCGACCCCGTGATTCAGTGACTGCACCTCGTATTTTTCGTAAATGCCGCGAATCGCGATCATCCCCATGAGGATCTGCACGTCGGTGATTGCCGCCGGATCCCTCGTGAAGAGTGCCGTGAGGTGCATCGGGTATGGGGCCTCAACAACGAAATCCACCTGGTCGGCCGGAATGTCGATGCGCGGAAGCTTGTCCACGATCTCGTTCACCTGCGCAAAAACGATGCCATCCGAAAATGCCGTCGGCTCGACAATGGCAGGCGTCTCCTCGGTATTTGCCGCGAGAAATAGATTTCCCTGGCGATCCGCCTGCACGGCCGCGATGAGGGCGACACGCGGCATGAGGTCGACGTAATAACGCGAGTAGAGCTCGTTGTAGGTATGGATGGCACCGACGGGGAATTTTCCTTCCGACAGCAGGTCCGCCACCGCGGTGCCCTGAGGTCCGGCGTAGCAAAAATCGACCTGCCGGATGAGGCCCTTCTTAAACAACTCAATGTGGGCTGGCAACGTGAGGCACGACATCACGAGGTGGATGTCCCGCAGATCTTTCTTCGTGAGCGTCGCCAACTGGTTCGCCAAAAAGTCCGCCTGCTTCTGGTTGTCGCCCTCGAGGCAAAGGATGTCGCCCGGCTCGATGATGCGTTTGAGAACCTCGGGCACGGATTTGGCGGAAACAAACTTGCCGTTGGCTAGTTTGCCAACGCGGCGCATGCGTTCCAATTTGTTTCGACGGCGGGTGTCCTTGGGTGCCGGTGACATTGCGCGCATCCTTCAACGGGTTGTTCGGCAGGGCAAGCACTTTAAAGGGAAATTATCCGCACAAACGCGGGCGGCGCTTTTTCAATGGAATTCGTGTGGAGGAAACCACGAGTCGAAGAGGGTTGACGCGCGCTCGGACACACGCCAGAGATGGGCCATGAGAACTGTCAAAGACATCACATTCGATCTTCTCCGCAAGCTTGGCCTGACCACGTTTGTCGGCAACCCGGGGTCCACCGAGGAAACGTTCCTCAAAAACTTTCCGGAAGATTTTCAGTATGTGATGGCGTTGCAGGAGGCGAGTGTGGTCGGGATCGCGGACGGGCTTTCGCAGGGGCTGGGGAAGCCGGTGATCGTGAACGTGCATACGGGGGCCGGCCTTGGAAATGCGATGGGGTGTCTCCTGACCGCCTACCAGAACAAGACGCCGCTCATCATCACAGCCGGCCAGCAGACGCGGGAGATGCTGCTATTGGAACCTCTCCTCACCAACATCGAGGCCATCAACATGCCTCGGCCATGGGTGAAGTGGAGCTACGAGCCGGCGAGAGCCGGGGATGTGCCTGCGGCGTTCATGCGCGCCTATGCCACGGCGGTCCAGCAGCCGGCGGGCCCGGTGTTTTTGTCCCTGCCGATGGACGACTGGGACAAGGAGATGGAGGAGGTGGACGTCTTCCGGACGGTCAGCCGGCGGACCGGACCGGACCCGGAGCGGGTGGGGGAGTTTGCCAAGATTATCAGTGAGAGCAAAAACCCCGTTTTGGTCTACGGCTCCGACATCGCACGGAGCAAGGCATGGGCGGATGGTATTCAATTTGCTGAGAAGCTCGCTGCGAAGGTTTGGGCGGCACCATTCTCGGAGCGCACGCCATTTCCCGAGAATCACGCGTTGTATGCCGGCGCCCTTCCGGCGGCCATCGGGCCGATATCCGAGCGCCTGGCTGGCCACGACCTGATCATCGTCATCGGGGCTCCGGTGTTCCGGTATTATCCTTACGTGCCGGGGGCTTACCTGCCGGTCGGAGCGAGGCTCCTGCATGTCACCGACGATCCGGGTATGTCGGCCAAGGCACCGGTCGGTGACAGCCTGGTTTCCGACAGCGGGCTCTTCCTGCAAAGCATCCTTCCGCTCGTCACGCAGCGGGAGGGAGCGGGGATGGCAAAACCCGGCGATCGCCCGGGACCTCAGACCACTGACGAACCGCCGCTGTCAGCCGACAGGGTCTTTGAGATCATCTCGCCTCTTTGTCCGGAGGACTTTGTGCTTGTTGAGGAATCCCCCTCGAATGTCGCGGAACTTCAGAGGAGGTTTGTGACGACGAAACCGGACAGCTTCTACACCTTTGCGTCCGGCGGTCTGGGCTGGGATATGCCCGCTGCGGTCGGGTTGGCGCTTGCCGAAAAACAGACCGGGCGGAAACGCCCTGTTGTCGCCGTGATCGGGGATGGATCGTTTCAGTATTCCCCGCAGAGCATCTATACCGGCGTCCAAGAGGGCGCGCATGTCATCTTTATTGTCCTGCGCAATGAGGAGTATGCGATTCTCAAGGAGTTTGCCGTCCTGGAAAATACCCCGGGCGTTCCGGGGCTCGACCTGCCGGGCCTCGACATCGTGTCGCTTGGAAAAGGCTACGGCGCGGCTGCGTGCCTCGCCAAAACGCCGGAGGAAATCCGGACGGCGTTTCAAAATGCACTGGCATTTGCCGGAACAAGCGTCATCGAGATCCCGATCTCGGGGAAGCTGAGACCGCTGTTGGGGTGAGGTCGCCGGCTCCCGATAATGATTTGCTCAAGGGCTCCTGAGTAGCCAGTGTGTCTTCGCATGATTTCCGGACAGGTAACCCTTGAGGAGGTATCGCATTTGACACTCTCCGTCGGGCGGATCCTTTTTCAAAACAACGCGGATACCCAGACTGTGGAGGATTCCGTGCAGCGGTTCGCAAAGGTCTTCGGGTGCGAGGCGCACCTTCTGGTGACCTATGAAGCGCTTCTTCTCACGGTCCGGATGGATGGGGAATTCCGGACAAAAACCGGGAACCGGGTGCCGACGATGAATGTCAACATGGCGGCGGTGGCGGCGGTCGAAACGCTGCTCGACGAATTGGAGCGGGCCGCGATGAAAATCGGAGATGTTCGCGCAAAGCTTGAGGAGATCGAACGTCAGCCCCCGATTTACGGGAGGTGGGTTGTCGTGGCCGGGCTCAGCCTCACGGCAGCCAGCCTCAGCAGGCTGTTCGGCGGGGATTGGCCGACATTTTTTGTCGCCCTGGCCGCCGGCGCGGCAGGAACCTGGCTGCGCCAGGAGTCCGGGCGGCGTGGGTGGAACGTCTTCTTCGTCGCATTCCTTGCAGCGCTTGTCAGCGGTGCTGTCGGCGGAGTGGCCGTACTGCTCAAGTGGAGCGACATGCCTGCACTCTGCCTGGTCGCGCCCGGCATGATCATCGTCCCGGGCGTTCCGCTTGTGAATTGCGTGCAGGACATGATCAAGAACCACATGGCGATCGGGATCTCCCGCCTGGGATTTGGCGTCCTGATCACGCTGGCCATCGCCGTCGGACTGTTCTCGGCCACGGCGATCACCGGTGTGCGGATTCCTGTCGCCGAGTCTTCGCACCTGCCGCCACTTGCGGAGGACGCGGTGTTCTCCGCCCTTGCTGCGCTCGGCTACCTCTTCCTTTTCAATGTTCCCATCCGGCTCGCCTGGGTGGGTGTCCTGTGTGGGGTTGCCAGCCACACGACGCGCACGTTCTTTCTCCAGCACGGTCTCGACATCGTGAGCGGCTCTTTGATCGGTGCCCTCGCGGCGGGATTCCTTGCACACGGATTCGCCCGCTGTTTCCGTGCTCCGGCGTCGGCTTTTGCTTTCCCGGGAGTGGTGGCCATGATCCCGGGCTCATATGCTTTCCGGGCCGTCATCGGCTATTTTGAAATCGTAAGCGCCGGATCAGCCGCCGCCCCCGCGCTGGTCGCGGAGACACTGGCGCTCAGCGCCACCTGCCTGCTCATGGTGCTGGCGATCGCCATCGGCGTGGCGGCTCCCTTGGGACTCATGAAGGTCCGGAGGGTTGGAGCGGGATGATTGCCGTTCAGGCGGCAACGTAGGGCGAAGTCATTTTCGCGGGATCAACGACGCGGTCGTATTCCTCTGCCGAGACGAATCCGAGTTTGAGCGCCGCCTCGCGGAGCCCGAGGTCATTGTCGAGGGCGTAGTGCGCGACGTGCGAGGCCTTGTCGTAGCCGATGATCGGGCTGAGAGCGGTGACGAGCATCAGCGAGCGTTCGACGAACATTTTGATGCGCTTCAGATCCGGCTCCGCGCCTTCGATGAGGAACTTCCGGAAGTTCGTGCATCCGTCAGCAAGAATGCGTGTGGACTGGCAGATGTTTGCGATGAGGAGCGGCTTATAGACGTTCATTTCCAGGTATCCGCCAGAGCCTCCGATGCTGACGGCCACATCGTTGGCCATCACCTGCGCCGTGAGCATGGCCAGGGCTTCGCATTGCGTGGGATTGACCTTGCCCGGCATGATGGATGATCCGGGTTCGTTCATCGGGATGAGAATTTCGCCCAACCCGCACCGCGGCCCGCAACTGAGCAGGCGGATGTCGTTTGCAATTTTAAAAAGCGACACCGCGAGTGTCCGGAAGGCTCCGTGCAGATGGACCAGGGCGTCGTGCGCACCCTGGGCTGCAAATTTGTTGGGGGCGGTCACAAATGGCAGGCCGGTCAGCTCTGCGATCTGCGCGGCAACGGCCGCGTCAAAGCCGGGAGGGCAGTTGAGCCCGGTGCCGACAGCCGTGCCACCAAGCGCGAGCTCGTAAACATCCGGAAGCGCCGCCTGGATGCGGTTGATGTCGGCGTCGAGCATGGCTGCGTATCCGGAAAATTCCTGTCCGAGAGTTAGCGGGGTGGCGTCCTGCAGGTGGGTGCGCCCGATTTTCACGACATCCTTCCAAGCCACGGCTTTGGCGGTAATGGCGTCGCGGAGCGCGACGACGGCCGGGATCAGACGGGCCTGCGCACCCGTGGCGGCGGCTATGCACATCGCCGACGGAAACGAATCGTTTGACGACTGCGACATGTTCACATGGTCATTCGGATGGACCGGTGCCTTGCTGCCGATCTCCGTGCCGGCAAGCTGGCAGCAGCGGTTCGAGAAGACCTCGTTGACATTCATGTTGAACTGCGTGCCGCTGCCGGTCATCCACACATGAAGCGGAAACTGGTCCGCATGCCCGCCGGCGAGGATTTCGTCTGCAACCTTGACGATCAGGGCCAGAGCCTGGTCGGGAAGGCGTCCCTCGCGGTGATTCACGAGCGCGGCCGCTTTTTTCAGGATCGCGTAAGCGGGGATCATCTCACGGGGCATCAGGTCGGTGCCTATCGAAAAATGTTCCAGCGAGCGCTGGGTCTGCGCACCCCAGAGTTTGTCCGCAGGAACATGAACTTCCCCGAGGCTGTCGGATTCGGTGCGTGTGGCGGAGGTCATAAGGCCTCCACCCTCATCCGGATCGTCTGGAAAATCCAGTGCGGATTCCCGCCGGCTCCGGGATCAATTCTCCTCGCCGAACCACTTCTTCTTGAGGTCGTCGGCCACGCCGTTTTCGTTCAGGTTGAGGAGGACCTGGTTGATGCGCTCCCGCAGCGGGCTGTCCTGCTGGAGGCCGAAGCCGTAATTGTTCTTTTCGAAGAGATTCCCGACCAGGGCGAATTCGTCCGGCCCGAGCTTGTTCACGTAGTATTTGAGGATCGGTGCGTCGAAGACGACGGCCTGAACTTTTCCGCTCTTGAGAACATCGAGGCAGGAGGGGATGTCGGGAAAGACCTTCACGCTGACTTTTTGTCCGCCGCCCGCGCCCAATTTCCCGAGCCAGGTTTCGGCGGTGCTTCCGACGATCGTCGCAACACTTTTTCCCGGCAGGTCGTTCGGCCCGTTGATGTCTCCAGTGAGGGTGTTGACAGTGAGGACCGCGCTCAGCGAGGCGGTGAGGAGCGACACCGCGATGACGCTCGCGAGCATCCAGATCGTCGCGATGATGCGGCCCCCCATCCCAACCGGCCCCTTGTTGTCCGCGCCTCCGACCAGAAAGATGCTGACCGTCCACCAGAAGGATTCGCCGATGCCCGCGAGATACGAACGCGGCCACATCTCCTCGTTGACCGGATGCTCATACAGCCAGACCAGATGCGAGATGGCGAACATGATGAGGATCGCCGCGGCAAGGCCCCCGACGAGCTGCCAGGTGAAGAGGCCTCGAAGCATCGCCGCGATCGAGTCCGCGAGCCCGCCGGCCCTTTTCGAGATCAAAATCTGCAGTCCGGATTCGTAGAACGGCTGGGAGAAGTCGATGACCTTCTCGCGCTCGGCCGTGATGCTCAGCGCGCCCACGGCGACCTCGGCGGATTTGGTTTCCAGCGCTGCGACCATCTCCTTCGCGCTGCCGACCGTGTTGAAGTCGTAATCGAGCTTCAACTCGCGGGCGACATTGTCCCACAGCTCGGCCGCGTAGCCGATCCGGCGACCGTCCTTCTCGAACGAGAACGGCTCGATGTTCCGCGTGACGATGTGGACCTTTTGCGCGGAGGCCACGCCAATGAACGGGGCCAGGAGAAGCGCAAGGCCGATCAAACGTCTCATGGCCGCTGAAAAACCGCTCAACCCCGCGCCATGCGACGGATCAGAGCGTCGGCCATGTCGGCAGGGGTCTCCGCAACCTCTATGCCGGCAGCCTGTAGCGCTTCAATCTTCCCGGCGGCCGTCCCTTTGCCTCCGCTGACGATGGCTCCGGCGTGGCCCATACGGCGTCCTGCTGGAGCTGTGGCGCCGGCAATGAATGCTGCGACCGGCTTTTTGCAATTTGCCGCAAGCCAGGCCGCCGCCTCTTCCTCAGCTGTTCCACCGATCTCCCCGATCAGGATCATCGCTTCGGTGTCGGGATCCTCATTGAACATTTTGACGACATCGAGATGGGAGGTGCCATTGATCGGATCCCCGCCGATGCCCACGCATGTCGACTGGCCGTGGCCCCTGCTGGAGAGCTGCCAGACTGCTTCGTAGGTCAGAGTTCCGGATCGCGAGACGACCCCGACCTTGCCCGGCTTGTGAATATAGCCCGGCATGATGCCGATCTTGCATTGGCCTGGCGTGATGATCCCTGGACAGTTCGGACCGATGAGCCGGCTTTTGCTGCCCGCCATTCCGGCCTTGACCCTCATCATGTCGACCACAGGGATTCCCTCGGTGATACAGATGATAAGCTCGATGCCCGAGTCCACGGCTTCCATGATCGAGTCCGCCGCGAATTCGGCCGGCACGAAAATCATAGTGGCGTTGCAGCCGGTTTGCTGGCGGGCTTCGAACACGGTGTCGAAGACCGGGATTTTGTCGTCGAAGACCTCGCCGCCACGGGCGGGGGTGACGCCTGCGACGAGATTGGTGCCGTATTCCATGCAGGAACGGGCATGAAACCCACCGGCTTTTCCTGTAATGCCCTGCACGAGCAGGCGCGTGGATTTGTCAACTAGAATGGCCATTTTGATAAGGGATAATTGGAATGAGGATCAGGCGTTATTTACCGCGGCGACGACTTTTTTGGCGGCGTCGGCGATGTCGGTTGCAGCAATCAGCGGAAGTTTCGACTCGGTCAGGAGCTTGCGTCCGGCGTCCACGTTTGTGCCCTCCAGGCGGACGACCAACGGGACAGGAAGTTGAACGGCCTTGACCGCATTAATGATCCCCTGGGCGATGATATCGCATTTCATGATGCCGCCGAAAATATTCACAAGGATCGCCTTCACGCGCTTGTCCGAGACGAGGATTTTGAAGGCCTCGGTGACCTGCTGCTCGGTGGCACCACCGCCGACATCGAGGAAGTTGGCCGGTTCGCCTCCGTGGTGCTTGATGATGTCCATCGTGGCCATGGCAAGTCCGGCACCGTTGACGAGGCAGGCGATGTTTCCATCGAGCCCGATGTAGCTGAGATTCGACTTCGAGGCCTCAACTTCGCGGGGGTCCTCCTCCTCGAGATCGCGGTAGTCGCGGATCTCCGGGTGGCGGAAGAGCGCGTTGTCGTCGAAATTGAATTTGGCATCCAGCGCGAGGATCTCGCCGCCCTTCGTGACGACGAGGGGATTCACCTCAACCATCGAGCAGTCGCTCCGGATGAACAGCTTGTAAAGGCTGGCAAAGAGTTTGCAGGCCAGGCGCATTTCGCCGGAGGCCATGCCCAGAAGCTTCGCCAGCTTGCGGGTCTGATACGGGAGCAGGCCGTAGAGCGGATTGACCGGCATGCGGATGATTTTTTCCGGGCTGCGGGCGGCCACGGATTCGATATCGACCCCGCCCTCGGTGCTGGCGACGATGACGGGAGCGGAGATCGCCCGGTCGATGAGAATTGCGATGTAAAGCTCTCGTGCGATTTCGACGGATTTTGAGACCAGAACTTTCCTGACGACGCGTCCCTCCGGTCCGGTTTGATGGGTGACGAGCGTTTTGCCCAGCATTTGCTCGGCGATATCGCGGACCTGGTTCGCCGTTTTGCAGAGGTGAACACCACCTTTGAACCCATTGGTGAAGGTTCCTTTTCCGCGGCCTCCGGCATGGATCTGGGCTTTGACCACCAGGTTGTTCGTGCCGAGGGATCTCGCAACTTTTTCGGCTTCCTCCGGAGTGGAAGCGACGCCTCCGGGTGTATTTGTGACCCCGAATTTATCGAGGAGTTCTTTCGCTTGGTATTCGTGGATGTTCATCAGGATTCTTCGGGATCAATGGTATAAACGGTG
>CAZRIL010000044.1:0-35590 GCA_964600115.1 uncultured Chthoniobacter sp. | reverse complement strand
CTCGGAAAGCAGTTACGGTTCGGTGAGCGTGGAAGATATTTGCAGGCAGGCGAGTGTGAAGAAGGGCAGTTTCTATCATTTCTTTCCCTCGAAATCCGATCTTACCGTTGCGGCGATCGAGGCTGACTGGCAATCGAGACAACCCGGTCTGGATCGCATTTTCTCCCCGCAGACCCCTCCGCTTGAGCGGATCGGACAATTTTGTGAAAACGCCTTGCAATGTCAGGTCGAGAAGAAGGCTTCTTACGGTAAAATCTGTGGTTGCCCGATGCTGACCCTCGGAGCCGAACTCAGCACGCAGGATGAAAAAATCCGGCTCAAAACGATGGAAATTGTCAGTCGTTATGTGCGCTATCTGGAGTCGGCTGTTCGTGATGCCGCGACCGAAGGAGTTGTCGACCCCGGGGATCCGCGCGAGGCCGCGCTCGCACTCTTCGCCCACTTTCAGGGCACCCTTCTCCAGGCGAAAATTCAAAACAACCCGGCTCCTCTCCTCGGGTTGAAGGCTCAGTTCTTCCGCCTGCTGCAGGTTCACGCCGAGTCGGTGCTTGCCTAGCTTTTCTCAAACAATACCAAAACCAACCAGTCAATTATTCTATGATACCAAAATCCCTGTTCGATCCCATTACCGTCGGCGAGTGGCAGCTTCCAAACCGCATTTTTATGGCCCCCCTGACACGGAGCCGTGCCGGCACCGGGCGTATTCCGAATTCTCTGATGGCGGATTACTACAGGCAAAGATCCGGAGCAGGGCTGATCCTGACTGAAGCCACTGCTGTCACGCCGATGGGTGTGGGATATGCAGAAACGCCGGGAATTTGGTCGAAAGAGCAGGTCGAAGGCTGGAAGCTGATCACCAAAGCGGTTCATGAGAAGGGCGGGCATATTTTGCTGCAGCTCTGGCACGTCGGCCGGATATCGCATCCGATCTTTTTGGATGGAAACCAGCCGGTGGCACCCAGCGCGGTCACTCCGGCGGGTCATGTGAGCCTGGTGAGGCCGATCACGCCGTTTGTCACTCCGCGGGCGCTTGCCACGGAGGAGATTCCCGGGATCGTGGAAGCCTATCGGACCGGAGCGGCCAACGCTCAGGCGGCGGGATTTGACGGAGTCGAAATCCATGGCGCGAACGGATATCTGCTCGACCAGTTTCTGCAGGATTCCACGAACCAACGCACGGATGAATACGGTGGCTCAATCGAGAACCGGGCCCGGCTGATGCTCGAGGTGGCCGATGCCGCGATCTCGGTTTGGGGCGCCTCGCGCGTCGGCATGCATCTGGCTCCCCGCGGTGATGCGCACGACATGGGAGACTCCGATCCGCTGACGACGTTCAGCCATGCGGCGCAGGAACTCGGCAAGCGGGGGATCGCCTTCCTCTGCGTCCGCGAATCACTGGGCGACCGCAGGATCGGACCCCGCCTCAAGAAGGCTTTCGGGGGAGTCTATGTGGCAAATGAGAAGTTCACGTTCGAGACAGGAAATCAAGTGCTCGCCGCAGGTGAAGCGGACGCGGTGGCCTTCGGGATTCCGTTCATTGCAAACCCGGATCTGCCGGAACGCTTCCGCCTCGGGGCTCCGCTGAATCCCCCTGATTCCAGCACATTCTATGCCCGGGGACCGAAGGGCTACACCGACTACCCCTCGCTGGAATCGGATATGATCCCTGCCTGATATTCGCCCGAATATGGATTCCTCTGTAGCGGAACGGGGAACCCGTTTCGCGAAAGCGGTTTTCGGTATTCGGGATATTCCGTGGCAGGAATACCTACTTTTTTCTGGAAATGGCGCACCTCTCGAGGGCCGCGCGCAACGTATCTGTGCGAATGGGTTTGCTCAGATAGTCGTTCATTCCCGCGATGCGACAACGCATGGGATCCTCGGGCATGGCATCTGCGGTCAAGGCGGTGATCCATGTGGAGTCACCGCGGGTGCGGAGCGCAGCGGTGGCCTCGTATCCATCCACCTCGGGCATCTGGATATCCATCAGCACGATGTCGAAGGATTCGGACTCCATCCGCTCCAGACACTGCCGGCCATTCTCCGAGACCTCGGGCTGATAACCCAGGCTCCTCAAGATTTTTATCACGACCTTACGGTTGATCGCATTGTCCTCAACGACGAGGATTTTCAGCGGAAACCTATCCGCCATGGAGTCGTCGAGCATCCGTGGTGACTGAGGCCCGGCGGGAAGCGGCGCCTTGGAAAAAAGGCTGGCGAGCATGTGAACCAACGCCGCCATCCTGACAGGTTTCCCGAGCGAGCCGTGAACCGGGATACCCGGAAGCTTTTCGCTGCGCGAAAGCGATGGCGTCGTCAGCTCAACGACCTTCGGCCGGGCGTCCGGAGCCGCCTGTGAAAGCATGGTGGATATTTCCTTGAGCAGTGCGCCCGGGAGTTTTCCATCCACAAAAATCACATCCGGTGGATTCCGCGGATCCCAGCCCGCACGGAAGGAGGAGAGATCTCCCACGAGAGAGACCTTCATCCCCATTGAACTCAAAAAATCCCTCATCATCATCCGGAAAGTGGTATTGTCGTCGACAACCAATACCCTCTTGTTCCGCGCAAACGCAGTGTCTGGCGGCGAATTTCTCTCCGGGAGCGGAGTAAGCGGCACCAGAACCACAAATTCCGCTCCCTTCAAATCTTCGCTGTGCACCGTGATGGCTCCACCCATCAACGTCGCCAGGCGGCCGCAGATCGCCAGGCCCAGCCCGGTTCCTCCGAACCTTCGTGTCGTCGAGGAATCCGCCTGGCTGAATGGAAGAAAAATGCCCTGCTGCTTGTCCTCGGGAATGCCGATGCCGGTGTCCTTCACAGAGAGCATGAGCGCTTCCCCTTCAGGCAGCCACGGCTTCCTGCACAATGTGATCACCACCTCGCCACTCATCGTGAATTTCAAGGCGTTGCCAACCAGGTTGACAAGAATCTGGCGGAAGCGGACCTCATCGCCGCAGATCCAATCCAGATCCTGGCTTTCAAACCTGGACAACAGCTCAATGTTCTTCTCGGAAGCCATGAGGCCATACAGATCCAGAACCTCCTCCACGCATGTCCTCAACGAGAAGGGACGCTCCTCAAGGACCAGCTTATCCGACTCCATTTTTGAAAAATCCAGGATGTCGTTGATCAGGTGGAGGAGGGAGTCGCCGCACTTCCGGATGGTGTCGAGATACTCGCGCTGCTCGGGGTTCATGGGGGTCTCGAGAAGGAGATTTGCGCAGCCGATGACCCCGTTCATCGGGGTGCGGATCTCGTGGCTCATGACCGCCAGAAAATCTGTCTTGGTCCGTCCGGCGCTTTCGGCGGCATCGCGGGCGGCAATCAGTGCGGCCTCGACCGCCTTCTGCGCAGAGATGTCCAGAAGCACGCCATCAACAAAGATCAGACGGCCGTTGGCGTCACGGGTTAGTACCGCACGATCCAGCACCCAGACCGGATGCCCGTCTTTGTGGAGGCAGCGGTATTCGCGGATCAGCGATGTATCCGCGACATCCTTCGCGTTCGCCCAGCTTTCAAGGGCGGCAGCATCTTTGGGATGGATCCTGTCCTTCCAGGAATGTGGTCCTTCGGGCATTTCTCCCGGCAGATATCCCAGAATGGCCTCGCACTCCCCCCGCCACTCAACGTGCTTTGCCTGCACGTCGTAGTGGTAAACGATCTGGCCGAGAGCGCTGACCAGCCGCCTGTTTTGTTCAACGATCGCCAGTTTTTCGGAGTGGATGAGGAGCCCGGCGGCTTCCTGCCTTCCCAGGCGGCGGCGGATCCGGAACACAAGGATCGCCACAAGCAGCGAAGCCAGAAAGACAAAGACCGAGGCCAGGAGGGTGGCCCACCGGATGTGCGCCAGATAATGAACGTAGTCCGCGAGATTCAAATCCAACCCGACAACGGCCACCGCCCGCCCGTCAGAGGATCTGATCGGAGCGACCGCGGTGAGAAAGGTGCCGAATTCATCGCTGAACGGTTCCTCGCTGACGTAGCTGTTCCCGTTCCGGAGAGCCTCCATCTCCGCGCGGTCCTCCTCCGGAGAATGGCTCCGGTATGGCTCCATGAGTCTGGAGGCTTCCATCTTCCTCTGGAATCCCAGGCGGTCGGCCGCGGTCGCGGTATCCAGAACAAAGTGGAACTGACCGTCCTTTTCGATAAGGGTGTAGAGATAGGCGATTTCCGAAACCCCGCGGTGAAACTTGACCAGAGGTTCAAGCGCCTTTCGATACTCTTCTCCGCCTTCCTGGGCGGGATCGGTCAGCTTCTCGTGCAGGTCCCCGTCGACCAGCCCGGAAGCCGATTGAGCCAGCCGGAGCAGGTCGTTCCTCACGGTCTGCTTCTGGATCGTCATCGCCTCCGTGGCCAGATAGGAAATCCCGGCCATAGCCGTGATGAACACGACGAGGCCCACAAAAACCGCCTCGAGATGAGGACGGATTCCTGAAGGAAGTTTTCTGCCGGAGTTGGGGTCGGGTGGCAAAGCAGGGGAAAGGTAGTGCAACTTCGGGCGTTTCACAACCACCGTTGACTGCCCGGATTACTGAAGTTTGGACCGCAGCATACTTGTGGCTGGAGCGGGAACAAAAGGGCTGACATCGCCGCCGAGCCGGGCAACTTCTTTGACGATGCGCGAACTCAGGTAGGTATAGTCTTCTTTGGGCGTGAGAAAGACGGTTTCCAGGCGGGATTCCAGCTTCCTGTTCATCAGGGCCATCTGAAACTCAAATTCAAAATCCGATACGGCGCGGAGGCCGCGGATGACTGTGAAAATCCCCCTGTCCCGCGCGAAGTCGACAAGGAGGCCGTTCAGCGGCACGACTTCGATGGCCGGGTTGTCCGCCGTGCTCTCCTTCAGCATCTGGATCCGGTCCGCGACCGGGAACATCGGTCGCTTCCCCTCGCCGGTTGCCACGGCCACAATCAGCGAGTCGAACAGGTGGGTCGCCCGCGAGATCACATCCAGATGGCCGAATGTCACCGGATCAAAACTCCCGGGGTAGATGGCGCCTCGCGGGGTCATATCACTCCCACTCAATGGTTGCCGGAGGCTTGCTCGAGACATCGTAGCAAATCCGGTTCACCCCGTTGACCTCGTTGATCAGGCGTGCCGAGATGCGTCCGAGAAGCTCGTGCGGCAGGCGGACCCAGTCGGCAGTCATCCCGTCGTGGCTTTGAACAATCCTCAGGGCAACCGTATAGTCGTAGGTCCGCTCATCCCCCATCACCCCCACTGAACGCACGGGCAGCAGGACCGCAAACGATTGCCAGACCTTGTAATACCAGCCGGACTTCTTCATCTCCTCGATCACAATCGCATCCGCATCGCGGACGATGCGAAGCCGCTCGGGAGTAATGTCGCCGAGGATCCGGACTGCAAGGCCCGGGCCGGGAAACGGCTGGCGCTGGACGATCTCCTTCGAGAGGCCGAGCTCGGCTCCCACGCGGCGCACCTCGTCTTTGAAAAGCTGCCGGAGGGGCTCGACCAGCTCGAACTTCATCCGCTCGGGAAGTCCACCGACATTGTGGTGGCTCTTGATGAGCGCGGCCGGATTTCCGGAAATGGACACGCTCTCGATGACATCCGGATAGAGGGTTCCCTGGGCGAGAAACCGGTAGCTTCCGGGGGCAGTCTTTTTGAGGTCGCGGGCGGCGGCTTCGAAGACTTTGATGAACTCGTTGCCGATAATCTTGCGCTTGCGCTCGGGGTCAACGACCCCCTTGAGCCTTGAGAGAAAGCGCTTCGAGGCGTCGACCGTCCTCATGCGGATGCGGAATTCCCCGGCGAACAGTTTTTCCACAGCCCCTGCCTCGTCTTTGCGGAGCAGGCCGTTATCGACAAAAATGCAGGTGAGCTGATCCCCGATCGCCTTGTGGATCAGCGCGGCGGCAACCGAGGAATCGACGCCGCCGCTCAACCCGAGAATGACTTTTCCGTCGCCGACCTGATTGCGGATTTCGCGGCAGGTCCGGTCAATGAAGGATTCCATGGTCCACGAGGGCTTCGTGCCGCAGATCTTGTGGACAAAATTGGCGAGAATCTCATGCCCGCGCGGGGTATGGACGACCTCGGGGTGAAACTGCAGGCCAAAAATTTTGCGTCTGGTGTCGCCGATGACCGCGTGCCGGGAATTTTCTGTCCGCCCGAGCGCGCGGAATCCTGCCGGAAGCCGTGTGATCTTGTCTCCGTGGCTGTTCCAGACATCGAGCTCGGCGGGAAGCTTGTGAAAAAGCGCGCAGCGCGGATCCCCCTTCAGTTTTCCCGGGCCGTATTCCCGCCGCTCGGAGCGTTCCACCTTGCCGCCCAGTCCGTGGGCGATGAGCTGCATCCCGTAACAGATCCCGAGCACAGGAATTCCGAGGGAGTAAATTTTCCTGTCCACCTGCGGGGCATTTTTCGCATACACGCTGGCCGGTCCGCCGGAAAGGATGATCCCAGAGGGTTTCAGGGCACGGATGGCCGCGGCTTTTGTGTGAAACGGGACGATCTCGGAATAGACGTGGCACTCCCGGACCCGGCGCGCGATGACCTGGGTATACTGGGATCCGAAGTCGAGGATCAGGATTTTATCTCCGGTTGGATATTGGTCGCTCATGAAATTGGAGTGCGAGGATCGATGTCAGGCAGCCACCGGCCTGCCGGTTGGGTAAGGATCAGCGGTAATCGGGGCCGAATGAGTCCCTGGTCGGATCATTCGGAACGATCTGGCCCCGTCCCTGCAAGCCGTTCTGGAACTGCTGCCCGACCCCAGCTGCCCCCTGGTCAGCCACCGAGCAGGCATTCAAGCTGAGGAGCAGAACCACGCTGAAGAACAAGAAGACGCCTTTCATCCGGCGAAGAATAATGATTTGTTCGGGTATGGCAAACATGATTCCACGGGAAACCCTGTTGGGATTTTACCGGCAGGGCGTCTTCCCCATGGCCGGACCGGACGGGTTGCGGCTCTTCTCGCCGGACCCCCGCGGAATTCTCCCGCTGGAGGAGTTCCACATCCCCCATGGCACCCGGAGGGCCTGGAGAAGCATGGATTGGGAGCTTCGGATCGACACCTGCTTTCCGGAGGTGATGCTGGCGTGCGCGGAGCGCGATGAGACGTGGATCGATGAAACGATCTACCGCAGCTACGTCGCCCTTCACAACGCCGGCCAGGCGCACTCCATCGAGATCTGGATCAGGGACCGCTTGGCAGGGGGGCTCTATGGGGTCAGGATCGGGGCGGCGTTTTTTGGGGAATCCATGTTTCACCGCGTGACGAATGCCTCAAAAATCGCTCTCTGCTGCCTGGTTGCACTCCTCAAATCGGGCGGATTCCGGCTTCTCGACCTTCAGTGGGTTACCCCTCACCTGGCCCGATTCGGCGCGGTGAGCATCCCCCGTAGAGTCTATCTCAGAATGCTCGCATCAGCCGTCTCGGTTGAGGCGGATTTTTATCCGGCAAAACTGGACTCCGATGAGCTTGACCTGCTGTTTGGCAACCGGAAGACCTCCGGCTGCCCGCAAAAATGAACAATTGGCTGACATGGTCGCTGCTCTCAGCAGCCTTCGCGGGGGCGACGGCGATCCTTGCCAAGATCGGTGTCGAGGGCGTGAACTCGAACGTGGCGACAGCGATCCGCACGACGGTCATTCTGGTATTCACCTGGCTCCTGGCATCCACCGCAATCTCGGGCGAAACCTTTGCCAGCATCTCCCGGCGGACATGGCTGTTTCTGGTCCTCTCCGGGCTGGCCACCGGGCTGTCATGGGTCTGCTATTTCCGGGCGCTGCAGCTCGGGCAGGCGTCGCAGGTGGCACCGGTCGACAAGCTCAGCGTGATCTTCGCGATTGCGATGGCCGGACTATTTTTGCATGAGCCGCTGACCTGGCATCACTGGGCCGGCGGGTTTCTGATTCTCTGCGGGGCAATCGTGATCGCCTGGAAATAGTCAGACTTTCCAGAGCTGCAGGACGCGGAGGTAGTTCGCGCGCTCGAATGCCGATGGGTCCGGGGAATTGCGATGGCTCAGGCAGCCGCGCATCTCGGAGATATCCTTGTAATCGTGTTCCTGCATCCACGCGGTGAAATCCTTGATCATCGAGACAAGCGCCTGCGGGCCCTGCCGGAGAAGCAGCGAAACCATCTGAAGGGTGTCGGCTCCGGCCATTATCCCCTTGATCGCATCGTGGACCTTGTGGACCCCGCCGCTGAGGGAGAGCGAAAGCGGGGTCTTTCCGTGAAGAATCGCCATCCAGCGGAGCCGCAACAGGAGCTCGGACGATGTGGAGAGGAAAATTTTCGGCTCCACGTTGAGATCCTCGATGTCCAGATCCGGCTGGTAGAAACGGTTGAAGAGCACGAGCCCGTTCGCGCCGGCAAGGTGGATGCTTTTCGCCATGTGCGGAAGGGACGAATAAAACGGGGCCAGCTTCACCGCGAGCGGGATCGTGAGCTTTTCGCGAACGCCCGCCACCACCTCGAGCACGCGGGCCTCGAGCTCTGAGCCACTCTCATTCGCATCGGTCGGAACTTCATAGATGTTCAGCTCGATCGCGTCGGCGCCGGCTTCCTCCATGAGCTTCGCGTGGCCGACCCATCCGCCCGGGGTCCGGCCGTTGAGCGAGCCGATCACAGGGATCGACAGCCGGCTCTTGAGAAGGGCGATGTGGTTGAGGTAGTCCTCCGGCCCTAGTGAATACTCCGCGGATTCCGGGAAATAGCTCAGGGCCTCCGCATTGGATTCCTCGAACGTCTCGGTGAAGGCGGCCAGGGCCGATGCTTCGCCGGTGAGCTGCTCCTCAAAGAGCGAATGCAGGACAATCGCCGCGGCTCCGCTGTCTTCGAGGCGGCGGGCCATGTCGATATCGTCGCCGAGCGGCGAGGCGCCGATGACGAACGGGGAATTGAGTTCGAGACCTAGGTATTTGGTTTTCAGGTTCATGAGTTTTTCTCCGGAGTTCCACTGTTGGCCATGCGGCGATAGAGGTCGTATCTTGAAGTGATCTGATCCTGCGCGGTATGCGCAAGGGCCGATGCGCGCTCCTTGTTTGTCGACTCCAGGAACCGGTAGCGGATTTCGTTTTCGGTGAACCTCGCTAGCGGGAGCTTCGGTGCCGGCGAATCCAGAACCAGCGGCGTGAGCCCGGCGTCCCGGCGGCGCGGATCATGGCGGTAGAGCGGCCAGTAGCCGGTGTCGACCGCCAGCTTCTGCTGTTCGAGCCCCTGCGCGAGATTGTAGCCGTGCGCGATACAGTGGCTGTAGGCGATGATGAGCGAGGTGCCGGGATAGGACTCCGCCTCGGCGAAGGCTTTCACGGTCTGGGAATCCTTGCCGCCCAGTGCGACCCGGGCGACATAAACATCCCCGTAGCTCATGGCATACAGCCCCAGATCCTTCTTGGCATTGGATTTTCCGGAGGAGGCGAATTTGGCGACAGCGCCCATCGGAGTCGATTTCGACTGCTGCCCGCCGGTGTTCGAATAGACCTCGGTATCAAGGACGAGGATATTGATATTCTCGCCGAGCGAGAGCACGTGGTCGAGTCCGCCGAACCCGATGTCGTAGGCCCAGCCGTCGCCGCCCATGATCCAGACGGATTTTTTGACGAGGTAATCGGCGAGACCTTCGAGGCGCGCCCGGAAACTTTCGGGGACCAGCGCCAGCTTCTCGCGGAGTTCGAGGACGCGCTTCCTTTGTTCCGCGATCCCCGCTTCCGTGGATTGGTCGGCATCGAGGATCGAGGCCACGAAGTCCGCGCCGAGCGCATCTTTCGCAGCCAGCAGAAGCTCGTGCGCCTGGGTGTTTTTATCCGAGACGGACAGCCGGAGGCCGAGGCCGAACTCCGCGTAGTCCTCGAACAGCGAGTTCGCCCAGGCCGGCCCGCGTCCGTCGGAGTTCACGGTGTAGGGAGTCGTCGGGAGATTGCCCCCGTAAATCGATGAGCAGCCGGTCGCGTTGGCTATGATGGCTCGGTCGCCGAACATCTGGGTCATCAGCTTCACATACGGAGTCTCGCCGCAGCCGACGCAGGCCCCGGAATACTCGAACAGCGGGGTCATGAACTGGGTGTCCTTCACCATGTCGGTTTTGAGGCGGGTCCGGTCCGGCGCGGGGAGCGATTCGAAGAACGCGAAATTCGCGCGCTCCTGGTCCCGGAGCGGCGCCAGCGGCGCAGCATCAAGGGCCTTGTGCTTCGCGTTTGTCTTATCCTTGGCCGGACAGACGTTAATGCACAGGCGGCAGCCGGTGCAGTCCTCGGGGGCGACCTGAATCGTGTATCGCTGGCCTGTGGTTTCCGGTGACCGGAACGCCACGGACTGGAATGCCGAGGGCGCATTGGCCAGCTCGGATTCGGGATAGTATTTTGCGCGGATGGCCGCGTGCGGACAGACAAGCACGCACTTGTTGCACTGGATGCAGAGCGCGGAATCCCAGATCGGGATCTCGAGGGCGAGATTGCGCTTCTCCCATTTGCTGGTGCCGGTCGGCCAGACCCCATCGGGAGGGAATGCGCTCACCGGCAACTGGTCTCCGCGGCCGGCAAGCAAAGTTCCGGAAACCGCTTTCACAAAATCCGGGGCCTCGACAGGGATCGGAAACGGACGCGGACGCGTTGCCGTGACAGTCGCAGGCACAATGACTTCGTGGACGCCCGCCACGGACTTGTCGACAGCGTTGCAATTCCGCTGCACAAGATCCGCTCCCTTGCGGGCATAGCTCTTCTCAATGGCATTCTTGATTTCCGCGATCGCCTGGTCCAGAGGGAGGATGTCGCTGAGCGCAAAATACGCGACCTGCATGATCGTGTTGATCCTTGCGCCCATGCCGGTTTCCTTGGCGATGCGATACGCATCGATAACGTAGAACTTCAGCTTCTTCGAGATGAGGAGTTCCTGGGTCTCGTGCGAAAGGTGATCCCAGGCGGTTTCGGGGCCATGCGGGGTGTTGAGGAGAAAGATCGCTCCATCGCGCGCGGTTTCGAGGACCGGCTGCTGCTCGAGCAGGTGGTATTGGTGGCAGCCCACGAAATCAGCCGCAGAGATCAGATACGGCGCGTGGATCGGTTCGTTTCCGAATCTCAGATGCGACACCGTGACCGCCCCCGCCTTCTTTGAGTCGTAAACAAAATATGCCTGGGCATGGAGGCCGAGCTTCTTGGCGATGATTTTAATGGTGTTCTTGTTTGCGCCCACCGTGCCGTCCGAGCCGAGCCCGAAAAAGACCGCCTGGTTGAAAGTCTGGCCCGGAAGATGGAACTCCGGATCGTAACGGAGCGAAAGCCCGCTCACATCGTCCTCGATTCCGATCGTGAACTCCTCGCGGGGAGTTTCGGACTGCATTTCCGAGAAGATCGCCATGGCCATCGACGGGGTGAATTCCTTCGAAGCGAGGCCGAACCGGCCTCCGCTGACCTTCGGCAACTCTTTCCAGCGCGAGTGCCCTTTGGCCCGCATCGTCGAGGAGACATCGAGGAAGAGCGGTTCGCCGGGAGCGCCCGGCTCCTTCGTCCTGTCCAAAACCGTGATCTGCTTCACCGTGGCCGGCAGGGCATTCAAAAACGCCCAGGCATCGAATGGCCGGTAAAGCCGGACCTGGAGAACGCCAGTCCGCTGGCCGGTGCTGTTCAGGTGCTTCGAGGTTTCCCGGAGCGTTTCACCGCCGGATCCCATCACCACCACCACCCGGTCGGCTTCCGGATCGCCGGAGTAATCAAAAAGGTGATACGTGCGGCCGGTCAGCGAAGCGAAGCGGAACATCGCCTCCTGCACGATCCCCGGCAGCGCCGCGTAGAACGGATTTGCCGCTTCGCGGGCCTGGAAGAACGCGTCGGGATTCTGCGCGGTTCCCCGGATGCTCGGGTGATCCGGCGTCATCGCCCGCTTTGCATGCGCCTGGATCGCGGCCTCATCAATCATGGCCCGAAGCACATCGTCGGAGAGAAGTTCCAGATCGTTGATCTCGTGAGAGGTGCGGAAACCGTCGAAAAAGTGAAGGAACGGCACTCGCGAAAGGAGCGTGGCAGAGTGGGCGATGCACGCCATATCGTGGGCTTCCTGGACGCTTGCCGATGCCAGTAGCGCGAACCCGGTCTGCCGAACCGCCATGACATCCGAATGGTCGCCGAAAATCGATAGCGCATGCGTGGCGAGCGAGCGGGCTGTCACGTGCATGCAGAAAGGGATCAACTGCCCGGCCAGCTTATACATGATCGGAATCATCAGCAGAAGACCCTGCGAGGCGGTGAATGTGGTCGCCAGAGATCCACCCTGGAGCATTCCGTGAATCGTTCCTGCGGCACCCGCCTCGGATTGCATTTCCACGACTTTCGGGACATGTCCCCAGAGGTTCCCCTTGCCCTTGGACACCCATTCATCCGAAAGCTCGCCCATCGGAGTCGAGGGGGTGATCGGATAGAGGGCGATCGTTTCGCTGAGCCGGTAGGCGACAATTGCCGCAGCCTCGTTACCATCCATGCTCCGTCTTGCTGCACCGTTGTGTGTCTGCATGCAGTATAAGTTATACTAATACAAGGTCCTGTAAAGGGAAAAACGGGGTAATACCGAACATCGGATACCCGGGTTGCTTTCCCTCTGGATGGAAGGGAGCTTCGCTGCTCTACTCGATCCATGCTTGAAGTGACAGTGCTGGCCAGCGGGAGTTCGGGTAATGCGTTGTTGGTGCGTTCGGGGGATTGCGCGTTGCTCGTGGATGCAGGCCTGAGCGCGCGCAGACTGGGGAAGTGCCTGGAAGATTGCGGGGTTGCCCCGTCGTCCCTGGCCGGCATTCTTCTCACGCATGAGCACGGGGACCACACGAAGGGCCTCAAGGTCTTCGTGGACAAGCATCAGGTACCGGTTTTTGCCAACCCGCTGACTGCGGACCATCTCAAACGCGCCGGGATCGGAGCGCGATGGAATCTCTTTTCCAGCGGCACGGGATTTGTCCTTGGCCGGATGGAAATCCTTCCCTTTTCCGTTCCCCACGATGCGGCGGACCCGGTCGGTTTCGTCCTTCGCTCGGACGGCACAGGATTCGCGGTGCTCACAGATCTCGGCTACGCCACCCGGCAGGTCGTGGAATCGGTTCGCGGGGTGCATGCGCTGCTCATCGAGACCAATCATGATGAATCCCTGCTGCAGAGCGATACCAAGCGCCCGTGGTCAGTGAAACAACGGATCCTATCCCGTCACGGGCACCTCTCCAACGCGGCGGCCGCGGAAGTCGTGGCCGAGGTCGCAACCGATTCACTCCGCCATGTCTTGCTCGGGCATCTGAGCCGGGACTGCAACTCGCCGGAACTGGCAGTCCAGGCGGTGGATACCCGCCTCCGGGCCGGAGGCCGCGAGGCCGTCAAAATCCAGTGCGCACGCACCGATGAAGAGGCCCCAATGCTCAGGCTTCTGGTCTGAGACAGCAAAACTCAGCGACCGGGGGATTCTCCGTCTCCGAAAAGCTGCCGGTAACCCTGGCACCAGATGAGATAGGCCAGGGGAATAGTGGCGAGCATACCCACGCAGCACGCGAGCAAGCCGACCATGGCGACAAGGCCCACGAGGATCATAAGGCCGAATGCCTGAAACCACTGGCGATGTACGGTTTTCAGGCTGGTCCGGATCGCCTCCCAGAAGCCGATCTGCCTGTCCACAATCAGTGGGAAAACAAAACCGATCCCAACGGAAAAATAGATGACCGGTATGCAGACAAGGACTACTGCAACGATGACCGGCATCTCGGATTTCATCATCGCCGTGAGGATAACAGCCGGGGTGAGAAACACGACAACCATCAGGATAACCGCCAGCACCCAGACCAGCACGGCCAGGAGAATCTGAATCCAGTTCGACTTGGTGAACCCGGCGAACAGATGATCGATATTCGCCTTGTTGGTCCTCAGGGCCTGAATGAAAAAATACATGAACCCGGCCGAGAGGATGGAGGAGATTCCGGTGGCGAGGAGGTAGAAGAACAAAAAGACGACGCCCATCCCGACCATGATCCAGACCTGCCCGGACGAGCCGGCGCCGGAGAACCGCTCTAACATCGTCTGAGCGAACTGCATCGGGATCTGCACGACGATCGTAATGGCAAAAAATGCCAGTGTTGTGAGCACACAAATCCCCCAGTTCTGCAGGAAGCACTCCCAGGCCTTTGACAGGCATTCGTCGAACCGGATCCTGCCCGGCTGCAGGACGTTGGCCGCGGCGTAATCAAATGTCCGGACCAGCGGGGGAACCGCTGCCGGGGTGGCCCCGGCCGGTGGAAGATCGGTGAATGCCGAAAGCGGTTGCCACGCCTCCATCCCTTCCTTCCAGGCAAGATCCTCCGGCAAGAACCGGCCGTCGGCCAGTCCGTTCGAGATGTCCTGTTCGGTGAACTGCCCGAGACTTTGACGATCCCGGTTGACAAAGATCATGGCCATGTCCGACTTGCCTACACGTTCCACTCCCAGCGGTCAAACCTTACGGGACGCATGGACAAGGAGAACGGGGCGGGGTCGATACCGCGGTTATTTTTTGTTGTCGGCATGCACTGCACGGAGCAGAGCAGGAAGGAAATCCGGGAGGGCGGATTCGACACGGTTCCAATTGGAGATCATCGGATCGCCCAGGGGATCGACGAGGTATTCCTGAGAGGCGGAGCGGATCGAATGAACAAATGTTGCCGCAGCGAGTTCTTCCTCATGCCGGTCGTATTTGAGCCCGTTGATCTCCGCGTCTGCGGCATAGAAGCGCATCGTGTCTTCCGCTTTTCTCACATAAGTGGTGAGGAGCGTGTCAAAAATTCCGCGGTCAAGTTTCACTCCGTGACCCGCGAGGGTGCGGAAGAGGCATTTGACAATGTCCCCGGCCATTTTGTTGAGCCCCTGAGCCGGATCGTTCGATGAGAGGTCCTGGTGTTTGTGGTCGTAGCACTCCGCGATATCGACCTGGCAGATGCTTTTCGGCGAGGACACCCGGAACACTTCCGCAAGCGTGCCGGCTTCGACCCCCCAGTCGGATGGCACGCGGGCGCGGCGGATAATGTCGAGGTCAAGGCTGGCCTCACCGCTAAGCGGATACCGGAATGAATCCAGATAACTCAAGAACGGATGATCGCCGAGAATCGCCTGCAGCGAACGGATCAGCGGCGTGAAGAGCAACCTCATCACCCGGCCATTCAGCTTGTCCGTGAAGCGCGCGCTGTAGCCCTTGCAAAAATCAAAGCCCATGTGAGGGTGCGCCACCGGATAGCAGAGTCGGGCCAGCATCTCCCGGCTGTAGGTCAGGATATCGCAGTCATGGAGGACGACCATCCGGGATTGAGCGCTTGCCAGAACGTATCCAAAACAGAGCCAGAGATTCCGGCCTTTGCCGGATGGTCCGGGATTCAGGTCGGATCCGGTCAATTGACCGATCAGTTCCTGCATGCGGGGCCCGTCGTTCCAGAGGAGGACCGGCTTCTGCGGGAGCTGGCTGAATTGCTTTTTTGCACGCAACCAGGATTCCCGGTTCGCCCCATCAATACCGACCACGATCTGCTTGAGGTAGCGGACGCTCTTGAGCTCGTGAAGGATTCCGCGCAGGGCGGGCGTGCCGATTTCTTTGACGTGGCAGGGGAGAACAAGCGAGATCGGCGTTTCGGCGGAAAATTCCTGGAGTTCCTGCTCCAGACGCTCCACATCGGGATCGCCGAGGCGGTGAAGCGTGGCCATCGCACCATCCTGAAAAAAGTCAGCCATGCGGGAATGTTTCCCACCTGCCACGATTGAGCAACCCCCTATTTCATGGTAGGTTTTGCGCTCCGGATGTTGGACAGCGCAACCATTCCAAAAACTCTGCTGATTTTGCACTACCATCTGCGCCCGGGCGGAGTCAGGCGTGTCATCGAGATGTATCTCCCCGCGCTTGCGGCATCAGGAGCATTCAACACGATCACGCTAGCCTCAGGCGAAAGCCCGGACCAGACATGGGCGGATCAGATCAAAGCGTCGGTCAGGGGGGTCAGCTTCACCATCCGCACCGAGCCTGTTCTCAGCTACCTCAACGCGAACACTGCGGATTCGGCCCGGATCAGGCAGGAGATCGGAGCCTTCCTTGCCCGGTGTGCAGGCCGGGAGACGCTCGTCTGGGCCCATAACCTCGGGCTCGCAAGGAACATTCTACTCGCGGATGAGTTGGCCCGTTTCTCCGGGAAGACAGGGGTGCCAATCCTGAGCCAGCACCACGACTTCTGGTTCGACAACCGCTGGGCACGGTGGCCGGGCCTGCAGGCAAATGGATTCGGATCGCTCGAGAAAGTGGCCGGAGCGATCTTTGCTGCCGGCAGCCGGGTCGTGCACGCCGCGATCAATTCGGCGGACGAGAGATTCCTCGCTAACAATATGACGGCCCGCACCGTCTGGCTGCCGAACCCGACCGGACCGCGGAGGCGTCCGTCCCGCGGAGAAATTCGAGAGGCGAGCGGCTGGCTCCGCCGGGAAATCGGACACCGGGGCCCCGCATGGATATTTCCCACGCGGTTTCTGAGAAGGAAAAATATCGGCGAGGCGGTTTTGCTGACCCGCTGGCTGCGGCCGGAAGCCACCCTGATCACGACCGCCGGCGTGAGTTCGCCGGAGGAAGCGGGCTATGCGCGGCGGCTTGAAGAAGCTGCCAGACGGGGAGGCTGGCCGGTCCGGTTCCGGATTCTCTCAGGCCGCGACGACCGTGCGCCCTCGGTGCCGGCGCTGATGTGCGCTTCCGATAATGTCCTCCTCACCTCGATCCAGGAGGGATTCGGCCTCCCCTTCCTGGAAACGGCGGCGCTCGGTCTCCCCCTGCTTGCACGGAGACTTAACAATGTGGAGCCGGATCTCGTGCGGCTGGGCTTTCGTTTTCCAGGACTCTACGACGAAGTGTTTGTTCCCCAGGAAATGTTTGATCATGCGGCCGAGCGCGACCGTCTGGAGGTTGTCTATAGGGGCTGGAAGCAGTCCCTTCCGCAGGCTTCCCGGCATTTGGCCGGAATCCCCCTGCACCCCGGCGCGGGAGCCCCCATCCCGTTCAGCCGGCTCACGCTCGATGCGCAGCTGGAGATCCTCTCCATTCCTCCTGCCGAAAGTTGGAAAGCCGCAGCATCCTGCAATCCCGGCCTACCGGCGGTTTTAGATTCTTCCAGGAAGGTGGTGGAATGGCCGGATAAAACAGACGATCTCATTTCCCCGGCCGCCTGCGCCGCGCGACTCCTCGAAGCTGTCCGGACGATGCCGGAATCCCGAATGACGGATCACGAGGCGGCCCGGACGCAAAAGGCCTTCATCGCGGACCGTTTGAAACCGGAGTTTCTCTACCCGCTTTTGATGCAGGCATGAAACCTCTCCCGCGCGCTGTTTTGTTTGACGTTTACCGCACGTTGCTCGGTGTGAGGGAGACACCCGACCATGCGGACCGGCGCTGGAACGATCTCTGCCGGCGCACGTTCGGAGAGCCGCCGGGCAGCTCGCTCGAGGAGCTTTCCGAGACGTGCCGGACCATCGTGACCGGCGACCATGCCCGGGCCCGCTCGGCGGGAATTGCATTTCCAGAGGTGGACTGGCCGTCCGTTATAAAGCGGGCGTTTGCCCCGGCCCGCATGCTTGATCCAGCAATGCTGTCGGAGTTCTTGTATCAAAAGGCATCCCTTCGCCGTTCGGTTCATCTGATGCCGGGCGCGGCAGAAATTCTGCGCCGGTGTCAAGGCGCGGGGATTGCCTGCGGCATCGCTTCGAATGCCCAGGCCTATACGCTGCGCGAGCTCCAAGAGGCCCTTGAATCGGAGGGCCTCGATCCCGCCATCTTCGACAGCCGGCTGGTCTTTTGGTCTTTTGAAAACGGGTTCAGCAAACCGGACCCCCATGTCTTCCGGCTTCTCGCGGCACGGCTTGCCGGACTCGGGATCTCCACAGAAGAAACCCTGATGATCGGCGATCGCGAGGATAATGATATCCGCCCCGCAATGGCTCTCGGATTTCAAACGTTTCATTTTGTTCCTCCTCCGTCCGGGTCCGGCTGGCCGCCGGGGCTTTCCGCCCGCGTCCAATAACGGCCGGTTGCACTCCGCAAAAATCTTTGTAGTGGTAATTGGCGGAGGGCCGCCGCGTCTTGCATTCGCGTGAGACCCGCGCAAGTTTCATTCATTCCCATGTTATCCGAGACCCAAACGGTGATGTTTCCCAAACGGATCGGTTTTATATCCACACGATTTCACGGCACCGACGGAGTGACTCTCGAGGCCGCAAAATGGGCGGACATTCTGGCCGCCGGGGGAGCCAGGAGCTACTGGATGGCCGGCATGCTTGACCGCCCTGCGGAGGTGAGCCTGCACGAACCGCTTGCGTTTTTCAACCACCCGGAAGTGCTCGCCATTCAAGAAATGCTCTTCGGACGGACGACACGCACCAGGGAGATCACCGACAGGGTCCATGCGGTCAAGGAACGGCTCAAGGATGCGATCTACGAGTTCATCCGGCGCTTTGATCTCCAGTTGCTCATCCCCCAGAACGCGCTCGCCATCCCGATGCACATCCCGCTCGGACTCGCCCTGACGGAAGTGATCGCCGAGACCGGGATTCCCACGATCGCCCACCACCATGATTTTGCATGGGAACGCGAGCGGTTCACGGTCACAGCAGCTGCCGACTACCTGGCGGCGGCGTTTCCTCCAACGCTTCCGCATCTCGAACACGTCGTCATCAATTCGCTCCAGCAAAAGGACCTTGCACGCCGTTACGGCCAATCCTCGACGGTCATCCCGAACGTCATCGATTTTGAATCCCCGGCGCCGGAGGTGGACGAATATTCCGCAGGTTTCCGGGAGGACATCGGGCTCGGCAAAGACGATATCCTTGTGCTCCAGCCGACCCGGCTGGTGCCGCGCAAAGGAATTGAGCACACCATCGAACTCCTCCGCCGCCTGCGGGATCCGCGCATCAAACTCGTGCTTTCCCACCAGGGAGGTGATGAGGGGGGTGCATACATGGCTTTGTTGGAGGAGCGGATTGCCGATTCCGGCATCAATGCACTTTTTGTTTCCGACCGCGTCGGTGAGAGCCGGGGCTGGACTCCGGACGGAAAGAAAATCTACACGCTCTGGGATGTTTACCCGCATGCCGATCTGGTCACCTATCCGAGCTACTATGAAGGGTTCGGAAATGCGTTTCTTGAGGCGGTCTTTTTCGGGAAACCCGTGGTGGTGAACACCTATGCCGTTTACGCGAGGGATATCAACCCCCTCGGCTTCAAGACCGTGGAAATGTCGATGGTGATCTCCAACGAGGTCGTGGAAAAGACCCGCGAGATCCTGGCGGATCCGATGCTTCGCCGCGATTGGGCCCGGACAAATTTCGATCTGGGGAAGAAGTTTTTCTCCTACGCCGTCGCGCGTCGGAAGTTGTTCGGGCGGATCGCAAAGCTTTTCGGCGAACCCTGACCATCCCCGGGGTCACGGCTACTTGGCGGGAGGCGGCTGCAGTGCTGGAGCCTGGTCCGCGATCACCACGGGGGTTCCAACCTTCAGCAGATCGAAAAGCCGGGCGGCCGTATTCGGCCGCAGGCGGATGCAGCCGTGTGAGGCAGGCCTGCCGGGAACATACCCGACATGCATGCCAACCCCCGAGTCGGTGAGCCTCATCCAGTAGGGCATGCGGGCGCCTTGAAATGTTGTCCCTTCCCAGGGCACGTCGGTCCGCGTGTCCGCGTCTTCGACGACGACCACGCCCGTGGCATCAACAATCTTTCCGTAGAGGTTTGAAGAATAATCCTTCTCCTTTGCGCGGATGCGGAATTCCCCGCTCGGAGTGGGGTGCGACCGCTTTCCGGTGGCAACCGGAAAATCCATGGCAATGCATTCATTCACGAGCAGCAGCCCGCGCTGTTCGGAAAGAGAAATCTCGACGGAGGCATTGTCTGCCGTGGCGGTGGCAAGGAGGGGATCGTTGCGGTAGGTGTTTGCCCTCCATCCTTTTTCCGCCCGCCAGGCCTGGTGTTCCGCCAGGGCCGCAGCGCGTTCTTCGGCATGTCGCTTCCTCTCGGCCTGCTTCTCGATCATGGCGCACGAGGAAAGTGAAAGGGCTGCTGCGAGCACTGCCGCCCGCTTCAAGAGACCGGGGAGAGCCATGGGGGTCACCTCAAGGTTTCGAGCCACCGGCGCGCAGCCATTCGAGCGCGGATTCCGCATTTTTGAAAATCGGGTAGGCCGTGTCGAATTTTGCGAGATCGAACACCCGCTTCACCTCGCCTTGAAGCGAGCACACCGCCAGCCAGCGGCCTTTCCGCGCCAGGTTCTTTCCGGCAAGAAAAAGCTCGCGGAATCCGGAGCTGGCCATGAAGTCCATTCCGCCCAGATCAACGAGGAGGTCGGTCTGTTCATCCCCGGAGGTGAGGGAGGACATCGTATCCTTCAGATCCCGCCAGGCAAAGGGATCCAGCTTGCCTGTGATGTGGAGGATATTGACGTTTCCGTCCCGGGTGGTGGTGAAGGCGGCCATACTCCTGGAAGTAAAGGCGATGCCGCGACGTCCCGCAACGCGAAATTCCACCTGCCCCGGCACGACATCGTTTTTCCTTTCTGGAATTCCGCCCCCGGCTGCGTAGTGTCTGCCTGCCATGCAACCACCGACCGGCACGGTCACATTCCTGTTCACCGATATCGAGGGCAGCTCGCGCCTTTGGGAGCGCTTTCCTGTTGACATGGGCCCGGCTCTGACCAGGCATGACGCCCTGCTGAGATCGGAGATCGAGGCCCATGGCGGCCTGGTTTTTAAAACCGTCGGAGATGCGTTTTGCGCCGCATTCCCCTCCCCCGGGGAGTGTCTCGACGCCGCTCTGGGAGCCCAGGAAAAGCTGTTTGCGGAGGACTGGGGAAAGGTCGGCCCGCTGAGGGTCCGGATGGGGATCCATACCGGCCCCGCGGAATTCCGGGACAACGACTATTTCGGCGGCACCTTGAACCGTGCGGCGAGGATCAGCTCGGCTGGCCACGGAGGGCAGATCCTGTGCTCCCAAGCGGTCGCGGATCTCCTGCGCGAGGCCATGCCCGGAGTCGGCTTCGTTTCACTGGGCGATTTCCGGCTGCGGAATTTGAACCGGGTCGAGCGGATCTACCAGATCCACGCGGGTAATCTCCCGGTTTCTTTCCCGCCACTCCGCTCCCAGCAGAACCTTCCGCACAACCTGCCCGTATCCCAGACCAGCTTTGTCGGACGGGCCTCCGACATTGAGCAGGTCAAGGAACTCCTCGGAAAGACCCATGCCCTCACGCTCCTCGGAACCGGCGGCACGGGAAAAACCCGCCTCGCAATCGAAGTCGGACGCGAGATGCTGGACAATTATCCGGATGGCGTCTGGCTCATCGAACTGGCCACTCTCGAAAAAGACTCCAGCTTCACGGACGCGGTCGCTGCAGCGCTTGGGGTCCGCGAAGAGGCCGGACGGTCAATGCGCGAAACCCTGGCGGACTATCTCTGCGGGCGGCAAATGCTCCTCATCCTCGACAATTGCGAGCATCTCATCGATTCGATTGCCCGCGATGTTTCCGCACTGCTTCTGAGATGCAGGAAAACCGGGATCCTCGCGACCAGCCGGCAGGCTCTCCGGATCGCGGGCGAAGTGACATTTCCTGTCCGCCCGTTGGCGGCGTTTGATGTCTGGCGGCGATCGAAGGACAGGCCGCTCTCCGCATCGGACATCGCGGGATTTGACGCCGTCAAACTCTTCGTGGAACGCGCGCAATCCGTCGTTCCAAATTTCCAGCTCACCGATGAGAATGCGCCGGATGTTGCGCGGATCTGCTGGAGGTTGGATGGCATTCCCCTGGCATTGGAACTTGCCGCCGCCCGATTGAGGGTCCTCACGCCCGCGCAAATTTCGGAGCGCCTCAATGATCAGTTCAAACTTCTGAAGGGCAAGGCGGTCCTTCCCCACCAGCAGACGCTGCGCGCGCTCATCGACTGGAGCTATGACCTTCTCACGGAGCCGGAAAAAGTTCTTTTCCACCGCCTGGCCGTCTTCGCCGGAGGACGCACAATCGAGGCGGTGGAGGCGGTATGCTCGGACGACGGCGGGGACGAGACGCTCGACCTCCTCCAGCAGCTCGCCGAGAAATCGCTCCTCTTCATCGATCAGGACCCGTCCACCGGACCCCGCTTCACACTTCTGGAATCGGTCTGGCAGTATGCCCGCGAAAAATTGAACGCATCCGGCGAGATGGAAGCCATGCAGGAACGGCATCTTGACTACTACCTCCGGATGGTTGCGTCAGCCGGCCCGCATCTCACCGGGCCCGATCCCGAAATCCATCTCCGGAAACTTTCCTCCGATTCCCTCAATCTCCGCTTTGCCCTCGAATGGGCTGCGGAGCGCCCCGGCGGACCGGAACCCGGATTAAAGATGGTTGCGGGAATGGAGCGCTATTGGGAAATCTGTGGCAACCTCGAGGAGGCCAAACGCCACTGCGAAGCCATCCTGCGCCGGACGGATTGCGCCTCGTTCCCGCACCTCCATGCGCATGCGATGATGTCCGCCGGGCGGATTGCCTGGGCGCAAGACCGCTACCGGGAAGGCGGTGAGCTTTTGGACAGGGCCCTCGGAATATTCGAGCAACTTGGTGACGAGGAGATGGCCGGTTTCGCAGCAGGCTACGAGGGATTCCTCGCATTCTCGCAAGGCGACAAAGACCGGGCCCGCCAGTTCTTTCTTAAGACCGCAGAGATCGGAGCACGCACCGGGCACCTGAAGCTCCAAGCCCTGTCGGTAGCCGGCGAGGGAAGCCTCGCTGCCGGCGATGGTGATCTCGATCATGCGTTCGAACTCAAACTCCGGGCCCTGCAAATGTTCCGCGAGGTCGGTGACCGGTGGATCGTGGGCTACAGCCTCTGGGGCCTAGCGCAGGTCTCACTGGCGCTGGGCCGCCCAATGCCGGCCCGCGAAGCCTTGGCAGAATGGGCTCACATCGCACGTGAGTTCCGCAATCAATGGGCGATCCCCTACATTGTCCAGCACCTCGCCGATGCCGCAAGGCTCGAGGGAAAACCGGACCTGGCGGCCAGGTTGTTCGGTGCAGCCGAACGTCAGCGCGAAAAATTCGGCCTCAGATTTTCGCCTGCCGAGCAGGCAGTCTGCGATGCCTCAATCGCGGAGTTGAAAAACATGATGGACGCGGAATCCTTCCAGACCCACTGGAAGGCCGGACGCCACCTGCGACCGGATGCCGCGCTCGAGCTTGCCCTTGCCGGGTAGCAGGGCCGCTATTCAAACTCCCTGGCCCTCAGAGCGACATTACAGGGGACGCCGGCCGCTGATGATCCGCACGAGAATCATAACGATGGCGATCACCAGCAGGATGTGAATGAATCCGCCGATCGTATAGGAGGAAACAAGCCCGAGCAGCCAGAGGATCAGCAGGACGACAGCTATTGTGTAGAGCATATCCAAACAGTATGCGGTTCCGGCAAATGTCAACCCGGTGAATAGCCGCTCATACGGGATTTTGAGCGAGGGAGCAGCGGCTATTCCGCTGCGGGCGGCCTGAAGCGCCCGGCGATTCTATCAACTCCTCCACGCGGGCCGTCAACGGGCTTGAAGCTATTGCTTTCAGACGACCACTCGCTCTTTGTCGGATACGGGTAAAGGGGGATGTCCAACTCGGACTTTCCATCGACGATGCGCTGCCCCCGGATCATCTCCGGGGCGATGCCTTTCTCCCGCCAGTTGAGCACGAGGTCGAGCATGTCCGGCAGATTATTGATCCCCGGTCCTGGCCCGTGGCTCATCCCGGGAATGATATAGAACCGGCAAAACGACCTGGTTTTCTCAAGCCCGCCGCAGGTCTCGGCCACCCGCTCATAATAGTCGAGCGAGGCGTGATACGGCACGCACGAATCCGCCGAACCGGAGACCATGATCACCTTGCCGCCGCGCCGGTCAAAGCGGCTCAGGTCGGGATTTTCCGCGTTGAGAAAGGGGCCAAGTGCGGCGGTGTAGGCATCGATATCCCCGCCGAAATTGATTTCATCGAGGTTCTTGCCCGCTCCGAAAACCCATTTGAAAAGGTAGAGATGTCCGCATGCGATGCTGAAGGAACTTCCAAAGGGAATCCCGCAGAAGATGCGCTCGCCTGTGACGGCATGCCTGGGACCATCGAAGAGTTTCCGGAGAGCTTCTGCGTGTTCTTTTGTCAGGGTGGGATCCTTCTGCATCGAGAGTGCTATGACCGCTTCGATATCCTTGTCGGTGCACCGCGGATCGGAAACGAGCTTCCCTGCGGTCGCGGGCGATTCGCGGCCCGCCATGACCTCGTTTCCGGCAGCGATGATGTTGCCCTGCTGCGATTCCGTGAACGGGCATTTCTTAAGGATCTGGTCGTTCCAGAGAAAGTAGGCGTGAAGCGGAGTCCGGCAGTGTGCCGGAATGTTCGCAACGACTCCGTCATAGTCATCCGGATAGCGCTGGATCTCCTGAAGCGCCTGCTGCCCGCCCGTGGAGCCGCCATTGAAGTAGGAATACTTTGGCTCCTTCCCGTAATACGCCTTCAGGACCTGCTTTGCGGCGACGGTCATGAGGTGCGTGGCCCGGAATCCAAAATCCTTCCACACCTCCGGGTTCCCGATTCCGGAATCAGCGTTCGGAGCCGTTCCCATATCCGTGGCGGCCACGGCGTAGCCGGCTGCAAGCGGTCCAAGGAATCCGCCGGGGTTGATGTGCCCTGCGGATCCGCCGTTGCCAAGCCCCAGAAAGCGGTCGTTCCACTTTCCGGGGTCCGGCAACCAGATTTCCACGTTGATGGTGGAACCCTTGGCCGGACTGAGAACGATCTTCACAATCGTCCGGGGGGGAAGGTTATTGAACGGCCGGCCATCCGGCGTCGTCCCGTTTGGAGTAACATCCCGCTCCACCGAGGTTATTGTGCCGGCGTCGATTTTCAGATTCCGCAATCCTGCCATCCGCTCATTTTCACCAACCGGTCCAGCCACCGCCATCGTCGCGAATGCCCCGATGAATGCTCCTCCGGCCACGGCGCGGAAGGCTCCCCTTGGGAGACCGGGGCTGGTGGAAAATTCGGAACGAGGAAAAATCGAAGAGAAGCTCATGATTGAATGGCGGGGGCTTAGAATGTCATTTTGTGTTCGCGGCACCATTGGATGGCTTCCTCGTTTCCCCCGCGGGCGGCAAGGATATACCAATGGCGCGCGAGATCACGATCTGGAGGGACGCCCTGTCCGGATTCGAGGGCTTTGGCGTAGTTCACCATGCAGGACGGGAACCCGCGATCGATGCCTGCCTTCCAGATGGCAATGGCTTTAGCCGGATTCGCAGGTGTGCCTTCGCCCCGCATGGTGAGGGCTCCGAGATTAGCGATCCCATCGCCGAATCCCTGTGCAGCGGAACGCGAAAAAAGTTCGTAGGCTTCCTGAAAATTCTGCGGGACCCCGATACCGCGGGCATGGAGGTCGCCAAGGAGATTCTGCGCGAGCGGATGGTGGAGGGCCGAGGCCCTTTGAAGCAGTTCGACCGCACGCTGCGGGTTTTTCTGAATGCCCTTTCCGTGGATCAGGCATTCGGCGAGCGCTGTCATGGCATCGGCGTCGCCCTCGGCGGATGCGCGCTCAAACCAACCGACCGCGAGACGGAGATCGGGAGCGCTGGTCCCGCGGCCGTTCGAGAGCATCAGTCCGGCCTGGGTCATCGCCTCGGTTTGACCGGAACGCGCCGCGTCCTTGAAGTATCGCAACGAATCCGATGGCGCAATCTCGCGGAGTTGCTCGCCCAGGAGCATCTGCGCGGAGACAACCCCGCTGGCTGCGGCCTTTTCAAGAGCCCGGCGGAGGGCGGAAAACTTTGAAGGCGTCATCGAAAATCCGTTCGAGCGGAGAAGTGCGGCTATCATCTCCATGCGCTCTCCCGGCTTGCGCTCTCCCGGAAAGTCGCGGCTCAGGCCGGCATAGGCGAGGAGTGCGCCGGCGTAGTCCTCGCGCTGCTGCATCGCCGCCGCAGCCGCCATGCGCCCCTCAAAGTCCCCGGACTTGGACTCTGGCTCCGGGGAGACGGGCGCGGTCCGGGGTTCGGGAGCAACCGGCGTCCCTGAGCCCGTAAAGAGAGGGACCAGCAGGATGACGCCTCCCAAAAATCCGGCGAATCCAAAGATGCAGAGCCCGGAAAAAATCCAGAGCAGCAGACCCCGGGGGCGTCCGATGGGCGGAACGGGTCGTTCAATGGCAGCAAAGTTTGGCTTCTTCCCGTTCATCTGACTCCGCTTTACACCCCGGAGGGTTTCTCTGCAATTCCGCTGTAGTTGACATGCAGAGCCGACACTCTGATCATGCGCCGATGAATCCCGCCCCAAGGAAATTGCACCGCCTTTTTGCCCCGTGGCTGGCCATTCCACTTCTGCTGACCGTTTTTACCGGGGTTGCCTACCGGACCGGCAGGTCCTGGTTCGGCATGGGGAAAGAAACCGGCGGGACAATTCTCGAGATCCATGCGGGCGGCTGGCTCGGGGGAACCGGCTCCGTCGTCTACGTGATCATAGTGGGAACCGGACTTCTCGGCTTGATTGCGACGGGCTTCTACCTGGTGCTGAAAAGCCGGGCCAAAGGCCAGCCGAGGGCATTTCACCGCATTGTCGGCGCGGTTTTCCTGCTGCCGCTTGCGGCGTCCGCAATCACTGGCATCGCGTTTAAGGTGGGGGCGGACTGGCTTCACCTGTCCGAGGGCACACTCGGTATTCTCATGACCATCCATCAGGGAAGCTGGCTGGGCCAAGCAGTCCGGCCGTTTTATGTGCTCGCAATCGGAATCGGTTTGCTGAGCCTTGCGATCACCGGCCTTCGTATGACAGGCGTGTTCCGTAAGAAGACAAAACATGGTGCTGTGTGATGCGTGGTTGGTCCACGAGGGTGGGCGCAGGGTTTTGCTGTGGAGGAAGGTGTTCCGTAAACCGGCTTACCGATTATGGAAGTTGCCATCTGGCTCGGAGTTTATCGTATTCCGCCCGTGGCAAAACAACGTAGAGCGGGTTCTTTGCGGGATCGATGGCGGCGATGAGGCTGCGGAGGTTCTGCCCGGACATCGTGGTGCACCCGGCGGTGGGCTTGGTTCCATCCTCCCTCCAGATGTGAAAGAAGATCGAGCTCCCGGCCCCCGGGCGGATCTCTGGCGATGCGTTGTGGGCAATAAACAATTTCAGCGAGTGGGCGGGGTCATCCTGCTTCATCTGCTGTTTTCTCTCCCACGGGGTTGAGGGTTCGGCTTTCAGGCGAACGTGCTGGTTATACAGCGGAGACCCGGGGTCCTCGACCCATAGGTCCCGGGAGGTGATCTGATTGTAGGGCATATTCGGATGGCGGGCCGTATCCGCCGCATATCCCCATGCGCCGCCAATTCTAAAGACGCCGGCCGGCGTCCTCCAATCTCCCTCGCGCTTGATCACAGCCCCTTCCGGTAAGGGATGAAGCCCCAAGCCCCAGACCAGCCCGCTTTTTCCCAAACGCCCCTTCCACTCCGCGCCCACCTGGGTCCAATCCCGACCGGACCTCTCAAAAAGCCTGAGCGTGATCGACGAGGAATCCCACCCCTCCGCAATACCCACAAGGCATTGGCGGGAATTCTGGGGAAGCTCAAAAGCCGGCAAAATTCCGGAAACTGCAAAACTGAGTGATGCCAATACCAGGATCTTTTTCATCGTTCGATTCATCAATGAAGCATCGGCTGCCGGCACTCATCGTCCCGTTTAAAAATGGGGTGGTCGACGGGACTCGAACCCGCAACAGCCAGTACCACAAACTGGAGCTCTACCATTGAGCTACGACCACCGGATTGGCACCGTCGGGGGAAACGGCTGCCTCGGAAGATACAATCCCGTCAGGGCGTGCTTTGTCAACGCGCTTCTTGCCAATCGCCGGAAACGAGGCCTGATTTATCCGGAAGCCGGCTGGCCGTAATAAGCCGACGGCCCGTGCTTGCGGAGGAAGTGTTTGTCGATGAGCCCGGCTGCAGGAGAAGGAGCGGATGGATCAAGTTGAAGCGCCTGCAGCGCCATCTGCGCGATGACCTCGAGGGCCGTGGCAGTCTCCACAGCTTTCTCACCGGAAGGCCCCCATACAAATGGGCCGTGATTGCGCACAAGGACCGCCGGAATTTCCGAGGGATCGAGCGCAGCGAACAACTCGGCGATCACGTTCCCGGTTTCCCATTCGTAATCGGATCCGATTTCCCGGGCGGTGAGCGCACGCGTCACCGGGACCGCCCCGCGGAAGTAGTCGGCATGTGTGGTCCCGAGCAGCGGAATTTCCCGGCCGGCCTGGGCGAAAGAAACAGCATGCCGCGAGTGGGTGTGGACGACAGAACGGATACCTTGAAATGCGAGAAAGAGCCTCCGGTGGGTGGGCGTGTCGGAGGAAGGCCTGAGCGTGCCTTCCACCAGCTTTCCCTCCATGTCCAGAACCACCATGTCATCGGGGGCCAGTTTGTCATACAAAACCCCGCTGGGCTTGATTGCAAAGACGCCGGATTCGCGGTCACAAACGCTGACGTTCCCGAAGGTCAGATCGACCAAGCCTGCGGCCGGTAAGGCGGCATTTGCTGCGCAGCACTCCTCGCGGATCGCATCGAACCGGCTCATGATACGAAGCCCCCGGCCAGGTGATAATAGACTTCGTTGGAGCGGAGTTCCTTCCGGAAATCGCAAAGGTTGGTTTCGCTGCCGACCGCCAGGAATTCCACCCCTGCCATCGCGGCGAAATCCTCGAGATGCTCGCGGGTCACCGTGTAGCTGAAACCGGTGTGGTGTGCGCCGCCGGCATGGATCCATGCCGCGCAGGCGGTTTTGAAGTCAGGCCGGCATTTCCAAACCGCCCTCGCGACCGGAAGTTTTGGGAGCGGCTGCGGCGGCGTGACCGCATCGACTTCATTCACAAGAAGCCGGAAACGATTGCCCAGATCCACGAGGGTCGCATTGAGGGCCGGGCCCGGCGGCGCATCAAAAACGAGACGGACCGGATCTTCCTTTCCTCCGATACCCAGGGGATGAACCTCGCAGGCCGGCTTTGAGGCGGCGATGGATTCGCACACCTCCAGCATGTGCGAGCCGAGAACGAGATGATTTCCGGGCTCCAGATGGTAGGTGTAATCCTCCATGAAGGACGTCTTTCCACCGAGGTCGGAGGCCATGACTTTCATGGCGCGCAGAAGGGCAGCTGTTTTCCAATCCCCCTCCGCTCCGAATCCGTAGCCGGCGGCCATCAGGCGCTGGACGGCAATGCCCGGGAGCTGGCGGAGTCCGTGCAGATCCTCGAATGTTGTCGTGAAGCCCTTGAACCCTCCGACTTCAAGAAACGTCCTGAGAGCGAGCTCGATGCGTGCGGCTTCCCGAAGCGACTCGTGGCGTGCGCCGGATTTTGCAAGCGCCGGGTCCAGGGAATATGTGTCCGCATACTCGCTGCAAAGCGATTCCACCGCTGAGTCCGGAACGCTGTTCAAAACTCCGACCAGATCGCCGACCCCGTGTCCGTTCACGGAAAATCCGAACCGCATTTCCGCTGAGACCTTGTCTCCCTCGGTAACAGCGACTTGGCGCATGTTGTCGCCGAAGCGGACGAATTTCGCCCCCTGCCAATCATGCCAGGCCCGCGCGGCTCGCACCCATGCGGCAATCCGGGCGTGCACCTCCGGATCCTGCCAGTGACCGACAACGACCTTCCGCGAGAGCCGCATCCGGGAATGGATGAATCCCGCCTCACGATCACCGTGCGCGGATTGATTCATGTTCATGAAATCCATGTCGATCCCGCTCCACGGCAGGTCCCGGTTGAACTGTGTGTGGAGGTGGAGGAACGGCTTATTCAACGCCGATAGACCGGCAATCCACATCTTCGATGGCGAGAAGGTGTGCATCCACAGGACCAGCCCGGCGCAGGACTCACTGCTGTTAGCCTCGAGCATGATCGAGCGGATCGCATCAGGCGTAGTGAGAATCGGCTTGAAGACCAGCGGCAGGGGAAGACTGAGTTCCGCTGCGATCTGTTGCGAGTGGGCGGCGACGGCTTTGAGGGTTTCGGGTCCGTAGAGATGCTGGCTGCCGGTGAGGAACCAAATTTCAGGTGTTTTCATTTTGTGGTGGAGAGTTTGATTTCGAGGAGATCTTTCATGATTCGCGAGAGGTTGGAGGACTTTGTAACCCCGCCGAATGCATCGTGGACCGTCATGTAGAGGAGGTAGAGATGATCGTAGGTTTTCCGTTCCGCCTTCCGGGGTTTGTATTCCACCGCCTTCACCGAGGTCATGGCTTTCTGGGCCTGCGGAAATCCGGCATGCTCGCCTGCAAGAACGGCGGCGGCGACGGCGGCTCCCAGTGCGCAGGCCTGGCTCGACCCGGCGACCTGCATGGTCCGCCCGGTCACATCGGCATAGATTTGCATCAGCATGGGGCTCTTCTCTGCGATGCCTCCCGCACACACAATCCGCTCCACCTTCACGCCATATTTCTCGATCCGCTCGATAATAGCCCGGGCTCCGAATGCTGTCGCCTCGATCAGTGCGCGGTAGATCTCCGCGCGCGTGGTGTGCAGGGTCGTGCCGAGCAGCAATCCCGACAGCCGGGGATCCACAAGGATTGTCCGGTTTCCGTTGTTCCAATCCAGGGCGAGAAGCCCGCTCTGACCGGGAGCCAGGCGGGACGACTCGTTTTCCATCTTTGCATAGAGGCGCCCATCGCCTTCACAGACCGTTTCCACCCACCACTTGAAGATGTCTCCCACGGCGGATTGGCCGGCCTCGACCCCATAAAATCCTGGAAGAATCGCCCCTTTGACGATCCCGCAGATGCCCGGAATATCGGCCACTTTTTTTGTCGCTGGAACCACGGCGCAATCACAAGTCGAGGTGCCGATGACTTTGACGAGCGTGCCCTCGGCCACACCGCTTCCGATCGCGCCGTAGTGCACGTCCATTTCCCCGATAGCGATCGGGATGCCAGGATTCAGGCCGAGTTTTTCCGCCCAGAATTCCGAAAGGTTTCCCGCCGATCCGGTCGCGTCATATGCCCGGTCGTAGAGCCGGTCACGCAACGCTGCCAACTTGGGGTCGAGCAGGGAGAGAAATTTCTTGTCCGGCAGCCCGCCCCACTCATCGCAGAAGAGCGCCTTGTGCCCGGCAGCGCAAATGCCTCTGCGTATTTTCACCGGGTCCTTGACCCCGGCGAGAACTGACGGGATCCAGTCGCTGAGTTCGACCCACGACCAGGCCGCCTCAAAAACAGCCGGATCATTTTTCAGGCACCGCCAGATCTTGCTCCAGAACCATTCCGAGGAATATGTGTTCCCGCACTTGGCAATATACTGCGGGCGGTGCCTGGCCGACGTGGCCGTGATTTTTGCGGCCTCCTGCCAGCTCGTATGATCTTTCCACAGCCAGCACTGGGCATTCAAATTCTTCCGCCATTTGGGCAGCATTCCCAGCGCCTGATTCTTGCTGTTGACAGGAATCGGACTCGATCCCGTGGTGTCCACCCCGATGCCCACGACTTTCTTCGCATGAAACCCCTTTTTCTTTTTTGCCTGCTTCAAGGCGCCTGCCACACACTGTTCCAGCCCGACGAGGTAATCGCCCGGATGCTGCCGCGCGAGGTTGTGGTCTTTCGGATCCAGCAAAATACCCTGATCTCCTGACGGGTAATTCACGATGCATGTGCCAAGTTCAGCTCCGTCGGCGCATCGCACCACGAGGGCGCGGACCGAGTTGCTTCCATAATCGATTCCGAGGGTGAAAGTCATAGCGCCGGCTATTGTTTCATGTGACGCCGCCAAGTAAATCTCCGGATTACTTGACAGTCATGTCAATATCCTAAGCCGTGCGCCGCCAGCCGACCATGAACGACGTCGCGAAGGAAGCCGGTGTCTCCAAAAACACCGTTTCTCTCGTCTTCAAAAACGATTCGCAAATCCCCCGCCGGACCGCGGCAAAAATCCGGAAAATCGCCTCGCGTCTCGGCTACCAGAAAAATGCCACGGTCGCCCGGCTGATGGCCACGCTCCGCGCCTCGGGAGATCCGGGGGCACGGGCCACGATCGCCCTGCTGAACGCACATCACGACAAAAACGCCTTCCGCACCCACCCCACGATTCCCACCTATGTCGCCGGATGCCGGAGGAGAGCCGCGCAGTTGGGATACGGGGTGGACGAGATCTGGCTGCACGATCCCTCCCTCACCGGATCCACTCTCAACTCGATTCTGCGTGCGCGCGGCATTCCCGGAGTGGTGGTCGTCGGATTGATGAAAGGCAATATCCTGCCGCCGGAATTTCTTGCCACTTGGAAGAATTATCCCTGTGTGGTGACAGGGGTCCGAACCCGCCAACCGGCCCTGTCCTTTGCCTGCGTGGACCATCACGATCTTGTCCGCAAGGCCTTTGATATGGTGCTCGAATGCGGATATACACGACCCGCACTCGTCCTTGACCGGGTGATCGATGAGCTTGTCGACGGACGTTTCAGCGCCGGGTTTGAGATTGCTCAGAGGTACAGACGGCGGAGCAACCGGCTGGACGGGTTTTATCACGTCGTCGAGGCGCGATCGAATCCATCGCTCTTCCGCAGGTGGCTCGAGAGGGCGAAGCCCGATGTGATTCTCACGCTCTACCGCGAAGTCAGAACCTGGGTCGAAGGATTCGGCCTGAACGTGCCGGGAGACCTTGGCCTCGTTCAGCTTGAGTGGCGCGCCAACGATCCCACATGGGCCGGGATGAACCAACACAACGACATCACTGGCGAAGCCGCCGTGGAGATGCTGGTTGCGATGATCCAGAACGGTGAGTCGGGAGTCCCGGAATTTCCACGGGCGACATTGATCAGCAGCAGTTGGGTGGATGGAGGGACAATCCTGAGAAGCAAAAAGCCGCATGCCCGTTAGGACATGCGGCACATTTGTTTTCGCAGGCTTGCTGCGGGAACCGGTCAGTGTTTCTGATCCAGGATCGCGGCCTTGACCTGCTCGGGGACCTGCTCAAAGTGCGAGGGCTCCATCGAGTAGGAAGAGCGGCCCTTCGACAGAGACCGGATCGCTGTGGCGTAGCCGAACATCTCCGCGAGAGGAACCTCGGCATTGACCGTGCACAGGTTGCCCTTGGTTTCGATTCCCATGATTTTTGCACGGCGGCGGTTGAGGTCGCCCATGATGTCCCCTTGGAACTCATCCGGGGTGATGTTCTCCACCTTCATGATCGGCTCGAGAAGGATTGGCTTCGCTTTTTTCAAGCCATCCTTGATCGCGAAAATAGCCGCCATCTTGAAGGCCATTTCATTCGAGTCCACGTCGTGGTAGCTGCCGTCGATGATGTCCACGTGGACATCGATCACCGGATATCCAGCCACAACGCCATTCAGGACGGCTTCATTGAAGCCCTTGATGACGGCCGGAATGAATTCCTTCGGAATAGTTCCGCCCACAACCTTGTTCTCGGTGGTGATGCCCTTGCCGCGTTCATTCGGAGTCACCCTGCAGATGACATGGCCGTATTGTCCGCGTCCGCCGGACTGCTTGACGAGTTTGCCTTCGCCGTCGGCCGGGGTCAGGATCGTCTCCTTGTAGGCGATCTGCGGTTTGCCGGAATTGGCCTCGACCTTGAACTCGCGGAGCATGCGATCACGGATGATTTCCAGATGGAGCTCGCCCATGCCGGCGATGATGGTCTGGCCGGTATCCTCGTCCGTGAAGACGCGGAATGTCGGATCCTCCTCGGCCAGTCGCTGGAGCGCGATGCCCATCTTTTCCTGATCCACCTTTGTCTTCGGCTCGACGGACATGGAAATAACCGGGTCGGGAAACGACGGCGGCTCAAGAAGAATCGGATGATCCTCATCGCAGAGCGTGTCTCCGGTTGTAATGTTCTTGATGCCGACAATGGCGGCAATGTCGCCCGAGTAACAGGTATCGATGTCCTCGCGCTTGTCCGCCTGAATCTGGATGAGCCGGCTGATCCGCTCCCGCTTGTTCGTGCGCGGGTTGTAAACGGTGTCACCCTTGGAAAGCTTTCCGGAATAAACGCGGAAGAATACGAGCTTGCCAACAAAGGGATCGCTCCAGAGCTTGAATGCCAGCGAGCAGAACTTTCCATTGTCGTCTGAGGTGACTTCGATCGTCTCCGAGACGTTGTCGGGGTTCAGTCCCCGCACCGCCTGGATATCGAGCGGGCCGGGAAGATAGTCCAAAACAGCGTCCACCAGGAATTGCACGCCCTTGTTTTTGAAGGCGGAACCACCCACGACCGGGACGAAGCGGTTGGCAATCGTCTGACGGCGGATCGCGGCTTTGAGATCCATCTTGGTGATCGGCTTCTCCTCAAGGTAGAGCATTCCCAATTCCTCATCGAGATCGCACATTTGGGCCACGAGATCGTCGTAGGCTTTGTCTGTGGATTCCTTGAACTCGTCAGGAATCTCCTGGATTTCATAGGTGGAGCCCATGACATCGTTATCAAGATAGATAACGGCCTTCTTATTGATCACGTCGAGCTGGCCCTTGAGGTAATCCTCGCGGCCAAGAGGGATGAGGACCGGCCAGGCATTGGCCCCGAGCTTCGTGCGCATGCTGAGCACCGCGGCCTCAAAATCCGCGCCGGTGCGGTCCATCTTATTGACGAATGCGATGCGGGGAACCCCGTATTTCGTCGCCTGGCGCCACACGGTTTCCGACTGCGGTTGAACACCGGCCACGCCGCAGAAAACAGCGACGGCCCCATCCAGCACGCGGAGCGAACGCTCCACTTCGGCGGTAAAGTCCACGTGTCCCGGGGTATCAATGATGTTCACGCGCATCTTGATCCCTTCATAGGCCTTATAGATTCCCTCCTCGGGCCGCTGCATCCAAGCGCATGTCGTCGCCGCCGACGTGATCGTAATCCCGCGCTCGCGCTCCTGCTCCATCCAGTCGGTGACCGTCGTCCCCTCGTGAACTTCACCGATCTTGTGGATCATTCCCGTGTAGAAAAGAATGCGCTCGGTCAGAGTGGTTTTGCCGGCATCAATGTGCGCGGCGATACCGATGTTGCGTGTGCGCTCGAGTGGGTAGGCGCGGTTGGGTGAGTTGGGATTTGCTGACATAAATTTGATTGGTGCCGGTTCCGTTTGAGTGCCCCGCAGAGGAATCTTCTCTCGTGGGATGGCCGCACGGTATTGCGGGAAATGGGAAGTTAGTCTACTGCGCCGCGGACTCAACAAAAAAGCACCCGCGGCTCAAAAAAAGGCCCGGCACTTTGTTTCCAAAGTGCCGGGCGCAATACTGGCAACGACCTACTCTCGCACAACCTATAGATGCACTACCATCGGCTCTGCAGCGTTTCACTTCCGTGTTCGGAATGGGAACGGGTGGTGCCACTGCGCAGGATCACCAGACGATGACGATTCGATTCCTCAAATCTCCAGGTGTCTGGCGACACCCCGCTTCCTATCTACAAAAGAACAATCGCGGGTCCCGGCCACAGGCGCCGGATCCGCTACGGTTCTCTGACATTCGCACATTAGGGGAAAGATTACAACTCCACCAGCAACAAGACTGTAAGATGGAGAAAAAAGCCGAACGAGTATTAGTATCGCTAAGCTGAACGCATTGCTGCGCTTATACCCGCGACCTATCAACG
>CAZRIL010000043.1:0-37850 GCA_964600115.1 uncultured Chthoniobacter sp. | reverse complement strand
AAGAACTACGTGGTGGCAGCGCTCGATGAGGTTCTCGCTGGAAAACCCGTGAGCACGCCGAAGACCGAAGCCTACGGGTGCTCCGTCAAATACGGCGAATAGCGGGTTTGGTAGGCAGTTCCCTTAAGAAGGGAGCGCGGGCATCCTGCCCGCCATCGTTTAGGTCCGCGGGCGGGACGCCCGCGCTCCGTTGGCAGCAAAGTGAACAGTATCGGTTTTAATCCTGCCAGGGCAGCGGCGGGGCGGAGTTTGTGCCGAAGTTGTTGACTTGGAACTGCGGGGTAGTGGCGATCGTCTGGTCCCAGCTCCACACCATCTGATCCACGGAGGGATATCCAAAGGCGCGGGCCATCGCCTCGGGCGTGCCGAATCCTCCGAGCCTGGCGACTTTGCCCAGCGCCCGCTTGTCCTTTAGCGGGGCTGCGGCATACATCCGGCCCAGGTCCGCTTCGCGGATTTCCCGGTAGACCGGCTGACGTGCGTAATCGGTGTTCGGCACAAAAGGCGGTGATACCGGTTCATCCACAGGGGCAATGAGCGGGCTCTCCGCTCTTCCTTGAACAAACAAGGCCTGCAAATCGGATGCCGGAGCCGGGGTTGCAGGAGGAGCCGCTGCCAATGGTGTGGCGGAAGCCGCAGGCTCGGCCTTCGGGTTGTCAAAGCGGAAACGGGGCTTGCGATCCCGCATCGTCAGCGCGACGAACACCACGAGAAGAATGCAGGCTCCGATGGCGGCAAGCGCTTCCGCCGACAGCATTCCCCGATTATTTCTGCGGCGTTTTTTCACGGATTCCTCCATGGCGGAGGCTCCGTTGCTATGGCTTTGAGAATTCAGAATCAGCAGATTAACCCGACACTCTAGCAGAGAGCGCGCCATAATGAAAGGGGCGAACGCACCACAGCGCATTGCGGTAGAACTTGTCGAAAAATCGAATCCCGCATACAAAATGACGCGTGGCCCTGCCCCCTGGAATCTCGATCCGACACTACGAACCCCGCGACAGAAGCGCCGTGCGGCGGCTCTGTTGCGAGACAGGGTTTCTTGGCAAGCCGATAGACCCGATCTTCGAGGACCGCGAGTTGTTCGCCGACTATCTCACGGCTTACTACACGGACATCGAACCCGAGTCCTCGTTTGTTCTGGAGCAGGACGGTATCGTCAAAGGCTACCTGCTCGGATCACGCCGCCCGTTCCGTCAGCAATTGCACAGCTTTTTTCACAACCTGAGGCTCTTCGCCGCCGGGCTCGCCAGGTATCGGCGATACAATCCGGCCACGCGGGATTTCATCCACTGGATCCTGAAGAACTCCTGGCGCGAGGTGCCGGCCGCGCCCCGCAAGACCGCCCATTTTCATTTCAATGTGCTGCCCGAAGCCCAGAGCTTCGCGGGAACGCATGTGATGCTCAATGCCTACTTCGATTACCTGAAATCCCGCGGCGAGAAGGCGGTTTTCGGGCAGATGGTGACATTTGAATCCCGGCGTGGAGCAAAAGTTCTAGAGCGCTTCGGGTTCCGGGTCATCGAGAAGAAGGAAATCACGAAATACCGAGGCAAGCATCCCGAGGCGGTCTACCTCACGACGGCTATCAAGCAGCTCACCTGAGGGCTACTTCCGGAAGACGACAATCCGGTTTGAGTTCGTCCCGCGCTTGTTGTTGTCAACTCCCCAGCAGTTCGAGGTTTTGGTGAACGACTGGGTGTTGATGAGTAATTGTTCCGGCACAAGCCCGGCCCTCATGCCGGCGGAGACAATGTCCAATTCCAAGCGCACGGTCCCCTTGCGCACTTCCCCGACTTCAAAGGCAACGACTCCGCCCTTTTTCAAAATGCGGCGGAGCTCCCGGAGGGAATCTTCCATCCGGGCCGTCCACTCCGGGATTGAACGCAGCTGCCAGAGCGAGGACTTCTCCAGCTCGATCCCGCAAAACCACATCCTCATCCAGTTGTCCTGCAGGTAATCCACCTCATTCAGGAATGGCGGGGAGGTGACGACAAGGTCCACAGAGTTGCTGGCGACCTGCGGGATGGCATCCGCGGAGGCTTGAAAAAGGACCGGTTGGTGATCGGAGTAGCCGGCCGGAAGGGCATCCCTAAATAGAGAACGCGACTTTTTGAATATCAGCCTCTTCGTATCCCGGTATTCCGGCTGTTGCTGGAGCTTCGCGTTGATTTTTTTCTGCCGTTCAATGGAGACCGCCTGGTTGGGCGGCAGCGTATAGACAGAAAAGAATCCGTTCGAATGGCCGGTAAGCCGGTTTGCGGCGACCATTTCGATCCATTCATCCACGCAATCGATAAGCCCCTGGTCCCTGCGCTGCTGGAAATAGGCCATCCACCCCTGAATTTCCTGCAGCGTATCCGGATGGAAAAATTCTAGCAGGCCAGCCATCTTAATCTCCGAGCGATCGAAGACAACGGAATCCAATCTGGCCTTCAGCTGCTCCAGAGTAGGGGGACAAAGTCGTGGGCGTGCGAGACGAATGGAAAGTGGATTAATGTCACTGCCAACGGTCAGACATCCGTGGAGGCGTGCCTCGATGAGGGTGGTTCCCCTTCCGAGAAACGGATCAAAAACCACGCTGCCAGGCACCGTGTGCCTTTTCAGGAAGTAGTCCGGCAACTGCGGCTTGTAGCAGGCCCGGTAGGAAACCTCATGGATCGAGTGCCCGTCACGCTGTTTTGCTGTCCAGAATTCCCCCGTATGGACCGGCACCTGGGTCTTCCCAAGCGAATGGCTGCTGACCGCAATGCCCTCCGGCAGCGACTCCGTCACTTCAAACCCGACGAAGCCAGACTGCATCAGAAATGGAATATTCGTCGATCGCCTGGAGCTTCCACTCGCACACCCGGTGATTGAGGGGTCGTCAAAGCGAGATCACCTGGGCCGCGATGATGTCGGCGTCGGCGGCGAGGCGGGCGAGGACGGCGGCATCGGGGAGGCTGTCGAGGTTGAGGAGAGTGAGCGCGCTGCCGCCCTGTTTAGTTCGGGAGAGGCTCATGCTGGCGATGTTGATGTTTTCTTTGCCGAGGAGCGTTCCGATGTGGCCCACAATACCCGGGCGATCCTTGTTTTCGAGGAGGAGGACCACGCCGGATGGGGTTACTTCCACCGGGCGGCTGTTGACGCGGACAATGCGGGGTTCATTTTTGGCACCGAAGAAGGTTCCGCCGACCGAAACCTTGTTCGCACCGCTGAAAACGGCGACGTGGAGCCATTCGTTGAAATCGGTTTGCTCGCTCGAACGGATTTCCTCGACATTGAGCCCGAGCGTCGAGGCCATCGTGCGGACATTCACGCTGTTGACTTCCTCGCCGCCGGCATTCTTGAGGAACCCGGTGAGGATCGCCCGCGAGATTGCCTCAGTCGGCATCTCGACCGCCTTCCCGCCGTAAGTGATGACAACCCTGTCATTCCGCTTGGGAGCAAGCTGCGCCACAAAGCGCCCGATTTTATCACCCAGGGTGAGGTAGGGTTTCACGACCGCAGCCGTCTTGGCATCGATGCTCGGCATATTGACCGCATTCCGGATTTCCCCCTCGAGCAGGGCCGCACGGATCGCCTGGGCGATTTCGATGCCGACATTCTCCTGCGCCTCGGCCGTGCTAGCTCCAAGGTGAGGGGTGAAGACGATGTTCGGCAGCGAGCGCAGGGCGAACTCTGCAGGAGGAGGCTCGACCTCGTAAACGTCAAGAGCCGCCGCGGCCACCTGGCCGGATTTCAGGGCTTCACCAAGCGCTGCCTCGTCGATGAGTCCTCCGCGGGCGCAGTTCACAATCCGCACCCCCTTCTTGCAGAGAGCTAGCCGGCGGGCGTCAATCATGTGGCGGGTCTCGTCCGTGAGCGGCATGTGCATCGTGATGAAATCCGCCTGCGGCACGAGCGCGTCCAGTTCCTCAACCAACTCGACTTGAAGGCTGCGGGCCCGGCTGACCGAGAGATACGGGTCATAGGCAACGACGCGCATCCCGAAGGCGATCGCGCGGCGCGCGAGTTCGGTTCCGATCCGGCCCATGCCCAGGATTCCCAGCGTCTTGTTATAAAGTTCGACGCCTTCGTATTTTTTCCGGTCCCACTTGCCGGCCTTCACGCTGGCATCCGCCTGCGGAATGCTGCGGGCGATGCTCATCAGCAGGGAAAATGCGTGCTCCGCGGTGGAGATCGTGTTTCCGCCCGGTGTGTTCATGACGATGACCCCATGGCGGGTTGCGGCGTCCACATCGACGTTATCAACCCCGACTCCCGCGCGACCGACGACCTTCAGTTTCTTCGCGGCATCGAGCACGGCGGCCGTGACTTTCGTCTGGCTCCGGACGACCAGAGCGGAGAACTGCGGGATTATGGCGATCAGTTCTGCTTCTTTGAGGCCGGTATTGACGACCACCTCGAGGGCCCCGCCTGCGGCGAGTTCTTCGACGCCGCGTTGAGAAACCGGATCAGCTACGAGCACTTTGGGTAATGACATTTTCTTTTTGGGAATTCTGAATTAACTATAGGACCGACGGTTGCGGCAGTCGCACAGGAGATGGGTGTGATAAGCCCAAACCGCTTCCACGGAAAACCAATTTTTTATGCGCTGGTCCTATAAAGTCGCCCGGGTGGCCGGAATTGACGTGAAAATCCACGTCACATTCCTGCTGGTTCTGGCGTATTTCGGAATGGTCTACTGGCAGCAGGGCGGCTTCCGCGGGGCCGTGGTGGGCATTGGTTTTACGCTTCTTCTGTTCCTTTGCGTGCTCCTCCATGAGTTCGGCCATGCCTTTGCCGCGCGGCTTTACGGGATCCGCACGCCGGACATCACGCTTCTCCCGATCGGCGGGGTTGCCCGCCTGGAGCGCATGCCCGACAAGCCGGTGCAGGAACTTGTGGTCGCGATTGCAGGACCCGCGGTAAACGTGCTGATTGCCGGTGTCCTTCTGCTTTTCCTCGCAACAAAAATCCGGATGACGGATTTCACGGAAATCGAACAAGGCGAGGGAGGGATATTGGAAAGCCTCCTGGTTGTGAACGTTGTTCTGGTCGCCTTCAACGCGATCCCCGCATTCCCGATGGACGGCGGACGCGTCTTGCGCGCACTCCTCGCCATGGCCATGAATCACACCCTGGCGACGACAATCGCTGCGCGAGTCGGTCAGGGACTGGCTGTCATTTTTGCCGTTCTGAGTCTGGGAGGATCCATAATACAGAGCCTCTTGCCGGGACTCTTCAATGATTCATTTCTGGCGTTCTTTTCCGGGAATCCCATGTTGCTCTTCATCGCGTTCTTTGTTTTCGCCGGCGCCCAACAGGAGCTGGCCTATGCAAGGTTCCGCTCCGCGGGGGCGAGGCGCAGGGTTTCGGATGTGATGTTTTCCGGATACGCCGCCATCCCGACGGCCACGCCGGTTTCCCATGCACTGGCGTTCGCCAAGGCCGGGGATCAGGGGGTATTTCCAGTGGTTGACCAGCAGCTCCGGGCAATCGGAATCGTGAGCGTCCACTCGCTCGAGAAAGCGGTGGCAGAAGGGTTCGGGGGCCATCCGGTCGATGACCTGGCCCTGCCTGTGGCAAGGATTCAGGTCAATATGCCGCTCACGGAGGCCATGGCGTCTGTTGCTCCGCGCGTGCCAGTCGTTGTCGAAAATTCCTCCGGTCAGATCGTGGGCCTTCTGGCGGTCCAGGGGTAAAAACAACCGCCCGGTCCGTATTTTTCTCAACCAGACTGCTGCGTTGACGATCCGGCGACAGTCGGGTTTGATGGGCGGTTCTCATTATGGCCAAAGACGAGTCTTCCCAGCGCATGGAAAAAATTGTGAGCCTCTGCAAGAGGCGCGGTTTCATTTTTCAATCCTCCGAAATCTACGGCGGGCTCAACGGGTTCTGGGATTACGGTCCGCTCGGGGTTGAGCTGAAGCGGAACCTCAAGGACTTCTGGTGGAAGCGCAACGTCCGCGAGCGCGACGACATGGAGGGCATGGACGGCTCGATCATCATGAACCGGGCGGTCTGGAAGGCCTCGGGCCATGAGGAGACATTTTCCGACCCGATGGTGGACTGCCGCGGGTGCAATGCCCGCCACCGCGCTGACCAGCTCCCGGAGAAGGATGGGACGAAGTATTGTCCGAACTGCGGCAGCCGGGACCTCACCGAACCCCGCGCGTTCAATCTGATGTTCAAGAGCTACGCCGGCCCGGTCGAGAGCGACGACAACCTGGTTTACCTCCGCCCCGAGACCGCCCAGGCGATGTTCGTCCAGTTCCGCAACGTGCTCGACACCTCGCGCCAGAAGCTTCCATTCGGAATCGCCCAGATCGGCAAGGCCTTCCGGAATGAGATCAACCCCCGGAATTACATCTTCCGCTCGCGCGAGTTCGAGCAGATGGAAATCGAGTATTTCTGCCGCCCGGAGGACGGGCTCAAGCTTACCGACTACTGGCTCGAGCAGCGCCTGAAGTTCTACGAGGACATCGGGATCCCCCGCTCGAAAATCCACATCAACGACATCCCGGATGGGGACCGCGCATTCTACTCAAAAAAGACGTATGACCTGGAATACGAGTTCCCGTTCGGCGTCAGCGAGCTCGAAGGCATCGCCTACCGGACTGATTACGATCTTTCGAAGCACATCGAGCACAGCGGCAAACCACTCGACTACTACGATGAAGTGACGAAGGAACGATTTGTTCCTCACGTTGTGGAACCCAGCGCCGGTGCCGACCGCACCGTCCTCGCACTCCTCTGCGAGGCCTTTGCCGAGGAAGTTGTGACCGATGAGAAAGGCAAATCGGAGACCCGCAATGTGATGCGCTTCCATCCGCGCATGGCCCCGATCAAATGCGGAGTGTTCCCGCTCCTGAAAAACAAGCCTGCCCTTGTGGAAACCGCCAGATCCATCGTCCAGGCTCTCCGCGGCGACATGAATGTCTTCTACGACGAATCCGGAGCTATCGGGCGCCGCTATCGCCGCCAGGATGAAGCCGGCACGCCATTCTGCATCACGGTGGACTTCGACACAGTCGGCGAAAACGGCCCTGAAAAAGAAGGGACCGTCACGCTGCGCCACCGCGATTCCATGCAGCAGGAACGCGTTGCCATCGCGGATCTGAAGGCATTTCTCCTCAAACGCATCGCGTAGGGTGCGGCTCAGCGCGGGGATTTCAGCGAAAGAATCTCCCGAAGAGGCTCGTGGCCTCAGCTTGCCCGGTAAGATTATTTTTTCGCCGGCTGGCTTAGGATCACGAGCGCGCGGCGCGCCCGTGTCTCCGCGACGTAGAGGCCGCAGAGGTTGTCGAAGGCCGCAGATTCGCGGAGTCGTTCGCTGGCAGAGCGGAGAACCGGATCCGCCGCGCACAAATCCTCGGAAGGAAGCTGGAGGATCCATGCGGGCTCGCCTTCAGAGCAATAGGGCGAATCGGAGTGCCGCTTATCCATCCGGACATCCTTCTGCAAAGGGAGAAACACCAGATCAAACTCCAGTCCCTTGGCCTTGTGGATGGTCATGATCTGGACGGTTCCCGCGCGGGCGGATGTCGGATCGGCGTAGCCGGCGAGGAACTCCGCGAACTCCTGCGGGGATCCCTGGATGTTCTCATCAAATTCCCTCGCCGCGCGGCGCAAGGCCGCGTGCCGGGGCGTGATCGGGAGTTGGTCCAGCCAGGCCTGCACCATTCCCTCGGCCCCTTGGAGGTGGAAAAGCTCGAGAGCTGCGCCGTTCATCGCGGACTCGCTGATCGCGGAATATTGGTTCACGGCGAGCCGGGCGAAAGCATCCGAGGGATCCGCCACCAGACGCGAGGCCATGAGAATGGCAACCCCGTGCGGGTTGTCGGCGGCGATGTGGGGATTCGACTCCGACGTCGCCGGAATCCCGAGCCGTCCGAGCTCGCCGACGGCCGTCCGGGCATCATCATTGGTCCTGACAAGAACCGCGACGGTAAGCCCGGCGCGATCCAGCGCCCCGGAGGCGTTGACGATCCCGGCTATATGCTCCCAGTATTCCTCCTGCTCACAAGTGATCCTGTGGACAAACCCCGGAGAAGGATTGCTTTCATGAGCGGAGTGCTCCGTCCAGGCCTGTCGCCAGGCTTCCACAACACGCTCCGGAATCCCGACGGATGACAGCCCGTCGGGATCAAATGTCTGACCGACAAGCCCGATAACTTCTTTCGATGAGCGGCGGGATTCCCCGAGCGATTCCTCCCCGATGTGATCCGGTGCATGCCTGGTGTAGTGCTCGAATATTTCCCCGAAGAGCGTGGGATCTCCATCGCGGAACCCGTAGATCGATTGCTTCACGTCACCGACATAGAAGAAGGATCTTGTGCCGGATGCATCCTGAAGCACCTCATCGAGCAGAGGCTGAATCGCCCGCCACTGGATCCGGCTGGTGTCCTGGAACTCATCCAGCAACCAGTGATCAAACCATCCATCGAGGCGGAACTGCATCTGTCCGGGACCGATCCCGGAGTCGGTAATCCGGGAGAGAAGGACGGGGAGATCCGCAAACCGGAGGGTTCCCTCATTCACGAGCCGGCTGTCCCTTGCAGAGCGCAAGGCGCGGGCCATCTGCAGCCAGCGCCTCGCTTGGACAAGGCGTGGAGCAATGATCCTCCAAAGGCAGGCCCCGACCGCATTCAAAGCAATCGTCCGCTCAAGCGGGCTCAGGGTGATGCCCTTGTTCCGATATTCGATGGTAACAGGATTGCCTGCGTGAAGGTCGGCGGCCGCCGCCAACAGCTGCCGCGCCACGGTTCCCGGAGCGGCGGACCCGGGGCGGAAGGCATTGAGTTGAGAGACAGCTTCGGAAATTCTTTGGCTGCAGTCCGCCAAATCCTCAGGCGCTTCATATTTTTTCCAGGGGCACCCGCCCGGCCCCCAGATGGTTCTCTCATCTCCCCAGGAACCTGCCCCGGGGTGGAGAGCATGGAGCGATTCGATGCGGCCGAGCACCTCGAAATCCGGTGCCAGCGGATTCAGTTTTGCGCGGGCGGGTCCCCGGACGAGATCCGCAACGAGATCCGGACCGGCGAGATTGTCGGCAACATGCTGGAGGATCTCCTCCTCAGCCTGCGCGGCTGACATCTCATCGAGCAGCTTGGGCGAGGCTCCGAGCCCCAGAGGGGCTCCAAAGGCGGCAACCACCCGGTAAAAGAAACTGTCGAGCGTTCCGAATTCGATCTGATCCAGCGAATCCGTGAGCTTCCGCAGGAGCGGCAGAAAATCCTGTGTCGTGAGTTTTCGGGAAATCCCCCGCCGCGAACAAAACGCCGCCACCGCCGCCTCATCCGAGGCGAGGTCCGCGAGCTTGCGCAGTGACTTCACGAGAAATTCCCCCGCAGCCTTGCGGGTGAATGTCAGGGCAACTATTTTCCCCGGCTCGGCGCCAAGGAGGAGGAGCTCGACAATCCGGTCGGTGAGCCGGAATGTTTTTCCCGTGCCTGCCGAGGCCCGGATGCGGAGGTGAAGGGTTTCGCTCATACCACGAGCGCCTCCTCTTCGATGTAGCGGGACAGGGCCAGCGATTCGAAATCGTCATGATCGGGATCGACTGCGAACCGGCTAAAATCTTTTGCAGCGACCCATTCGAGAACGGCATCGCTCGCCACCTCCTTCGCGACCCCGAGCGCACACTCCCCGGCGCTTTCCATGTCGGGTTTATCCCACTCAAAAAGCCCGGTCTTCTCCGCATCATCCGCAATGAGGAAGTAGGCAAGCCGGATCTCTTCCGGAACCGGGACCGGCTGCACCAGCGACACAGCCATGGAATAGAGCGGAAGCTGGAGGTCGCACCAGACATCATCGCCAAGCTGCGCATATTCCGGCTTGATTCCGAACCGGCCCGGAGGCCTGGCGCGTTTCAAATGCACCGAACGGGCCGGATTGGATTTACCGAGACTGCCGGTCTTGTAGTCGATGAGCAGGATGCCGCCGTCCCTCACATCGACACGATCGATTCTCCCGCGCAGTTCCAGCGGCCACCCAGGCGGAGTGATGCCGGAAAATTTCCACTCGACGAGTTCCGTCCTCCAGCCCCCGGCACGCATCGCCGCATGGGCGCTGGCGAAATGTTCGAGACGCAGGCGGCCCGATTCCCGCTGCAGCATGAAGATCACATTGTTATCCAGTCCTTGAAAAAGCGCATCCCAGCGCGGGAGGAGCCAGCTCCGGATTTCGTCGGCATTCTGCGAGGCGGACAGAACCGGGTGTTCTCCGAATTGCTTGAGAACGTCGTGAATCCAGCTTCCAAAAACATCGCTGCCGAGGTTGGGGCCTCCGGTGGATGGCTCCGAGAAGCCCAGCCGCCTGGAAAGGTAGCACCTGAGCGGGCAGGCGAGGTGGGACTTGAATGCCGTGACGTTCAGCGAGGTGATCGGACTTGCGGCCCGCGCGACTTGGAATGGCTCCTCGCTGAACCGTCTCATCGGGATGTCGATCCGGCTGGCCGAGGTCTCGGCAAGGGTCCTCACGCGCTGCGGCAGCTCCGCATCTGGAACCCGGAGCAGAAGCCGTGAAGGTTTGAGCGGGCTCCCGTCCGCAGCCTGCTGGAGCGACAGGATATGCACATCCCCGGGCGCCCTCACCGCGAGGGCGGCATACAGGATCGAGGCGTCACGCGCATGGCGGGAGACAGCGTCATCAAGGCCGAGCGCGGCACGGGCGGCGTCTGGAAGAAGGGGGTCAACGCGCCGCTTCCCCGGCAGCAGGCCCTCGTTCAGGCCGGCAATAACGATCACCGGTGCATCCTCGCCGGCGAGCTCCAGCCAGCCTTCGATCTCCACGGCATCGGATTCGTGCGGCGGCGTCCATGAGCCTGGGATCTCCTCCAGCAGGGAGAGGAGCGCGCCGGCATCGATCTGCGCGAGTGATGGAAACGCCAAGATTTCATCAAGGAGGTCAAGAATCGCTTTGACCGCCTCCTTATCCCCCGGACGGCGGCCAAGGTCGCGCGGCCCGTAGATGCCCGCCAGAATTTTCTTCAAAACCGGCGCGGCATCCGCCGCGGCCATCGATTCTTCGAGTTGAAGGAGCCGCTCAAGCAAGGGAGCAAATGCCTTTCCCAGCGCCTGTCGATCCCGTTCGTCATCACTTGAACGGATATGTCCGAGCCTCGCAGAAATCTCCCGGAGCTCCGCGCAAAAGGTGAGTGCGCCAAGGCGGTTCCATCGCGCATGCGCATCGCGGGGAAGGAGGTCTTTGATCCACTCAAAAAAATCCGGATGAAAGATCAGGGCTTCGAGGTGCTTCCAGGACCCGTCTCCCGGAAGGCGGGTGATCAGCATCGCAAGACGGATCACAGGATGCCGGCTCAGCAGATTTCCCTCGGGCATGAATCCTTCGCGCCCGGTTTCGTCCAGCGCACAGGCCAGGTCTGTCGAGAGCCCGGCATCTCCCGAGAAGAGCGCCATGCGTTCGGGCGAATGGATCGCGGCGGCAGCCCGGCCCAGCTCCGCCGGATCGCTGACCACCCGGATTTGCGATTCGGACACGGGCAGGCGGGCGGCGGACCAGAATTCCGGCCGCGCCCGGCCGGACTCATCAAAGGCACCGCGCTCGATTCCCGGTGCATGGATCAGAAGTTCCGCACGACAATTTCTAAGTGCCCGGAGCGCCAGCGGCGGAAGGTCGGCCACTCCGGCCACAAGAACTTCCGTGATTCCGGCAGGAGGTTGAAAATTCTCCGCGGCTTCAATCTGAACTTCGGCCGGGCACCGCAGCCCGACCGATGCCAGACGGGCCATGTAGCTCTCCCAGAGTCCGCACCACTCGATCCACCGGGGATCTTTCGGAGCAAGAATCCGCGCTGCAGCAGGAACATTCAAACCGCCTGCGGCAAGGTCGCGGGTGAGTGCGACAAAGCTGCTGGCGAACTTGGTTCCAGAATGGTCGCCGAATGTCAGCGGGCAATCCTTTGCTGCGGCGAGCGTGGCGCGCCAGGCCATTCCCGCCTGCGTGGGGGTGGCTACGCCCTCGTCTTCGCCAAAAGGGATCAAGGTCAGCGGGGTCGCGAACCTTGGCGGAAAAATCACGCCGTCGTCTTTGAGCAGAGCTTCGACGACACGCCGGCCGGCCTCGATTGTCGGAAGCACCACAAGAAAATGGTCCAGCGCGTCCAGACCCTTCGCCTGCAGATGAGCGGCCACCGCCTGGGGAAGCGGGATTTTCCGGGTGTTCAGAATCGCGGCCGGTGACTTCGCAGGCATCCGGGCAGTTCATCAAATATTTCCAGCCAAGTCGCGAGGATTCCTCATCCGCAGGACGTGAATCCGCCCAGGGCAAACGCAGTAAGAATCTCAGCCGGGACTCGCTCCTTTGGCAGAAGCCCGCTATCTGAACGATTTTTAAACCATCTACCCTGATATGCGAGGGCGAGGCTCCGTCCGGACCGTGATCAGTGCAAATATCCCTCTGCGAGCTTTGTGAACTCCAGCACCTGGTGGCCTGCCCACGCGTCATCACGTCCCAGCTCGCGCGCAAGCAGCGCTGCCACGGCCGGCGCAGCCTCGATGGCTGCCCGCGCATCAAGGATCATCAGGCGGGTTCGCCGCGAGAGGATGTCCTCGAGCGTCCTGGCTTGCTCGTGCCTGACCGCCCAGACGACGGTTGCAAGCGGATATGCAGCCCTGGGATGTATAGGTTTCGCAAGCGCTGGATCGGACTTCATCAACGCCTCGACAACCGGCGCATCGCTCCCGTAAGCCGCCAACCCCTCGGCAAGGGCGGGCGCCCCGGGATCCCTCCATCCGTGCAGCCTGAGATTCGCGGTGGCGCAGGGACGGTCCTCCAATCCACCCAGCGTGATCGCATGGTCGACCGTGTCTTCGGCCATCTTCCGGTAAGTTGTCCATTTGCCCCCGACGATTGTGATCAGTCCGGAATCCGAGACAAGAATCTCGTGGTTGCGGGAGATCGCTTTTGTCGCACCCCCTCCTTTTCCCGGCGGGCGGACAAGCGGACGCTGTCCTGCAAAGACGCTCAGGATATCCTTCTCCTGCGGGTCGTGGGACAGATATCGCGCGGCATTCCGGAGGATGAACCCGATCTCTTCCTTCAGGGCCCTGGGCTCGATATCCGCATGGTCCATCGCGGTATCCGTCGTGCCGACAAGAACTTTCCCGTGCCAGGGAATAACAAAGAGCACGCGGCCATCGTCGGTGTGAGGGACCATGATCGCGGAGTCACCGGCAAGGAAGGAGCGGTCGAACACAAGGTGAACACCCTGGCTCGGCTGCACAGCTGGTGTTGCGGAGGGATCATCCATGCGCCGGATGGTATCGCTGAAAATTCCGGTGGCATTGATGACCACGGTTCCTGAGACGGTATGGGGATCGCCCGTCTCCAGATCGACAAATTCCACTCCGCTCGTCATTCCGTCCGTCTTTGTGACCGAAGTCACGCGGCAGTAATTCAAAACGCAGGCTTCATGATCCGTCGCCGTTTGCGCGAGCGAGACGGCGAGCCGGGAATCGTCGAATTGTCCGTCGAAGTATTCCACCCCGCCGAGCAGGTTCTCCTGCTCGATATTCGGGATCCTGGAAATCGTCTCCTCACGGGAGAGCAGACGGGAGGGAGCAAGGTTCAGCTTTCCGGCAAGCGCATCGTAGACTTTGAGCCCGATCCCGAAAAAGGGTCCCTCCCACCACTGGTAACGGGGCACAATGAATGACAGATGGTGCACGAGATGCGGGGCGTTCCTGTGCATGAGGCCGCGCTCACGAAGCGCCTCTAGCACCAGCGGAATATCGCCCTGCTCGAGATAGCGCACTCCGCCATGGACGAGCTTGGTGCTTCGGCTCGATGTGCCTTTTGAAAAATCATCCGCCTCGAGCAGAAGCGTCCGGAATCCGCGCGCGGCGGCATCCACTGCAACCCCGAGCCCGGTTGCGCCGCCTCCGATCACGATGATATCCCAGTGCTTGGTGACTTTGATTTTTTGAATGAGGTTTTGACGGTTCATAGTGGTGTGATCCAGTTCCGGGCGCGCCTGACGGCTTTCTTCCAGAGCTTCATCCGGGCGCGCCTGTCATTGGCGGTGATCGTCGGGGGGAACTTCCTGTCGACCTCGCGGATCTGCGTGAGCGTGTCGATGTCCTTCCAGACACCGGCTCCCAGGCCGGCCAGCATCGCAGCCCCGAGCGCAGTGGTCTCGACGTTGCGCGGCCGCTCGACGGTGAGGCCCAGCAGATCAGCCTGGATCTGCATGAGAAGGTCGCTCGCGCAGGCGCCGCCATCCACGCGCAGGATGGACAGCTTTCTCCCGGAATCTTTTTCCATGGCGGACAAAAGATCCGCAACCTGGTATGCGATGCCCTCAAGTGTCGCGCGGGCGATATGAGCGGAAGTGGTCCCGCGGGACATGCCAAGCAGGGTGCCTCGTGCGGATGGATCCCAATAGGGGGCGCCCAGGCCTGTGAAGGCCGGCACCATGACCACTCCACCGCTGTCCGTTACGCGCGACGCGAGTTCGTTGACCTCGGGTGCCCTTTGAATGATTCCGAGCCCATCCCGCAGCCACTGGATCGCAGCGCCCCCCATGAACACGCTTCCCTCAAGCGCATACTGCAGGGGTTGTTCACCGATTTTCCACGCGACGGTGGTTAGCAGCCGGTTTGAGCTGGTGATGGCATCCGGCCCGGTAAATACGAGCATGAAACAGCCGGTGCCGTAGGTGCATTTCACCAATCCCGGCTTCGTGCAAAGCTGGCCGAACAGCGCGGACTGCTGGTCTCCCGCCGCGCTCCCGATGGGAATCGCGGCCCCGAGGTGCTCCGGATCCGAAATCCCCAGTTCTCCGCTGGTCGGAACGATGCGGGGCAGAATCGCGGCGGGAATGTCGAAGAGCGCCAGCAGCTCGGGGTCCCAGGCGCCGGTCCTCACATTCATGAGCATCGTTCTCGAGGCGTTGCTCACATCCGTCACGTGCTCGCGTCCGCCGGTCAGCTTGAAAATCAGCCAGCTGTCGATGGTGCCCGCAGCCAGTTCGCCGTCCACGGCGCGGGCATGCCCATCGGGAACCTGCCGCAATATCCAGTGCAACTTGCTGGCGGAAAAATACGGATCGAGCAGCAGTCCGGTGCGTTGCTGGATAAGAGGTTCCTTCCCGCCCTCGCGGAGGGCGACGACGTAATCCGCCGTTCGCCGGTCCTGCCACACGACCGCCCTGTGCACCGGCTCGCCGGACTTCCGGTCCCAGACAACAATCGTCTCGCGCTGGTTTGTGATCCCGATCGCCGCGATCTCGCCGGGGGTCACCTGCGATTTGGCGATCGCCTCGCGCGCTGTGCTGAGAACGGATTCCCAGATCTCGGACGCATCATGCTCGACCCAGCCGGGCTTCGGAAAATGCTGGGTGAATTCTTTCTGTGCGGATGCGAGTGCACGGATCCGGTCGTCATAGACAATGGCCCGCGAACTCGTCGTCCCTTGGTCAAGTGCAAGGATGTGTTTCATGAGGGGAGAGATTTTCAGCAGCCGCGCAGGCTATCAAACTGCGGGTGCGGGGAACACGAATACAGCTTTCCACCGGCACCATCACGCAGCAAGACATTTCGGCTTTCCAAAAAGGTTGATCCCGGAAACCGCGTGCGCGAAGCGGGCTCTCCGATCCGCTGCAGAGAAATCCGTTTTCGGGTTTATGCCAGCACCGCATAAGCACAAAAGCATTGAACCTTATTAACATCCTCGTTAACCACCCCGCATGAGCACAATCCGGATGCGAATGGCCTTTCCCGCCTTGGTGGTCATCGCCGGATTTTCAAGCGCGGCGCGGATCACTGACGTGCATCCGATCGGCGGGCTGGCCCCGAGAGACCGCTGACATGCATATCATCGCCGTCCTCTCCCCGGTCATTCTGCTCATCGCCATAGGCGCCGGCCTGGGATGGATCCGCTTTCTCGGCAGACCATTCATCGGGGAGCTGAATAAGCTGGCCTTCTGGATCGCGCTACCGGCCCTGATTTTCCGTGCAGCGGCCCATGCCGGACGCCCCTCGGGACTGACGCTCCTTCTTATAGGCGTGATCACAGCCGCAACAGTTGTGACGGCATTTGCAGCGTGGATTGCGGCACGTGCGGCACATATTCCCCTATCGTCGCGGAGCACATTCATCGCCTCCTCATTCTTCGGCAACCTCGCATACATAGGAATTCCCATCCTTGCGCACAGCCTCGGACGCATTGCGCTTGGGGATGCGCCGGAGCTGCTGGCCACGTCCGTGATTGTGATGACCGCGATGATCGTCATCAACAATGCGCTGGCGGTCGGCCTGTTTCAAAAAGGAGAGATCAGGGTGCTCCCGCTCGCGCGGCATGTCCTGATGAACCCCCTCGTGATCTCGGGATGCCTTGGAATTCTCTACGGCACGAGCGGGCTGGCGGTGCCGCCGGTCTTTGACGAAGTGCTGCGCTCGCTGGGCGGAACTGCAGTGCCGCTTGCGCTTCTCTGCATCGGCGGATCCCTCGAAATGACACCGCTCAAGGGACGCCTCTCGTGGATTGCCGGCGCGGCGGCTTTGCAGGTGGTGGCGTTTCCCGTAATCGCATGGGGAATTTCGCATGCGATCGGGCTCGATCCCGCCGATACGCGGGTGGTGTTGATTTTCTGCGCCTGCCCGACGGCCGCAGTGGCTTACACGATGGCGAGCCAGATGGGCGGGGACGAGGCGCTTGCCGCCGGGGCCATCGCCGTGAGCACCGTGGCCTCGTTCGCCAGCCTCGCCATCGTCCTGGCGGTCACGTGACCGGGGCGCTGGCGGTTCGATTAAAATTTTCCAAGGGCCATATAGAGCAGCGCGGCAAGCGAGCCTCCCATTAATGGTCCGGCCACGGGAATCCACGCATACGGCCAGTCGCTGCCGCCTTTCCCGGCAATCGGTAAAAACGCATGCGCAATCCGCGGGCCCAGATCACGGGCCGGATTGATCGCATAGCCGGTCGGCCCGCCGAGTGACAGCCCGATAGCCCAAACGAGGAGCCCGACCGGAAGTGCGCCCAGCGCACCGAGGTCGATGGGATAGACTGCCCCTCCTTGCGGATGGCCGGTGGCGCCCTTCAGACAGAATATGCCGAAGAGAAGAACAAATGTGCCAATGATCTCGCACAGCAGATTCGAGGGCGCGGAGCGGATGGCGGGGACCGTGCAAAAGATCCCGAGTTTGGCAGCCGGATCGTCCGTGATTTTCCAATGGGGCAGGTAAGCCAGCCACACGATGCCGGCTCCCGCCATGGCTCCGAGAACCTGGGCGACGATGTAGGCCGGAACCGATTCCCATGGAAAATTCCCGGCGAGCGCCATCGCAACCGAGACCGCAGGATTCAAATGGGCACCGCTCACCCGGCCCACCGCAAACACGGCGACAAACACACCAAACGCCCACCCGGCACTGATGACGATCCATCCTGATGCTTGGCCTTTGCTTTGTTTCAAGAGCACATTCGCCACGACGCCGTCGCCCAAGATGATGAGCAGCGCCGTGCCGATGAATTCGGCAAGTGAGGGGGTCACGTGCCTATTTTCCACCTCATGGGTTCCGGAGCAAGATTTTTGACGCGGGGCAACCCGCTGCAAAGTTGGCCGGAGGCCGGTGATGCGATTTTTGCGCGCAAGATTCCGAAGCTGTGTAATACTCAAACCTCAACAACCCACTGAACCCATGATCACTGATATCAGCCAGCTAGCCGTTTACCTTGTGTTCGGCATCGTCCTTGTCGTCGGATTGGTGCTCGTCATCGTCCTTGCCAATTTTTTCGGCGTATGGCTCCGGGCTAAAATCGCGGATGCGCCGGTCCCGTTTTCGAAGCTCATCGGCATGCGCCTGAGAAAGGTTCCGGTCGGCATGATTGTCGACAGCCGGATCACTTCCGTGAAGGCGGGCATCCCGCAGGAAACCGATTTTCTGGAAGCGCATTATCTCTCCGGCGGAAACGTCCCGCATGTCGTGCTCGCACTCATCGCCGCCGACAAGGCGGGCATCAAACTCGATTTCAACCGCGCTTGCGCGATCGACCTCGCGATCAAGGGAACCAGCAAGACAGTCCTGGAGGCGGTGCGCACGAGCATCAACCCGAAGGTCATCGACTGCCCGAACCCTGCGACCGGAAAGGTGACAATCGATGCGGTCGCCCGCGACGGCATCGGGGTCAAGGTCCGCGCCCGCGTCACCGTGCGCTCGAACCTCGACCGGTTCGTGGGCGGAGCCACCGAGGAAACGATCATCGCCCGCGTCGGAGAAGGCATCGTCACCTCGATCGGTTCCGCGCTTTCCTACAAGGACGTTCTCGAAAATCCGGACCGGATCTCGAAGACCGTCCTCCAGAAGGGACTCGACAGCGGCACCGCATTTGAAATTTTGTCGGTCGATATTGCCGATGTGGATATCGGCGACAACATCGGTGCCAAACTCCAAGCCGAGCAAGCGGAGGCGGACAAGGTAGTCGCGCAGGCAAAGGCGGAAATGCGCCGCGCCGCCGCCGTCGCCAGCGAGCAGGAAATGAAGGCCCGGACCCAGGAGATGCGCGCGAAGGTAGTCGAGGCCGAGGCCCAGGTTCCGCAGGCCATGGCCGAGGCGTTCCGCAGCGGCAACCTCGGGATTATGGACTACGTGAAAATGAAAAATATCCAGTCCGATACCACGATGCGCGAAAGCATCGCGGGCCCTGAACGGCAGCCTGGACATTGATTGACGTCCGGAACCGGACATCCCCGCCATGGAACAGCTTGTCATCATCGCCATCGTGGGCCTCATCAGCCTGGTAAACTGGCTGATGAAACGCTCCGCGGAAGTGCGCGAAGAGCGGAGGCTGGAGCGCCGGCGCCAGGGAATTCCAGAAGGCGATCCTTTTCATCCCACAGCATCCGCCGAACAGGACCCTGTGCCTCCAGGCCCGTCCGCGAAGCCTTCGCCGGATATGCGGCGGCTCATGGAAGCGCTCGGACTTCCACAAGACGACGAGGATCTGATCGTACAGGAAGAGGTGCCGGTAGTTCGTCCCCGCGCGACTCCACCACCTCCTCCTCTGCCGGTATTCCAACCGGCGCCAAAACTTGAACTTCGAAACGAGAGATCAAAGAACACGGATGCCGCTCTTCGTCAGCGGGAGGCCGCGAGCCCGCTCGCACTTGCGCTTCATTCGCAGAGTGGTCTCCGCCAGGCCATCATTCTCCGCGAAATTCTCGGGCCACCGAAGGCCTTCACGACCTGACCTGCGGCTGACCGCGCTGTTGGGACCCCTGTGCCAAGGGCCTGTGGGGTTCCGCCTCTACAAAAAAATTGGGAGAAGCTGGTTGGAGCTTCTCCCAATTTGATTTTGCTATCCGTTTAAAACGGATGGCGGGTTATTTTTTCTTCTTAGCGGGCGCTTTCTTAGCGACAGCTTTCTTGACGACTTTCTTGGCGGGCGCCTTTTTCGCGACAGCTTTCTTCACGACTTTCTTGGCGGGTGCCTTCTTGACTGCTTTTTTCTTTACTGGCATTTAATATCCCCCCTTTCTATCCGCAACAGCGGGAAATTGTTTTGTGAACATGTTGTGAATAACTCACTGCTGTTGTGAATAAGTCCCGCGATGACATGCGTCAACAAATATTCACAATTATCCTTGATTTTTTTTGGGGTGTTTCGCAGCGGCGGATTTTTTGCGCGGAGATTTTTCAACGATCGCGCGCGCTTCGCGCGCGATCTCTTCGACATTCCACAACCGCCCGAGACCCTCATAGCCACAGGCGAGAAGGCCTTCTTCGGGTCCGATAAATTTTGCGCCGCGCGATTTCAGGCGCGCGACATTTTCCTGAGTGGCGGGATGCATCCACATTTTTCCGTTCATGGCCGGCGCGATGAGCAGCGGGGCGAGCGATGCGAGCGCGATTGAAGTGAGCGCGTCATCTGCGATTCCGTTTGCGAGTTTCGCGATGACGTTTGCTGTGGCGGGCGCGATGAGCAGAAGGTCCGCGCGATCCGCATGGGCGATGTGCCCCGGATTCCAGGATACCTTCTCATCAAACGTCCCGGTGGTGACCACGTTCCGCGAGAGCGTCTGAAACGTGAGCGGCGTGATGAACTCCGAGGCATTCTCCGTCATCACCACGTGGACATCGTGGCCGGCTTTGACAAGGCGGCTCGTGAGGTCCGCCGCTTTGTATGCGGCGATCGAACCGCTGACGCCGAGGATGATGGTTTTCATATTTCTGGAATGATGAGCCGCCTGCTGAGGTAGCGCTCCGCGCGCATGACGGCGCGGAATTTTTCGATGTCCTCCTCCATGGATCCGCTGATGAGCGTGTATCGGTAGTCGTGCCAGTGCCGCATCTCCGCGGCGGCATTCCCGATGCGGGTGGCGATCTGTTCCTCGCTCTCTGTTCCTCGGCGGCGGAGCCTGCGGGCAAGCTCGTCGAGTCCCGGGGGCATGATGAAGACATCGGCGAGCGCGCCGGCGATGACCGGGTCGCCGCAGTTCCGGATGCTTGCCGCGCCGGCCGTGTCGATGTCGATGAGGACATCGACGCCCTTCGAGAGATTGTCGACAACCGTGGATCTGAGCGTGCCGTAGAACCGGCCGTGAACTTCCGCAAACTCCAGAAAATCTCCCGCCGCGATGCGCGCCTGGAAATCATCATGGCCGAGAAAGAAATAGTCCTCGCCGTCGATCTCCCCGGGGCGGGGCGGACGGGTCGTGCAGGAAACCGCATAGACAAAATCCGGCTTCTGGCGGAGGGCGGTTGTGAGTGTCGTCTTGCCGGCGCCGGATGGTGCCGAAAGGACGAAGAGGATTCCCGATCGTTCGATCTTATTCAATGTTGGCAAGTTGTTCGCGGATTCTTTCGAGTTCCGCCTTCGCGCTGATGGTGAGCCTGGCGAGATCCGCGTCGGAGGATTTCGATCCGATCGTGTTGAACTCGCGGCCGAGTTCCTGGGCAAGAAATTCGAGCGTGCGTCCGACCGGCCCGTCGCTGGCAAGCTTTTCGCGGAACTGGTCGATGTGGCTGGCGGCGCGGTCGAGTTCCTCGGTGATATCGCCGCGCTCGGCGAGGAGGACGACCTCGGTGAGCAGCCGCGGATCATCGCCCGCAATTCCAATTCCTGCGCGGGCGACGCGCCGCAGGAGCGATTCGCGCTGCTGGAGAGTCACGCGCCTGGCGAGCGGAGAAATCTTTTTTGCGATGGCGCCGAGTTGCTTGATCGCCCTCTCGAGCACGAGGCACAGCGCCTTGCCCTCGCGGCTCCGCGTTGCAACAAGGCCATCGAGCGCGTGGTCGAGCGCAGCTACAACGGTTTCCTTCACCCCTTCTCCCGAAGGTTCCGCGGAACGGACGACGCCTGGCGCATGGAGGACATCGGAAATCGTGATCTCGCCCGCGAGATGCAGTTTTTTCTGGAGCGCCCGCGCCTCGGCCAGGAATACGGCGGCGCGCGCGATGTCGAGAATTCCGCCGGATGCGCCATTCGCATGGGTCAGCGTGAGGTTCACCTGCACGCGCCCGCGGGCGATACGCGACAGGGCCCGCTCGCGCACGACCGGTTCCAGCCAGGAAGCCCCGCGCTCCGAGTGAAAAACGATCTCCGCGGTTTTGCGGTTCACGGAAAAACATTCCACGACTGCGGTCCACGTTTTCGTACGGGCTTCGCCCCGTCCGTGTCCTGTCATGCTGGTCATCCTTAAAAACTACCCGTGCCCCGCCGCCTGTGTCGATGGAGAAACGAGGCCCGGCATTGGCGGGCTATGATTTGAAGTCCCGCTGCTGAAAAACCGCCCGGGCAAGAACGAGAAGCGTGGCGTTGAGCGCGAGGAGCCACGCGTAGTCCTCGATCATTCTCTCCCACGGAATCCGGTATTCGAAAACATGCACCCAGGCGGCCATGTGCGACGTGACGAACCACGGCTTCAAGGACTCGAAGAACGGGATATTTTTCAGGATCGAATCCAGAAAGAATATCGAGAGCGTGCCGATCGTGGCGGCGGCGGGCTTCATGTCCAGGCAGGAAAGAAAGAATCCCACCGCCGGGATTGTGAGGAGGGAGAACGAGAGGAGAAGGATCGCCATCGCATAGCGGGCCAAACCCGGAGCAAAATCATAAAGCGCAAAAACCTTTTCCATCGGCGCGAAAACGAAAAGTCCCCCGGCCCCGCTGTGCAACAGGCCGACAACGAGCGCAGTGATCCCCACAAACCACGTCAGCGAGAAGGAATACACGGCAACCGCGCAGATCTTCAGCAACAGGATCCGGCCGCGGGAAACCGGTCGGCAGAGCATCATCCGCAACGTCCCGTCCTCGACTTCTTTCCCAACCACATCACCGGCAACAAGCGCGAGGTAGAGGGCGCCGAGCAGAAACACCGACCACAGCAGGACAAAAAAGCCCAGCGTGAGCCCGGAGAGGTATTCCCCCGCCGGATATCCGGAATCCTCGATCACGCGGGTAAACGCTCCGCGGACCTTCGGGAGGTTCAACAGGAAGAGGATGACGACCTCGACGCCAAGAAACGCGCCGAATCCGATGTAGGTCCTCTTGCGGGCGAAGAGCTTCAACAGCTCGCCACGAAATTGGTGGAGGAACTCTCGCATCAGCCGGTTCTCTCCAGGTAAAAATCTTCAAGCGTGCGAACAAGCCTCCGGAATTCCCCGACCCGGACGCCGGCATGCACGAGCGCTGAAACAACCGACGCCGGATCAAGCGCGTCGGGCAGAGTGAGAACCCCATCCTCCGCGACCTGCACATTCAGCCGGGAGAGAATATCCGCGCAACTTCCCATGTCGGGCGTCTCAATTTTCCAACGGGATCCCTCGGGCGCCGCGTCCTGCCACCGCCCGCAGTATGCCAGGGATCCCCGATGGAGGATTGCCACGCGATCGCAGAGCTGCTCGACCTCATGGAGGATGTGCGAGGAGAGGATCACCGTCATCCCGTGCTCCGCCCGCAGCTTCTGAATCATAGCGCGCATCTCATGGATTCCCGATGGATCGAGCCCCTCGGTGGGCTCGTCGAGCAGGATCAACTCGGGATCTGGTAGCAGGGCCTGGGCGAGCGCAAGGCGCTGACGCATTCCATGGCTGTAGGCGCGCACGGGATCATGGATCCGCTCCTCGAGCCCGACGAGCCGGACGACCTCGTCCATCCTTGTCCGCGATGCCTCACCTCCCAGCGACACGAAGAAGCACAGATTTCTCCAGCCGCTGAGGTAATCGTAAAATGCCGGGGTTTCAAAAATCGCTCCGACCCGCGCAAGCGCGAGCGGGCGGGCGGTGGAGACATCATGACCGTGGACGGTGACCCGGCCGGAATCCGCATGCACATGGCCGAGCGCAATTCCAAACGTCGTGCTCTTGCCGGCGCCATTGTGTCCGAGCAGCCCGAAGATTTCGCCCTTCCCCACCTCGAACGAAACGTCCGACACGGCAGGCCGTCCGCGGAATTTTTTACTGATCGACTCGAAGCGGATCATGGGTCGGTGAAGAGCCGGAGTTGGTTGGCAGCATGCCCGTCGGCGAACAGATGGTTCACCTTGTCCTCCGAGTGGACGTGCCAACCCTCCTTGTCCACGATCACCGGAATTTTTGAAAGGTCGGTCACGAATGAAAGGAAGTTCAGATTCACAGCCGGCTGTCCGCTGAGCACGCTGTTCCAGTAGTAGCTTGTGCCCGTCGCGGCAGCGAGCGCCCTGTCCGCGGGACAGGCGAAAACGCGGGCATCGGGGAGGTAGGGTGCCAGCACGGTGTCGATCACCGGCACGTCCTCGCTGCGGCTCTTTCTTCCGGCGGCGAGCGGCGGCATGATCATGTTGTTGTCGGCCAGCCAGCCATTTAGGCCCGCTCCGAGCCCGCGGAGATTTCCAAGACATTTTGCGGATTCCGCACGCGCGAGGCCGCTGCGGATTGCCGGAACCGCAATCGCGGACAGGACGGCGATGATGACGATCACCACAAGAATCTCGACCAGTGTGAACCCCTTCATCGCTGGCCTTGGAGATTTTTCTGCAGCTCCTCGAGTACAGGCGCGAAATCCAGCTTCACATCCGCATTCGCCTCCTCGTAAAAGCTCGAGACTCCCTGCGAGACAATTTTCTTCACGTCCTCCTCATTGATCCGCTCCGCAGACCGGGGCGTGTTTTTCCGGATGTCATCGAGCGCCCGCTGCACCAGGCGCTGCCGCTTCTCCGGGGCCATCTTATTAAGGGCCGACATCATCTGGCGGAATCCTTCCGGCAGGGTCATTTCGAGAAATGTTCTCCGCTCCTCCGCTGTCAGGTTCTCGAAGAAACTCCGCACAGCCCCGCTTTCCCTCAGCTCGCGGCGCTGCTCGAAATTCAGCCGGTTAAGTTGCGATGCGGTGGTTTCCAGAATTATTTTCCTTTCGGCAGCTCCGAGTCCGGCGATCGGATGGGATTCGACATAGGCCTGCAATTTTTGCGGACTCGGGCTTGCCGAACGCGAAATCAGGATCGCAACGGCAGCAACGATCCAGATCACCACGAGGATCGCGGCGGTTCGCCAGAGAATTTTCACGAGCCCCTTGTAGCACAGTCCCGTCCATAGAGCAAAGGCCCGCGCAATGCCCTTCACCTTGCAGCCAACGGAGATCGTGCCGAACGCCCGCGAACGAAAACGATGGAGGACAGGATGCCCTCGCTCCATTCCCAGTGAACAGCATTGAGCGGAAGACCCATATCCCTGTATCAGCAGACTCAATGAGGGTTTGTGAAAGGCACGGGACTTGCTTAAACTCCGTGATCATGCCCCGGCTCACAACGCATGCACTGGATATTGTCAAAGGCGGCCCCGCTTCCGGTCTCCGCGTCGTGCTGCGCCGCGAAGGAGCTGTGCTTGCAGATATCACGCTGAATTCTGACGGACGGGGAGACTCGCCGCTTTTGGAGGGCGGAGAATTTTCTCCTGCGACCTACGAACTCACTTTCTATGTGGGTGCGTATTTTGTCGCGAACGGTGTGGCGAGCCCGTTTCTCGACACGGTCCCGGTCCGGTTCAACGCAGCTCCGGGAGAATCCTACCACGTTCCACTGGTCTTCTCGCCGTGGGCGTTCCAAACCTACCGAGGCAGCTAAAGGCCATGGCGGACCCACTCAGCCGGGTTGCAGCGCGGGCATGGGAACGTCTGGAATCCCTTGGACAAATCACGGACACGCCGCCGGGGTTGACGCGCTCCTTCCTTTCCCCCGCAAGCATCTCGGCAGCGCGGCAAATCATGGACTGGATGGAGGAATGTGGCTTGCGCACTTCACATGATGTGATGGGAAACATCCGGGGGTGCAGCGCCGGCCCGGATACCCGCCCGCTCTTGTTGGGATCCCATATCGATACCGTGATCGACGCCGGAAAATACGATGGGGCCCTGGGCATCATCGTGGCGATTGCCGCAGTCGAACTTTTGGCCGCGCAGGGCTCACCGCTTTCGCGCCCGATCGAAATTCTTGGCTTCTCCGATGAGGAAGGGGTGCGGTTCCAAGCGGCCTATCTCGGGAGCCGCGCATGCATTGGGGAACTCAATGATGAGGCGCTTGCCGTGAAGGATGAAAGCGGCCGCACTGTCCGGGAAATCATTGTAGACGAGGGATGGCATGAAGGCGCGGAAGAAATCCGGCTCCATGAGAGTGATGGGACGGGCTATGTGGAGATTCACATCGAGCAAGGGCGGGTCCTCGAGGAATCGGGAAACGCACTCGGCGTGGTGCCGGCGATCTGCGGGCAGACCAGATCCCTCATCACATTGCGCGGCCGTGCGGAACATGCCGGAACCACCCCGATGCCGATGCGGCAGGATGCGCTCGCAGGCGCGGCGGCTTGCGTTCTGGCCATCGAGAATATCGCAAAAAGCCAGCCCCCACTTGTCGCCACGGTGGGCAAACTGGAAGTCTCTCCAGGTGCCAGCAATGCGATCCCGGGCCGGGTGACATTCACTCTCGATGTGCGCCATCCGGACGACACGAGGCGGGAGACCGCAGTTGGCGCAATCGAGTCGGCCATCGGCGAAATCGCGCTCGCCCGCTCGCTGGAATATGTCCATGAGATTGTCCAATCCACGCCGGCAGTCGTTTGCGATCCGCTAATCGTTTCGCTGCTGGCCAAGGCAATCGGCGGGAGCGGGTCGGTTCCTCATATCCCGAGCGGAGCCGGGCATGACGCGGTCATGATGTCGCGGATCATGCCTGTGGGGATGCTGTTTGTCCGCTGCCGGGAGGGTCGAAGCCACCATCCGGATGAAGCGATCACAGAAGATGATCTGGCGGCCGCGATCGCGGCGACAGCCCGGTTTATCAACCTCATGGAACCGCAGGAGGGTCCCCATGCCTGAGGCGGCAACTGTGATCCGCGGCGCTCTTGTCGTCACGCCTGACGGCGCCAGACAAGCGGATGTCCTCATTGAGGGGGAATCCATTGCTTCTATCGAGCCTCACATGGATCCGAGCGGCGGAGTCGATGTCGATGCCTCGGGCCTTGTGCTATTCCCCGGTCTTGTCGATGCCCACGTGCATTTCAACGACCCCGGCCGCGAGGACTGGGAGGGCCTTGAAACCGGATCTATGGCGCTCGCGTCAGGCGGAGGCACATGCTTCATCGACATGCCGTTGAATTCTGATCCCCCTGTTCTGGACCGGGAAACTTTCCGCGCAAAGCGCGCAAGAGGTGAGAGGGTTTCCCGCCTGGATTTTGCGCTGTGGGGCGGACTGACGCCGGACAGCCTTGGCCACCTGGATGAGATGGCTGAGGAAGGTGCCGTCGGTTTCAAGGCGTTCATGTGTCCGAGTGGAATTTCGGAATTCGCAGCGGCCGATGCCCGCACGCTGAAAGCCGGAATGCTGCGTGCCGCAGCCTTGAACCTCGTCGTCGCCGTGCATGCGGAAGATCCCGAATTTCTCGCGCAGCACAATCAGATGCACCCGCCCGCCCGCCCGGGAACGATGCGGGACTGGGCGCAATCGCGCCCGCCGGAAGCCGAGCGCAGAGCAATCGCGATGGCGGTGGAAATTGCCGGCGAAACGCGATGCCGCCTGCATGTCGTGCATGTCAGTTCCCCGGAGGGCTTGGATGCAGCGGTCAGAGGGCGGACGGCAGGCGTCGATGTCACGATCGAAACCTGCCCGCACTATCTTCTGTTTGACGATGGGGACGCCGCGCGAATCGGGATCCCGGCAAAGTGCGCGCCGCCAATCCGCGATCGGGCGCGCGTGCAGGCGCTCTGGAAGGCGCTAGCCGACGGAACGATTGATACGCTGGGCTCAGATCATTCCCCGGCACCTCCCTCAATGAAGGAAGGTCTGGATGTTTTCGAAGCCTGGGGTGGAATCGCAGGATGCCAGCACGGATGGCCGCTGTTGTTGGACCCGCATTTGCGGGCACTTCCTTGGGAACGATGGGCGGCTGTTCTGGCCGGACAGCCGAGCCGACGGTTTGGACTCGATGACCGCAAGGGCACCATCGCGCCCGGCTTCGACGCGGACTTCTGCCTTTTGGCTCCGGGGTCCGCAACCATCCGGGCCGAGGATCTTCTTTACCGGCATCCTGTTTCCCCCTATGTCGGGAAAAGTTTGGCATGGACAGTGCGCCAAACATGGTCGCGCGGCAGGCCGGTTGGTCCCCTGTCACGCGGTCGTTTTCTGAGACCACAATTCCCATTACGCTCATGAACCTCTTTGGATCCACCCGAACCGTTGTGCGCTCCCGCCATGCGCTGATTGCGCCAGACGGACATGTTCCCAGCCACTTCCCCGAATGGGCAGGAGCAACCGCTTTCGTCCTCATCTCCCCCACCATGGGAGCCGGCTTGACGCAGATGCTGATCCACTTTGACCTCGATGATGGCAAGGCCGTCTTTCCGGGCAGTGCCCACGAGCATGCGTTCTATATCCTTTCCGGCAGCGGGGCTGTTCACCTGAGTTCCGGCAAGCGGGAATTCCAGAACGGAGACTATTTTTTCCTCCCTGCGGGCGAGGCCTTCAGCATTTCAGCAGCCGCACAAACCCGTCTCTGCCTGTTCCGCAATTTGTTTGTCCCGCATCCGGAATTGCCGCCACCGCAGATTCTCTCCGGCTCCTCGCGTGATGTGGCCGGAAACCCGTTTCTTGGAAACCCAAAAGCTCTCCTGCAGGTCCTGCTTCCCGATGAGCCCCATATGGATTTCGCCATGAATATTTTCACCTATCAGTCAGGCGCCACCCTGCCGTTTGTTGAGACGCATATCATGGAACACGGCCTCCTAATGCTGGAAGGCCAGGGGGTTTACAGGCTGGAGGATTCTTACTATCCGGTCGCCGCCGGCGATGCGATCTGGATGGCCCCGTATTGCCCTCAATGGTTTGTCGCGATGGGCGACTCCCCGGCCAGCTATCTCTACTGCAAAAATGTCAATCGTCTCCCTTGATGCCATTGACGGCGGCCTCCTGACTCAGGAGATCGATGCGCTGGCGACGATTTCCGAACACCCGGCTCCCGCTGTCACTCGCGTTCTATTTTCCAAAGAAGACATAGCGGCCCGAGCATGGCTCCAAGCTAAATGCGAAGAGGCCGGGCTGATCCTACGAACCGATCCGGTTGGGAACATGTTTGCCAGATGGGAAGGTTCTAATCCTTCGCTTTCGGCTGTTGCCACCGGCTCACACGCGGATGCCATTCCCGGAGCGGGAAAATACGATGGCGTGGTCGGTGTGCTGGGCGGGCTGGAAGCGATCCGCAGCCTCAAACGCCTCGGCCACAATCCAAGGCGATCCATCGAGCTGATCCTGTTCACAGCCGAGGAACCGACACGGTTCGGCATCGGTTGCCTCGGAAGCCGGTTGCTTGGCGGTGCCACGTCGCCCGAAGAGGCCGCGGCGCTGAGAGATTCGGACGGGCGGAGCCTGGAGGACTGGAGGAAAAGCGCCGGATGCAGCGGTCACCTCAATGATGTTGCCCTCGCCAAGGACACCTATTCCGCGTTTGTGGAACTTCACATCGAGCAGGGCCCGCTTCTGGAACAATTCGGTGAGGATATCGGGATCGTGGAACGGATCGCAGCGCCGGCCGCCATCCGGATCCGGCTTACCGGCCACGGCGGCCATGCGGGAGCCGTGCTCATGCCCGACAGGCATGACGCCTTCCTCGCTGCGGCGGAAATTGCGCTTTCGGTGGAAAAAGCCGCGCTGGAAAGCGGGAGTCCCGATACGGTCGGAACGACAGGCTTTGTTGAAATTGCACCCGGCGCGATCAACAGCATTCCTTGCGAGGCCCGCATGTTGATCGACTTCCGTGATACAGATCCGGACGCCCGCGACCGGGCCTTGGACTGGCTGCGCGATCAGGCCGGGCAAATCGCAAACCGACGCGGAGTCGGGATCGAGTGGGAGTGGATCCAGCGCGACCCACCGGCTATATGTGACCCGTCGCTCGTTGCGCTGACGGAATCGGTGGCGGAAGAATTCGGGCTCGGTCACCGGCGCATGGTCAGCCGGGCCTATCACGATTCGCTTTTTATGGCCCGCGTTGCACCCACCACGATGATCTTCATTCCATGCCACTTGGGCTACAGCCACCGGCCGGATGAATACAGTTCGCCTGAGGCTATCGCCCGGGGAACCGCTGTACTCGCAGAATCGCTGCGCCGGCTCAGCGCATGAAATGGCGTCATGGATCGACCGATCTCTCACGGCCGGCAACACATCCCGCGCGTCTAAACCCGACGTTTGCCGAATTGCCCCCGTTTCAATGTGGCCATGGTATAAATGAATGAAGATGGATGATGTCAACGGGGCGGACCGGGAGCAGTTTATCGCACTTTTCAGCGGGGTTTACGAGCATTCGCCGTGGGTGGCGGCGGCGGTTGCAGACAAACGTCCGTTTCACTCGACTGACGAATTGGTGGCGGCAATGCGGAAGGCAGTGGATTCCGCTGCGGAATCCGACCAACTCACTCTCATCCGGGCCCACCCCGATCTGGCGGGAAAGCTCGCAATGTCCGGCGAATTGACGGCGGCTTCCCGCAGCGAACAGGGCGGGCTTGGGTTGGACCGGCTCTCAGCCGACGAGTTCGAGCTCTTTCAGGACTTCAATTCCCGCTACCGCGAAAAATTCGGATTCCCGTTTGTGATCTGCGTGCGGCTCACCGACAAGGCCGGCATCCTGGAGGCATTCCGCCGCAGGCTGGCAAGCGATCCGGAGACAGAAAGGCGCTCCGCGCTCCTCGAAATTCACCACATCGCCCGCCTGCGCATTGCTGACATCTTGAACGAACAGGGCTTGCTCTTCAGTCGGGTTTCGAGGACTTTTCGCCCATGAGCCACTCCGCGTTATCCTCAAGGTATGAACATATGAAATTCCGGCGTTGCGGGGGTAGCGGACTGCGCCTGCCAGCCATATCGCTCGGGCTGTGGCACAATTTCGGGGGGGTCGACATCCACGAGGTCGGCCGTGCAATGGTTCTCCGGGCCTTCGATCTGGGAATCACGCATTTCGATCTGGCAAACAATTACGGCCCACCGCCCGGGAGCGCGGAGGAGACATTCGGACGGATCCTTCAATCCGATCTCTCCGGCTACCGGGACGAGCTGATCATATCCACGAAGGCGGGATACCGCATGTGGCCCGGGCCTTACGGGGATGGTGGGTCGCGGAAATATCTTCTCTCGAGCCTCGATCAAAGCCTCAAGCGGATGAAACTCGATTACGTGGACATTTTTTACAGCCACCGGCCGGATGCCGAGACGCCGCTCGAGGAAACTGTCGGGGCGCTGGTGCACGCCGTGCGCTCCGGAAAAGCGCTCTACGCGGGGGTTTCGAATTATCCGGCAGAATTGACAAAGCGCGCCGCGGATTTGCTTTCGGCAGCCGGGGTCCCGCTGCTGATCCACCAACCATCGTATAACCTGATCAACCGGGGCGTCGAAGAAAACGGGCTCTCAAAGGTGCTGATGGAATCCGGGGTCGGCTGCATTGCCTTTTGCCCTCTGGCGCAGGGACTTCTGACCAACCGGTATCTTCACGGCATCGAAGAGGGATCGCGGGCAAGCAAGCCTCACGGATTTTTAAAAGCCGACCAGATCACCGAGGACAAGCTTCGCAAGGTGCGCGCCCTCGCCGTGCTTGCGGAAGCCCGGGGCCAGTCGCTCGCCCAGTTCTCCCTGGCATGGGTTCTATCACGGCCTGCCGTGACCACGGTTCTGATCGGTGCCAGCAAGCCCGCTCAGATCGAAGAGAACGTCGCCGCGCTGGAAAACATCGAATTTTCGCCCGGGGAACTGGCCGCAATTGATGCGGCATGTTTGCTCTAGCTCAAGAATCCGCGCGATTGCGGATTGACGCTCGGCGGGGCTGATCCTTTAATAGCCGCCCCTTCGGACATAACCAAAACTATAATCTATCATGATCAAAATCGGCATTAACGGCTTCGGGCGCATCGGACGCATGGTCTTCCGCGCGGCGGTCCAGAACTTCAGCAAAGACATCCAGGTGGTCGGCATTAACGACCTGCTCGAACCCGAGTATCTCGCCTACATGCTGAAGTATGATTCCGTCCACGGGCGCTTCGAAGGGGAAGTCTCGGTTGACGGCAACAACCTCATCGTCAACGGCAACAAAATCCGGCTCACTGCCATCAAGGACCCTTCCACGCTCAAGTGGGACGAGGTCGGTGCCGAAGTCGTTGTGGAGTCCACCGGGCTCTTCCTCGACAAGGCCACCGCAGAAGCGCATTTGAAAGCCGGCGCCAAGAAGGTCATCCTCTCGGCTCCTTCGAAGGATGAGACTCCGATGTTCGTCTTCGGCGTGAATGACAAGAGCTATGCCGGCGAGACGATCATCTCGAACGCGAGCTGCACCACAAACTGTCTCGCCCCGCTGGCCAAAGTCATCAACGACAAGTTCGGCATCAAGCGCGGTCTGATGACAACCGTCCATGCGGCAACCGCCACGCAGAAAACTGTGGACGGACCGAGCAACAAGGATTGGCGCGGCGGCCGCGGCATCCTCGAAAACATCATTCCTTCCTCCACAGGTGCCGCGAAGGCCGTGGGCAAGGTGATTCCCGAGCTGAACAAAAAGCTCACCGGCATGGCATTCCGCGTCCCGACCTCCGACGTGTCGGTCGTTGACCTCACAGTCGAGCTCAACACCCCGGCCTCCTACGAGGAAATCTGCGCAGCCATCAAGGCGGCATCCGAAGGCCCGTTGAAAGGCGTGCTCGGCTACACCGACCAGAAGGTTGTGAGCACCGATTTCCGCGGTGAGACGATGACCTCGGTTTTCGACGCCGAAGCCGGCATCGCGCTGGATCCCACATTCGTCAAACTGGTCTCCTGGTATGACAACGAATGGGGTTATTCCAACAAAGTGCTCGAAATGGCCCGCGTGATCGCCAAGTAACGAACGGTTGGCTCAACCACAATGAATCATAACCCGTCGGATGTTGCGGGGCCTTACAAGGGTCCGGCAATTCTCCGACGGGTTCTTTCTTTTTTAACAGACCTATGAAAAAATCCATCAAAGACATCCCGCTCGCCGGAAAGCGCGTCCTCATGCGCGTCGACTTCAACGTCCCGCAGGACAAAGCCACGGGAGCGATCACAAACCCGCAGCGCATCACCGCCGCACTTCCGACTATCCAGTATGCCCTCGACCAGGGGGCCTCGGTGATCCTGATGAGCCATCTCGGCCGCCCCGATGGCGAGCGCGTCGAGAAGTTTTCGCTCAAGCCGGTCGCGGAAAAGCTCTCCGAGCTCCTCGGCAAGCCGGTGAAGTTCCTGCCGGATTGCGTCGGCCTTGAAGTCGAGACCGCCTGCTCGGCGATCAAGCCGGGCGAGGTGATCCTGCTCGAGAACCTGCGCTTCCATCTTGAGGAGGAAGGCAAACGGAAAAACGAGGACGGCACGTCAACCAAAGCTGATCCCGCCAAAGTGGCCGCGTTCCGCGCCGGCCTGACGAAGCTGGGGGACGTGTTCGTGAGCGATGCGTTCGGCACCGCCCACCGGGCCCACTCGTCGGTCGTCGGCGTCGCGCTTCCGGACAAGGTCGCCGGATTCCTGATGCAGAAGGAACTCGACGCCTTTGCGGCGGTGCTCGACCATCCGAAGCGCCCGCTGCTCGCGATCCTCGGCGGCGCGAAAGTGGCCGACAAGATTCCGCTTATCAGCAACCTTCTCGACAACGCCAATGAGATCATCATCGGTGGCGGGATGGCCTACACGTTCAAGCATATCCTCAGCAATATGCCGATTGGCAACAGCCTCTTCGATCCCGAGGGTGCCAAAATCGTTGTCGAGCTGGCGACCAAAGCGAAAGAAAAAGGTGTCCAGATTCACCTGCCGGTCGATTTTGTGTGTGCCGACAAATTTGCGGCGGACGCGGAGATCTGTGAATGCGACGACATCGCCGGAATTCCCGACGGCTGGATGGGCCTGGATGTCGGCCCGAAAAGCCGGGCGCTTTTTGCAGAAGTGATCGCGCGCGCAAAGACGATCATCTGGAATGGTCCGGCAGGCGTGTTCGAGTTCGACCGGTTTGCCGAGGGCACGAAGAGCATGGCCGAAGCCGTTGCGGCCGCAACAGCCGCCGGCGCGATCAGCGTGGTGGGAGGTGGAGACACCGCAACAGCCGCCAAAAAGTTCAAGGTTGCCGACAAGGTCAGCCACTGCTCGACAGGCGGAGGAGCCTCGCTCGAACTGCTCGAAGGCAAATCCCTTCCGGGAGTGGCCTCGCTCGACGAAAAATAGGAGCGCGCGGTAATCCAAAAATGCCCTCCGTCTGCCTTGTGCAGACGGGGGGCATTTTTTTACCCGGTTGTCCGCAAGCCGCTGGCAATCGCATTGATCGAGAGCAGCAGATCGGGGAGCATGGCATCAGCGCCGGCCTCGTCACCGGCGTTCTTGAGTCCGCGCCACTTCTTCAAGAGGTGGATCTCCTGCAAATGAAGCACGCGCAGGGCTTCGGCGCGAAGACCCAGGGTCTTGAGCATGCGGGGCCGGCGGTCAGCCATGGGTGCGCCACGAAGTTTTTCCAGCATTTCGCGCGTCAGGTTCCACTCGTCGAAAATGATTTTGAGGAACCGCTCGCGGATCACCGGATCTTCGACAAGTTCGGCATAGGCCCGCATCAGGTCGGGATCGGTGCTGGCGATGCTGGACTCGATATTTGTGAGAACATAATAGAGGAACGGCCACGTGCGGATCCGGCCTCGTATCTCCGCCAACTCCGCGTCGCTCAACTCCTTCAAGCCCGATCCCGCCCCGAACCAGCCCGGCACATAAAACCGGGCCTGGCTCCAACTGAAAACCCACGGGATCGCCCGCAAATCCGCAAGGCTCGGCTGGCCGGTGCGGCGTGACGGGCGCGACCCGATGCTGCTGTGCTCCAAAGCGTCGATCGGCGTGGCCTGACGGTAGAATGTGAGGAACCCCTCTGCATCGAGTAATTCCCGGTAGCCTCGCTGGCTTGATCGCGAAAGCCGCTCGAGCAAGGGCGCAAGCGGGGCCTGCTGCAGCGGCGGATTCAGTTCATGCTCGATGGTGGTCGCAGAGACGCCCGCGACGAGCAGTTCCAGATTGTAGGCTGCCGTGACAAAGTTCCCGAATTTTTGTGCGATCGTCTCGCCCTGCTCGGTGAGCCGGATCTCGCCGCACAACGAATGGCTGGGCAGCGCCTCGAGAAATCGATGCGTCGGGCCGGCGCCCCGGCTCACGGTGCCGCCGCGGCCGTGGAAGAATTTAATCCTCACCCCGGCATCTCTCCCCAGCTGAGCCAGCCGTGACTGGGCTTTTTGCAGGCCCCACTGGCTCGCAAAAATCCCAGAATCCTTGTTGCTGTCGCTGTATCCGACCATGACCTGCTGCGTAACCGGCAGCCGCTCGCGGCCCCAGTTCCATGCAAGGAAATCGAGGCTGCGCCGGGTCATCGGCTCCTCCAAAAATGTGCCAAGAATCGCCGGTGCGGCCTCGAGGTCGTCCAGCGTTTCGAAGAGCGGGACCACCGGCAGCACGCAAACCAGACCTTCCGGGAGCATGCGCGTAAGCCCGGCCTCCCGAGCCAGCACATACACAGCCAGCAAATCGGAAAGCCGCCTTGTCATGCTGACAATCAAAGCCCCGATGCCGTCAGCACCGCACCTTGCGATGTGGGCTGCAAGCACGCGGAAACAATCGAGCACAATATCCGCCTCGGGACCGGCTGATGCGTTGGCGTGGAGAAACGGGCGCGGCGAGCGCAGTTCCTTTTCCAGGAAGCGCAGGCGTTCGATCTCACTCCACTCCTCCCACTGGCTGCCATCGAGACCGGCCGCGTTCATCAACTGCGAAAGCGCCCTGGCGTGAAAGACGCTGTTTTGCCGGATATCGAGCTGGGCAAGGTGAAAGCCGAAAATCTGCACGGCGCGAAGGACCGGGCTGACATCCGCTTCCGCAAGGCGGTCGGCGCCGATTTCCTTCAAACAATTCCGGAACATCTTCAGATCGTCCAAGAGCTCGTGGGCGAAACGATAGCTTCCCTCCCCCTCGCGGAGCTGGGAGATCTGATGAGGGACGATCTCGATCGGCAACCGCTCGATCAAAAGCTCGACGTATTGCCGCCAGGGTTCCCCGACATTTGTGGCGAGAATAGGTTGAGCTCTTCCGCCGAGCGCCGCAGTCAGCTTCTCGCGGGCTTCAACGAGCGAGGCTGGCAGCGCTTGCATCCATTCCGAGAGGCTGAGCTTTTCTGCAAGCGCGGAAAGCCCTCGCCTGAGGACGACCAGGGAATTTGCCCGGAGCCGCTGGAGAGTTTCGGCGGTGACTTCGGCCGTAACGCCGGGATGCCCGTCCCGATCGCCGCCCACCCAGGTTCCGAAGCGGACCTGCGGAAGGTGGGCCTCATCATCCAGAAGCGCTCCATCGAAACCCGCATCCAGCCAGGCATGGCGGAGTCGTTCGTCAAGCTCCGGGAGCACGGCCGGAAAAACATCCCGCAGGTAATGCAGGACATTACGGCGCTCATCATCCAGCTTCGGCTTCTCGAGCAAAATCTCGCCGGTCCGCCAAAGGCGTTCGAGGGCCGCCTTGGTCTTTTCGCGTATGGCACGTTCTTCCGAGGCGGAGGTGCGCAGCCGGTCCCGGGTTGCGAGCAACGCGTAAATCGCCCGGTGCTGGTCCAGCACAGCCAGACGTTTCGCCTCGGTCGGGTGCGCCGTCAAAACCGGTTCCACTCGGACGCTCCCGAGCAGTGAAGCGATTTCGTTTCCCGTCGTCCCGCGCTCCTTCATCCGCGCAAACTGCTCGCCCCAAAGCCCGCGCTCCGCAGTCAGTCCCTCCGCCTCCTCGCGGAGAGTCCGCATGTGCGCGGCCGCATTTTCTTCGACCATATTTAGGAGCTGGAACGCAATTGAGTAAACCAGGCCAAGTTTGGGAGGCACAAGGGACGCCTCAATTATTGGCGCCCCGCGCCCGAACCACTTCAAGTCCCCGGCGAGTTCGCTCAAACCAAGTTCCTCCAGGACCTCGCGCAGGCACTCGATGAGGAAATTGAGATCACGATCAATTTTCTCGAAACCGATCGCCACGTAATCCGGAACATTTTTGCCCTTGGTCATATGATTGAAGCCCTGCGTGTTTTTGTCCGCACTTCACACAACCCGCAAGAAAAACCTCCCTGGGTGGTGAATTTCGGGCGCCTCTCAGCAAGGGGTAACCCGGGAGAGCTGGCGTCCCGCAGATATTCGGCCCTGCATTCGCGGATTGCATCCTTTCGGTTGTGGTGGCACATTCCGCAAGACCTCCGTGAGCGGACGCACCTGTTGCGGAGGGCTCCACCATGAAACCGTATCTCCGCATCACGCTGTGGTATCTACTTTTCGGGGGGCTTTGGATTTCTCTCACGGACAGGCTGATCGGCCCGCTGGCTTCGGACAGCGTGGCGGCCATGACCGGATGGCAGACAATCAAAGGCTGGATCTACGTGTTCGGGTCGGGCGGGCTGATTTATTTTTTGACGAGAGGCGCCCATCGTTTGCAGCTGCGGGCGGAGAAGAAGCGCCTGGAGAGTTTCAAGCACACGGTCCGGCAGTCGCACCACATTCTCCTGAATTATTTCAACCAGATGCAGCTTGTGATTCTGGAGGCCGAGCGCTCGACAGATTTTGACACGAACCTGATCGAGCTGGCAAGGGAGGCCACCGACAGGGCGACTCTTGAGGTACACCGGCTGGATGACGACGAGGCGCTGAACCCCGGCGATGAAACCAAAAAGTCGGCGGAGCGGGCGCATGGCGACGATATATAAAAAGCCGATCTATCCCATCCAGCCCGGGCTGCGCGAATATCTGGGGAGATACAACCGGGAGGTGAAGCTTCCGCTGACCTACTCGGATCTTTTTTATTTCCATGTCAGTGGTCCGCTTTTGGACAAGTCCGGAAAAGACACGCTCTGGCAGACCGTCGGCTACCGCTCCTTTGAAATGCCGAGGATTTTCGAGGCGCTGAAGGAAGTGTATGCGCTGTTGAAAAGTGGTGGCGACCGTTCGGCTCTGGAGCATCTCTATGTGGACCGGGTCGACTATTGCTCCTTCGGAAACACCCAGCCGTTCCGGATCCGGATCGTCAATTCCTACAACGACAACCAGGATTATTTCTACGTCAAGCGGGCCGATGCTTCCCGGACCTACGGGCTTGAGCTCGAGCATCTGCTGTCGCCGAACCGCATGCACTATCTGACCTGCGGAAACACTCTCGTCGAGGAACATGTCGCGGGGATTCCCGGCGATCTCTTCATCAAGGAGTGGCTGCACAATCCCCAGGTGAAAATTGTGCGTCTCGCGAAAGAGCTCGTGAAGTTCAACGAGCGGAGCTTCATCCGCCTGCTCGGCGACATGCGGGCGTGCAACTTCGTGATGGACATGACGCCGGACGTCGAGGAGGTCCAGATCCGGATCCGCGCGATGGA
>CAZRIL010000042.1:0-38699 GCA_964600115.1 uncultured Chthoniobacter sp. | reverse complement strand
GGAAATTTACCCAGCCGCCTCGTTATCGACTAGATGCGGCAGCGGTGACGCTTACGCTGCAATGTGCAAAATGACTAAATTGCATCTTGCTGCACCTCATGATTGTTGTTTTGTTTGTGATTATCGGCTAATGCCGTGAGTTGCCACTTGTCGCCTATCTGGATGACGTAGTTATTCAGGCCTACTGTCAGTTGTGCCTTCTTGGCCATAAATGTCCTGTCTGACATGCCAGTGTCCTTCATTGTGCGTGCTTTCCATTCGCTGGTTGTCAGGGAATCGGTGCCCAGTGCGTCCAGTAGATGTTGCTTTGTAAACTGCTCCACCCTAGTCTTTGCACTTTTCAGATTGTTTGGATCCAAATCGTCATCACGCTTCATGAGTGGATATTCCCATTTTACACAGAACGACTCCAAGTGCTTGAAATTGCGCAGTGTCGCTTCGACGCTATAGGTGTCATCGTCACTGGCGTGTCTAGTCAAACTGACGATGGAATCTGGAGCACGGGCGAACACCCCGGAACCAGACATCCTGTCTATCGATTCCTTGCCTGCCTGGTTGCCCTTGCTGAAGTGATGAGAATACACCACAGCAGCATCCGTTTCAGTTGCCAATCTCTGGATGGTATTCAGTAGCGAGTTGATGTGACCGGCATTGTTCTCATCACGGTTACCCATGGCTTTGTAGATAGGGTCTATGACAATGAGCACGTAATTGGCCGTCTCAATCCGCTCAAGGATCTGCTCAACCAAATCGTCGAAATTGGCGACATGACCACGTAACGCCCAAACATCGACACTTCTCAGGGAATCCATCGGCAGATTCCGTTCCTGAAAAATGGAACGGAGTCGCCTTCTCAGGAACCTGGCATCCAGTTCGAAGTCGATGTAGAGGACTCTCCCGCGCTCGGTCTGCATGCCCCACCAGGGACTTCCCGATGCAACACTCACTGCCATATCGAGCAAAGAGAACGTTTTGTTGGTTTTCGATCCACCGCTCAACACCATGGTCGAACCCTGGTGGAGAAGCCCTTCAATCAATATCGGGGGAAGGGCGTCATCCTGGCAAAGAAAGTCAGCGGCGCAAATTATGGAGGGAAGTCCATCGTCATCATCTGGCTCTGGTTCCGGAATAATCGGGACTGCCATACGATTGATGAGAGCAGGGAGTGCTTCCCTGCCTACTTGATTACGAAGATCGGTAACGTCAGTCATTTGGTCCTCCTCCAATCCAAGGAACGAACTTTTGATGCGATTCCACCGATAGCAGAACTCAACTTCTTGGTTGCATTCTCGCCAGCCTTGTCGTTATCGAGGCACAAGATAACCTCCTTGCCACGAAGCAACTCCAGTGATTCGACTGGAAGGGCTTGAGCACAGGACACCGCTACAACCGCTGCAGATGGAATATCGGCTATGCCTGCATCGATCATGGATATGGCATCGGTCTCACCTTCAGCCAAGAATACCTGGGTTGTGTGCCCGGTAATGGTCTGCTCACGCCAGAAGGACTCACCACTTTTGAACTCCCATTCGAATTGGTGGTGAGGCCAGTTGCGGTATTTCAGGCCCGTTCTATACAGAAAGGCCAATGCGCCACCGTGCCAACCCAAGGAACCATCGAAAGCCAATTTTTGTATGGTTTCCGGTAGCCACTTCCTTTTTTCAGCAATTGAAGACCAGAGATGGGTTTCTTCCTGCAGCCAACTGCCTGCTGCAGCAATCGTATGCTTCTGTTCGGCGGTCAATCCAACTGACACAGATACCGATGCTGGTTGGACAGATTTCGCTACACGAGCGGTCTTGCCAGATAGACCAGAAACAGCGGTAACGAAGTCAACACCTCGGTATTCCTGCTCGTATTTGATGACATCGCCTTGCCAATCGCAACCGTAGCATCTCGCGTATGAGTCATTCGCTGATACGACGAAGCTCGGGTTACGGTCATCGTGAAAAGGACAGCAGCAAGAGTAACCTCTACCGCTTTTCTTTATTTGATGCCCATCGGCCGCGAGGACCTTGGAGAAGGATATTCTGTCCTTGAGGGCTTGGATCTCCGGGTATTTCGTCTTCTTCTTGCAGCTATCGGGAACACTCCTCGAAGTGTTTTCGGCAGATGCCGGGGAAGCGTTGTTATTATTGCCTACATTTGTGTTTGCATTCGCGCGATTCGACTCGACACGCGACGGTGTATTTGTTATACTCATTATGATTTGAATTGGTATTCATTTTGTTTAGATTAATGCCCGGTAGTTGATAGCTGCCGGGTCTTTTGTTTTCTGCTTTCGCAGTGCTTTTGGAAGATTTAACTCTCCCGAAATTGATATGCCACTTTTGATAGACGACTGCGGCATGTTTTAAGACGGCAAATACTGTGTAACGAGCTTGGCTTTGCTGCCGTTTGACAGAATGATGTCTGCTCCTTCAGCGTTGATCATGCAGTGGCTTATATGCTGCGGTCCGATACCAGCGTGATTGAGGATGCGAGCCAGTAGATTTAAAAGCTCGGCTGGATACGGGACAAAGGCCTTCAAAACTTTCTCAGTGCAGTTGTCTATTGCCGCATACACGAATTCTTCCAACGCACGCCCATTAAGGTTAAGGGCTTTGCCAATCTTCCGAGCCTGGTATTCGCCTATCTGGCGTTTGCCGCTTTGCAGGCCGGCGATAAGGGATGCTGGAACATGGGCGAGGTCGGCCAGTTCCTGATTTGTTAGGTTCGCCTGTTGGCGGAGATTTGATAGTTTCTGGGAGAAATCGTTCATTATAGATATAGCCTACCAATAATGGATCAACTGTACAAGCACTAAAGTGCAAAAAGGCTAACAAAATGCGCGATGCTAATGATTAGCATTTGAAATTCCCTCGTTCTGAATGCCATGACCACTCCGGAAACATCCATGCGTTTGCGATTGACCCAGGCTCACAAATGTCGACAATGTGCAAGGCATGAGCCGTCGCGACAAAGCTGGCATCACGTTGGTAGAGGTGCTCGTGATCATCGTGATCATTTTTGTCTTGTGGTCTCTGGCCATGCCTGCAGTCAGCAACAAACCGGGACGCGGACAGATGACGCAGTCTTTGAGTAACATGAAGCAGCTTCATCTGGCGACTCAACAAATGGCGCTGGATGGTGCCACGAATGGCAATACGAACCTTGGCTGGCCTGGCGATACGGGGAGTAGTTTTTCCAATTGGGCGGCGCAAATCGTCAAAGGCGGCTATATGAGGACAAATGACCTCTGCAAACTGCTCACTGGACCAGGGAGAAGTGTTCCATTGGACAAGATTCCAACGACCAACAACACTGCTGTGCTTGTCTATGCAGCCAGCACGAATTCCCCTGCCTCGACAGTCTTTCTCTCAACAGCCAATTTTACAAACACTCCCACGGGTGGAGAACCGCTCAGCAAAAAGGCCACCCCATATGGAGATAAAGGCTTCGTTGTATTCAGAATAGGTGGAGATGGCTCAGTGCTACATCCCCGACATATCGGGAAAACCAATATCATCGGGGCATTTGTTCAACTCTGCCGGTAAAGGGCAGGGCACTGAAAATATGAACCATCGCAACCAAGCCGGCCTCACCCTGGTAGAATTACTGGTGATCATCGGGATCATATTTGTTTTGGCCAATCTCTCGATACACGAAGTTCACGTATCTCCTGCGAGAGTGAGATTGACTCAAGCCTTGAGCAACATGAAACAACTACACATGACCTGCCAACAGATGTCACTGGATGGCACCACAATGGGCAAGACCAATTTGGACTGGCCCGGCACATACGCTACATCAGCAGATTGGACTGCAAATGTGGTCCCCGAGTATCTTTCAACAAACGACCTCTGCAAACTGCTGTCTGTTCCAGGTCTGATCGTCCCGCCCAGCAAACTTCCAAAAATCAACGACACCGCATTTCGTGTGTATGCCGTCACTGAATACTCCGAAGGGGATACTGTTATGCTCACGACCGCCAACTTCACCAATACTCCAACAGGTGGAACACTGAATACAAACTCCCCCCCATTCGGCACCAACGGGTTTGTAGTCTTTCGCAAAGGTGGGGATGGCAGCATCTACCGCCAAAATGATGTCGGGCGAACGAATATCATCGGGGGATTTGCGCCAATGTGCCGGTGAGAGATCAGCCCACCGAAATGTCATTGAACGATCGGTGTTGGGAACTGAAAATGAGGAAAGCATGAACCATCACAACGAAGCTGGCATTGTGTTCGAGGTTTTTCTCTGCGTGGTGATCATCCTGTTCCTATGCTCTCTGGCCCTCCCCAGAGTGGGATCAGGAATCGCCAGAAGCCATGAGACGCATGTTTTGAGCAACATGAAGCAACTCCATCTAGTTTGCCAGCAGATGGCTTTAGATGGCGTCACCACTGGTGATAAGATTCTTGGATGGCCGGGCGATACTGGCGGAACCTTTTCAAATTGGGCATTCCAGGTCGTCAAGGGCGAATACCTAACGACAAAGGATCTCTGCTACCTCCTCTCTGGCCCAGGTGTAATTGTTCCTCCCGGCAAGATCCCGCAAATGAATGATACGGCGGTGCGCCTCTATGCGGTTGACGATAGATCCCAAACCAACGCTGTTCTTCTCACTTCGGCAAACTTCACCAATAAACCAACTGGAGGGGAAGCACTGAATCCCTCTGCCAAGCCATTTGGTGACAGGGGCTTCGTGCTGTTCAGGAAAGAGGGATCTGGCTCGATCCTCCTCCCCAAACAAGTCGGGCAGACGAACATCATCGGCAGTTTCGCACCAATGTGCCGGTGAACACGCTGAAGCGTTTCGGGAAGGTATGAACTCTGGAAAGCCTGCTGGCATTTCGTCTCAAAATGCAGGACTCTGCTCACTGTGAAGCAAACTGTCTCATCGACCTTTTCGGTTATATGCAGAACGCTTCTCATCTGCACTGGAATTCCTCTGATTCTCATCGCGCAGGAGGAACCGCTGCAAAACCCTACACCGACGCCCGAAGCACTGGCAAAAATTCGTGAGGAAAGTCTCAAGTTTCTCCGCGATATCGTTCCTGTTTCCACAACAGGCAGAAAACTGAAAATCGTGGAGAATGACGCGGGGCTCGCTTACTGGGGTAATTTATTCGATCCGCGCGAAGTAGTCGCTTTGATGAACTTGTCCCCAGAAAAGCCGGCGGGCGACTCAGACGAGGGTGTATTCAGCATATACGACTACGAGGAAACATGGACTCGCCATCTGTCACTCTGCGCCTGGGAGAAGGACCATTGGGTGTTCCGGCAGTATTTGGACAACGCCAGAAATCTGGAATTTCACGACCGTAAGGACAAGCCAAGTCACTTTGTGCAAGCATCCAGAAAAACGGGGCGACACGAAGGCGATCACCTTTCTTGGTATTATGAGCCAAAGAGCAAAAGCCTCATTCGCACAAATTATGAAACCTGGGGACCATTTCACTTGATTGGGGACTACCTTTGCACCTTGCGAGGATTTGAACGCCGTGCAATGGACGAAACAGTCTGTGTCTACCCCTACAAAAACGGTAAGAAGGGCAACCTTTTGGGCGTGTATGATTCGGATATCGGACGCGGTGAACTCAGGGACTTTTCAATCACGTTTCGCGATCACAAAACTGGGAAATACTGGACCTATTCCTTCAGACCAAAGGAACAGGAGGAACCATATCTTCATTACCTCGTGGATGCAGTGGAGGGATTACAACATGAGTCGTATGAAAAGGAAAAAGAGAGAGTTCATTTCTTTGCCGAAATGGTTCTTGGCGAGGAGGACGGTTCCATTGATCAAATCTGTTTTGAGCGACTCACGGGGCTCAGTCGTGCACTATTGGAGCATGGGGGTTGGAGGAGCGATGACTGGAAGGACAACCTGCCAAAGCTGCCTCCGCTCAAAAAGATCGATCTCAAGATTACTGGAGACTCTGAAATCATCCGCCATCTCCAAAAACAATGAGACATCTTGTTTTGGCGCTTCTGTTCGCACTCGCTGCTCATGGGGCTGAGAATGGACAGAGCAAACCGGGGGAGCCTGAACATCAGAGGCAATCGGCGATGGCATTGATGGAAGATATTGTTCCTCACTCTCCGGTTTCAGATGAAATGACAAAAATCTCCAATGAGCAAAGCCGCGCGATATGGGGGAGAGTATTTGGAGATGCTCAGATCGGTGCTCTTGTTGCGGTCAAGTCCGATGAAGTAAACGGCGAAAATGATGCCGAGTTGTATTTATTGCTCTGGCAAGATGGATGGAGAATTGCGCAGTTGGTTGGAAAGGTCTCGTGGGGAACAGGTGATGAGTACGATTGGAACTGGAAAATAAAAAGGCGAATTGCCGATGGCGCATATTACGTTATCAATCGTTCTGATCTGAACGCCATAAGTTACCGCGAGCATCTCTCGTGGCTTTGCGATCCACAAACCCACTCACTTGTCCCAACAGGGTGGCCTAAAGATGCAATTCCGTCTATTTCCGGTAGTACCATCGCCTTCGTACGTTGTGAAAAGTCTGGAAATGCGACGATGGTTCGTGAAATCAACGAGTTCGACAGTGTGCCAGGAAAAAACATCGCCATTTACTCGATTACATACTCACCAGAGCATCGGGTGCGTATCACGATCAGCATCCCCGATCCCACGACAGGGAAACGTGTCACATGGAGGATTTCACAGGCTCCTCCCAAATACGAGCCCTACCATAATCGCTTTTCTCTCTGTTACAGCGCAACTGACGGAGAACTGGAGCCTTTTCATGAAGATGCAACGGTGGATGTTGAGTGGAAGGAAGGGCAATATCCCACCAATGCGATCAGCTTCCTGATATGGCGGTTGACAGGGCTCGATTTTGCGGCTCAATCCGGTCAGTGGGATGAGGATATACTTCGTGAAAAGAGGGAGGGCCGTGACAATCTGGAAATTAAGAAACCTCTGAAAGCTGTTGTCCTCGGCATTCCAGAAGCCGAGAAAGCATTTTCGTGGCCGCTGATGAGCCGAGTGGATGCGAAGCCGTAATTTCCTTTCGCAGTGTAAGCTGAGGTGACCTTGAATCGCGGAGTGGTATTGGATCCCCTCGTGCTACTCTGGCCCTTTGGCGGGGCTGCAGTGGCCCAGAAACGGGATCACTGGCTTGCCGTGCCCCTTGCTGCTGCCAAGAGAGCCCAGAAATGGCAAGAGGGGGCACCATGCCCCCTCCGCCTGAACCGGATTTTCTAATTTTCCAATTTCTACTGGGAATTAGAAATTGGAAGTTTTGCCAAGGCCTCGACCATCTTCCCCTTGCCGACCTTGATCGTTTTGTCGATGGCCGCGTTGATCAGGTTGTAGGCCATCGCCTGGCTGTACTCCCCCTCTGCCTCAATTTTTTTGACTAGGGCGGCTTTTTTCATCGGTGTCTGCCGCACCATCTCGGCGATGTCGGTGGCGCTGATTTTGGGTCGGGTGGTGTCTGCAATGTCATTTTCATCCCTCCACGCCTCCAGGTCGAAATCCGGATCAACCTCCGAAATCATCGTCGTCGGGTCGAGGCGGATGCCGATGGGTTCGAATTCGGGACCATTGGAGTTTTTGCCGCATGTCACCAGCAGCCGGTCGTTCGAGTTTTTGCTCCGCGACGACAGGTTTATCTGCCCCCGCGTCAATGCCTGGAGCGCCTTTGAACCACGCCCGTATGAAGTTCTATCCTCCCCGACTGCCATAGCCGCGCCTTTCTTCCCCGTCAGGGTGTGGTGGAGGACGACGATGCTCGCGCCCTCCTTGCCCTTCCTCACGACTTCCGACACCACCGAGCACGTCGCGATCATTCCGGCGTCATTGTTCAAGCTCGCCACCGCAAACGCCTGCAAGGGATCGAACACCACGACGTCAGGCTTATGTCTTTTGACCAGCGCCTGAATCGCTTCGGCGACTTTCGAATTCTTCAGGCCCAGGAATGAGTCCCGCTGATTTTCGAGGGTGTGGATGACCAGCTTCTCGTTGACGATTGCCCAGTTTTTCTCGCCGACCCACTTTTTCAGCGCAGCCAAATCAGCCTTCAGGCGGTAGTTGGAATTTTCTGCCTGGATGATGAGCCAGTTGAGCCCCTTGGCATTGGTTTTCATCCCCAGAAAATCTAGGCCAAGGATCGTGGACACCGCCAACTGGAGCACCAACCGGGATTTCCCGACCCCGCCAGGCCCAAGCACTGTCAGGGTCTGGCCTTTGGCGAACACCCCATTGTCCAAAAACTGATCCTTCGGGTCGAACTCCATCGCCAAGATCTCGTCGGGCTGGCGGATGCTCAACCCTCTCAGATTTGCAGCAGGTCCCACAGGGGAGGCGTTTGCCTCCCCCATGGTGATGATGTTCGATTTTTTTTGGCTCTGGCTTTTGGCGGGAGCTCCTGCGTTCTGTGCGGGCATCTCCACCAACGGGGACGCATCCAGAATATCCGCCGGCAGTTGAATTGAAGCGGCAGAGCTATTCATGACTGTTCCCTCCTGCTTTCGGCCAGGCGCTGACCCGTGAGTGCCAGGTCTCGATCCATTTTTTGAAGGTTCCGTATGCCGCGTCGTCCTCTTTGCGAGCCGCACGGATCTGGAGTTTTTCTGCATCGGGATTCTTCACCGCAAAAGCATCACGGCGCACCTCCAAGAACTTTGCTTTTGATGCCAAGCTTGGATCGGGCCAGAGGTGCAGGCAGTGTTTCATGCCGAGTTCATCTGCGATTCTTTCGACCTGCATCAACTGGCCGATGGCATACCTCCGCCAGTTCACGCCACCGTCAAAAACCTGGGTGTCCAAGGTTTTGCCGAGCGAGGCTGCGTGGTTCTGAATTCGGGCGACATTTTCCGCTCGAATGTTGATCGGCTCATGGAAAACGGTCACAGGGTCCAGATCCTTGATGGCCGTCAGCGTGGCCCGTAGATCTGCCTCGTCGCACTCCGGATACGTTGGGGCGACGGCGACATACACGTGCAGACCCGCCTTCTTTGCTTCTTGCAGAGTCCGCAACCGCTGGCTGGGTGCCGGTGCATGCGGTTCGTAGATACGTGCAAGCTGATCATCCAGCGTAGGGAGGCTCATCCCGAAGACCAGACGATGCCCGAACCGCTTCATCAGCTCGAAATCCCTCCTTGCGAGGGGACTCCGGGTGAGGATGCGGACGTTCAGTGTTGATTTTTCGAGAGTCAACTCCAAAGCGCGACTGACCATGTGCTCGTGCGCGTTTTGGAGAATGCGCTGTTTGGTTGAATCGGCATTGCGAATCACCTGATATGGATCCGTGGTGCTGCAAAACATCACGGCACGATTGCCATCCCGCTTCAATTTTGCCTGAGAAGTGCCTTCGGCCTTTTTAAGGCTGGCGAGAAATGTCTTCTCGTCCCACTCACGCACGAAGACATATTCACCCCACTCGGCATCCGGATCGTGAATCCCCAGCATTCGGAGCGTGGGTGCCTGTTTGTTTGTTGACGTGCTGGGCACATAGCAGAACAAGCACCCGTGACCGCACCCGATGGTCGTGTTGAACGACCAGTCCGACAGGCTTTTATTTTTGAAGTCGTTCGTTTGAATGATCGCTTTCCGATACCAAGTTCCAGAAATCATGGGCGATTTCTGGATTGGTGTTTCTACTGTGGCCGGTGTGGCCGCTATTGCGTTGACGGGTTCGCCGTCGGTAATTTTGATAGACATGTTGATTTGATGTATTGTCGCCTTGTGAGCGATGGTTTCGGTTTCCAAGTTGCTCCTGCCCCTCTGGAGATCACGGGGGCAGGTGGCGGCCCTTGCGGGCTATCGAAAAGTCAATGAATCGGGGCGGTCAGATTTCACCTCTGATCAGCTGGGAATCACTCTGGCAATCAGAGCTGATGGAACGTAGTAGGAAAGATAAACACCTGAAATGACATGCTGAAGGCGCTATTTTTACGGACTTCATTTTCAGTTGCGCTCCACGGCATCGGCACAGCTACGAATCCAGTGATCGTTACCAAATCGCCCTGAATCGCGGAGGCTTCACTCGGTTCCTCAAGCAGCATGAATCCAATCTCCTCAACAGGGTCTATCTCGTCTGATCCAAGTCTGAAAATATGACGCTGGCATTTTTCGATATTTTCGGGGAAAACGGACATGCCATTATACAGGGCCTCCATTTCCCCAGAAATGTGATGCATGACCATGATGTGGACCGCGTCGTTTGGTTTGAGGTAGTTTGATTCCGTGGCCGGTGAGGCCATGGCGGTTTGGTTTATGTTTGATGCTTCCATTGTGTTTGTCCTTACATCCTCGGCAGTTGTGCCGAGGTTTTGTTTTACTGGCGCCGCACCACTCAATTTGATCGGGTGCGGGTTGCCTTCAGGGGCTGCCATTTAGGCATCAATTTTGAATGAATCTGGGGACGCGTCGGCTATCGGCCGTGCTCGCGGATTTCCAATTTTTTGAGTGCGGCTTCGACGGCCGGCCAATAAAACCTCACGGTTTTGTGGCCAAGGGGTACGTAGGGCAGTTTACGTTTGCGCATCAGCTCGTCGACCATCCGGGTCGTGGGCAGATTTAGACGTAAACGCAGACCTTCCTTGTCGAGCCACTCGTTACTCGCAGAACTTGTTATGATGGGTTTTTCTCCTGGTCAAATTTTTGTCTGACCGGTTGTCGCGGATATTTTTGCCTCCTGCTGCGGCACCATCATTGTCCCGAATGGGACTATCTTAAAAAAACCCGATTTTTATATCCGGGTCGCAACCAGCGGGCGTTTCTTCCATCGGCTGTTTGACGTTGCGGGCAATCTATTTCGCACGACCGGGAATTCCCCGCAAGAACTTTTTTGAAATATTTTTCTATCTGGCTTCAGGCCCTGCCAGTTTGGAGTTTTTTGGCAGCGTCTTCTTGGTGGGTTGTTTTCCCTTCTTCGGCATGATTGCAAAGAACTTTCCCGATTCGCGCTTGGTGGCAGCTTTGGCGTAATGCCGAAAGGTTGTCCCAGGGTCATCATGGCCAAGGAACCTGCAAAGTTGATTGATGTCGCCATGCTGAGCGAGCCAGTAGGAGGCGAAGCAGTGCCGGGGACCATGTTTGATGGTGGGTATCTTGTGGTGCGAGCGAAGCGTTTCCATGCGGTTCCGGAGCACATCTGGAGAAAACGCCACAACCGCCCCGGATTTCTTTGCGTAGGGACTCAGCCAGGCCGCGAGATTCGCAAGAATGTCAATGTGCCGGGTTTGTTTGGTCTTGGTGATAGAAGCAGGCAGGCGAACGAATTTTTCATCCAGGTCAACCGCGCTCCAGTCCAAGCGCTGCATTTCGGAAAGGCGAATCCCGGTAAAAAATGAGAGCGCAAGGAACGGGACCAACTCCTGGTCTTTCTGCTCGGCGGCGCGAAGGATTTTTGCGCTCTGCTGTGGGGTGTATATTTCGATTTCTTTCCGGGTCTGCTGGGCAAGGTCGAGTTTTTTTGTGGGATTGGAAGCGCACAGGTTTCGTTTGATCCCAAAGTTGAACAGACCGCCAAGAATGCGAATCGTGAAATTGTGAACCGATGGCGTCATGCCGTCCATGGCTCGGGTTAGGTCAGCGGGTGTGATCTGGTTCAGCAATTTGCCATGCAGCCCGACCAGCCTGTTTTTGGTTTGTTCAATGCTTCGTTTGTAACTCGAACTTCTCACGCGCCATTTGAGGAATTCATCCATGCCTGCCTCGAAAGTGACGGAAGCCTCTGCGGACTTTTTCCGATTGATCCAGTCTGCCACCACCTCATTGAGGCTGACCCTGTAAGGCTGAAGCAACATCAGTGCGTTCGTTGATTGCTCCGCCTCACTCGGAGTCAAAGGATTTCCCCCCTGTAAACCGAAGTTTGTCAATCTGGAGCGCTCGGTTTCTGAAAATCCATCTGCAAGCGCCTTGGTTTGGAAAAAGAACCTCTGACGCTTTCCTGATTGCGACACGCTCGCAGGCACGTCGACCTTCCACTGTCGTTTCCGGTCGGTAGAGGTTGTCTTTACGGGGTGCAGGGTGTATTTTCTGGGCATCGCTGCAGAAATGCTAGTGCCCATAGTGCCCATAAAACAAGCTCAAATGAGATTGAATAAGAATAAATGCGGTCCTATCTACCTGTGAAGAAGGTTGATGTTCTCAAATACCGCTTGAATGGGGTTCAAGAGGTCGCGAGTTCGAATCTCGCCGGCCCGATTTTCCGGCTCTCCACCAAACAATGGGGATGAGGGTCATTGTTGATGTTGTTGGTTAGCCGCACTGAGCGATAACGCGCAGGCGGTAGTTGTTGAAGTTTTTGAAGCCGTAAGCACGGCGTTGGATGGCTCTCTTCATTTGGTTGGCGTCGTTCGCATCAAGGTGTCTCAATAATTTGCACCGCGCTCGCCCCCGTCCAACCGCCACTGAGGTCGCCCTTCCAGTTCACCGCAAACTCTGTCGCAGTGTTGCCACGGAAAATGACAAGATTGGATCCTTTCGCCTGCTCCAAATGAGCGGCGTCGCTCGCGACAAACTTTCCACCGAGCCCCTCGAGCTTAAAATAGTAGGTCCCCGCGGGATCCACCGAACCAGCGGACGACGAAATGCTCACACTGCCGGCTCCTCCATTGGAATCGGCATTCAGATAAACGTAAACGTCATATTTGCGGAACGGAACGCCGGTCACGGATAGATCGCCACCGAGTTGTATATACCCTTTTTGCAGTGTATAATTTTCCCCGCCAAATCCCCAGGATTGTCCGATTTTGGAGCGCCAAGCCGTATCACCTGACGGCACACTCCAACGGGCGGAAGCCGATGGGACCAACCTTCCATCCGCGTCTTTCAGGGCGTGGGATTCGCCATTGGCACCGGGCAGGTTATTCCAGGAAGCTTGCAGGCAGCCTTCGGCTCCTGCCGCCTCCTCCCCGGTCAGTTCCGTGGTGTCCTGCATGGCTACGGAGAAGTTCAATCCAATGGCCTTGATATTTTCCGTAGGGGCAAGAGTGGATTTTGGTTTCTGAGGAGGCAATTTGTAGTCCACGGGCTCTTGGGCATAAACGCGGATAAAGTCCACCCACATGTCGGTTCCATTTCCATAGCGTTTCAGATCGATTGGCCACCGGCTGATTCCGCCTATGGCGTAGTTGACAAGAAAACAATGGGGCTTGTCGCGGGAAACGTCGTTCGTGGGGTGTCTCAGCACCTCAATATCGTCAAAGTAATACACAGTTTCCTCCAGGCCGATGAGGACCCCGTAAGTGTGAAACGTGGTCGACCAATACGACTTTCCGCCGAGTTCCATGATGGGAGGGGTTGCACTGAAGGAATTCTTGGGCTTTCCGTCGGGGTTCTTCTGTCCCCAAAAGTGACTGACGATCGAATAACCTCCATGGTTTGGATTGCCTTTACCCACTCCGCCATAAGCCTCGACAATGTCCAACTCATCTCCGGCCACACTGCTGTCGAGAGCGGTGAGAGTCCAGAAAGCCGGCCAGGTGCCGGGCGCGGACTGGGCGGTAAAGCGGCATTCCAGATAAGCAGGGGCCTTTGCCCAAATGCCCTCGCCGTCCATGTTCACCGAGGCGATCAGGCCACTGCGGCCCTCCGGGGACTGGTCATCCTTTCGCGCCGCAATCTTGAGCCATGTTCCAGCCTGGCCAAAGGGTTTTCCCTCCCCCATGACATTGGCGAATTGCCATCCGCTAAAATCTCCGAAACGCGGTTTGTGCGCATTGTAGCGCGCCCCGCGGCCGTCGTTGGAGATGGACAGAGGACCGGTAAAATCGTCTTCGAAAATAAGTTTGAGTCCTTTGGCGGCAGGAGCATCGGCCCTGGGGATGCCCTGATTCCACTTCACCCCGCCCAGATTGAAAAGCTGGAGTTCGAAAATATCGTGTTTTCCTTGATCGTTTTGCGCGAAAATACGCAAGTTGAGCGGACCGTTCGGAAACTGCTCGGCAGGAAAAACAAATGATCCGTTTCCGGCCGCGTCGAGAGCGATTCCCTGAGGAGTTATCTGGCTGTCGTGTCCGCCCATGGAGGGATCTTCCTTCGTAGGTTGTTGCCAACACATGGCTTTGGCCCGCGACATTCCGGGAGCACGAAATTCCACCCTTACATCCCCCCGCACCTCGGCGCGCGGGGAAGGAGTGGTGACTTCGATCGCCTGAACCCAGTTATCGTCACCCTTCTTTTGGCCATAATTGAATTCGTGGTAACCATCTACAGGATCGGCGGCCGTGGCGGTTGACGGAGGCTGCACGGTGAAAAGCAATGCGCAGATGGAAATTTGGAGGAAGGGCTTCATAAGTGGAGCTGAATGGAAAAATGAGAAGGAACCGGGCTTTGACGACAAAATCGCGTAAGGGCTCTAGGAGGGACGAGCATCCCACGCAGGTCTCGTCCACTCCGGTGGAGCATCCCTGAAGTAAGTTCAACTGTCCGCGCAGGCAGACTCTTTAGGCGGCCATGGTCTTCGGCCTAAAACGGATAAGGAAAAATGCCACCGTGCAGATCATCAACCCCCAAATGGACGGCTCGGGAACAGGTGTCACATCGGCGAAAGTATTTCCAATACGGATCTCATCCAGTGCACCAATGGGTGCATCGATGCGGATCCTATTGAAGGTCGGCATGGTTCCCGCGGCCCAGGTCAGGGATGCGATGGCACTGGATGTCGATGGAGTCGATCCCAAGGTTGGGTTCAGGAAGAGATAAGCCGTCGCGCTACTGTCGACGTTAACCGCCAGCTGAAGGACGAACAAGTTCGTCGTCCCCGTGAGGTCCACATTCACAGGTGTCGATCCCAGGTGGCTCTTTGAGAAGCCGCTAATATTGCGATAGATTCCATAGTGAGTAGACGGATTACCGTCAGCCCCGTACGAATAGACGCTTCCAAATTCCAGGATCTCCGTGCTCGAATTCATGAGGTTCACCCCCATATAGCTGCTGGAGGTCTGACTGCCGAGATAGCTGATCCACGTGGTGGAATTAGCACCTCCCGCTGCAGCCGAGAGATTTCGGAAACTCTGGCCATTGGAAGCTGCGCTCCCCGAAGTAGCCAGGCTGCTGTAGGTCAGCCCGGTAGTGGTGGTCGCTGATCCACCGGACCAGTTGCCACTCCAGCCGGTTCCCGATCCATGTCCGGGCACGCCTCCAGAAAAGGCAAACGGTTCGTAGGCGATAAGCTGGGCTTGCACGGGGAATGACAGGGAAAGGAAAAATCCAGTCACAAGAATGGCTGATGCATGTTTAATCATGGGTTTGAATGTTGGTTGAAGTTTGTTCGACGTCCCTCTGTGTATCGGGGGCGCGAACTCGTTATCAGCTGTTGCCCGGTTACGTGGCAACAGGCTTATCACTTCCCAGCAAGTAACTCCTACCTCGCTGCCAAAGCCCGCTTTCCGGTCAATGGCAGAGGCTTGGCTTGAAGAGTGGATCCGTGCTGCCAATGGCCCCTAATGCCTAAAGCGAATGGAGTTCTAGGGACCCCGAATTGACGGTTTTGGATGAGATAGGCCACCTGTTCCGCCGCTGCCACACCCATGCTGTGGCGATTGGAGTGGATACCTGCCCAGTCGGGAACATCGTCATCGATCGCTAGATGAACGAGACCAATATCCTCAGGAACCCGCAGACCGATACCTTGGATCCAAGAGATAAATTTGTTACTGCTGCACACGATCACTTCCGGGCGGTTCCGCCGGAGCCACAGGGCGAGTTTCTTTTGAGCTTCCGCATCTTCATGGGCGTAAAAGAGCGACGGGATTCGATCTTCCCGGCAGGTCTGCGCAAGGTAATCATTTGCAACAGCGCGAAAGATGTGGTGCGACACGCGATCCGCAAACGTCATCAGGCAAATACCAATGCGCCGATACCCGGATCGTTTCAGCATCTTGAGCACAAGCAACAAATTGAAATTGTCATCCGATCCGACTCTGTGGAGGCGGGGTGCCAGCAAGGCGCCGCCGAGTGCGACCCCCGCCAGGTGGTTCCAGTTGAGCCGGAGATGTCGGGCTGGCGGAGTGACGATGGCTCCCTCGATTCCTCTTTGATAGAGAATCTGGGAGAGCCGTCGCAAAGTCAGGCCCGGTTGGTGGACCCAGAATTCTTCCAAGCGATACCCTAGTTGCAGGGCGCGATCCCGGGCACCCTCGAGAAACGGCGTATGAAATTTGTATTTCCGCCAAGCGTCCTCCTCATGTGAGGTGTTCAACCATGCAATCGGCAGGAGGTCCTTCGACTTGCTTTCTCGCACGCGCGCCATCCAAACCCCGATGCGGGCATCGGGAATGTAACCGAGTTGTTTCGCGATCCGCATTACCCGCTGCCGGGTCTCGGAGCTGACTCCGGGACGATTCTGCAAAGCGTAACCGGCCGCCGTCCGGGAGATGCCCGCTTTTCGAGCCACATCGCCCAAACTGATTCCAGGGGATTTTCCTTTTTTCATCAAATGGGAGTGATGGCCAAGAAACTCCGATCCCACAAAGACGTCAAAGAATTATGATAATATGGCGCAATGCGACCGCACGAAACAGCTCCCGGCTTTATAATTCTTTTTATCTTTGAGGAGCCCAGCGTAGCGTCAAAGCGCTGTGGTCATTGATCCGGTTTCTCATGTCCGGCGCTTCCCAGATCGAGTTTGAATCCCTCGTGGGTGGCTTTGAATCCAAGACGTTCGTAGAATTTATGGGCTCTCGTTCTGGCCTTGTTTGAGGTGAGCTCGAGAACGATGCAACCGGAATCAGTTGCGGCCCGAATAGCAGACTCCATCAACGCGGCACCGACGCCCCGACTCTGATAGGAAGGATGAACAAAAAGCGATTCGACCACGGCCCGGCGATAGGATTGGAAGAGAAGATGCTGGATGAACGTGATTTGGATTGTCCCGGTAATCGCCGTGTCGTTCTCGGCAACCAGCAGCAGTTGGTTGGCATCGGAATCAATCTGGTCGAATGCCCGGAAATAGCACTCCGGAAGCGGATCGGATATCAGCTCCCGGTGACCGGTCAACGGGTCCATGCCGTAGACATGCACGATTCCCGGAACATCACTGCGGATGGCACGACGGATAATCATATAAAATCTGAAGGCGGCACAACAGGGCAAGGCAACCAGACAGCTCGGAAGGATCTCCGCCCTTGGATTACAGTCTCCCCCGGGCCGGGATCAGCATTCCAGCTGAACGCCCAAATCGCCGATCCTGCTGAGAGTCAGGCCACTGAGAGCGGGTGTCTCCGCGGCAAGTTGCTTGAAGACATCCTCGATGGAATAGATTCCGTTCGTGCCGGAGATGAGCTGGATCAGGTCGCGCAGGATCTCCCAGTCGTCGCGAGCCTGGCCTGGAGGCTGGATGGCCTGGTTCAGGCGCTGTAGCCGGCCCTTCACATTGATCATCGATCCGCGCTTCTCGGCCCACGCGCTCGATGGGAGAACCACCGTTGCATGAGGAGTCGTGCTGTTTGAGAGAATCCCCATGACCACGAGCAGTTCGAGGCTCTTCAGCCCTGCCGCCGTGATTCCGCAATCGATCGCATCCTCGCCAAGAACAACGAGACCCGTGATCAGGCCCGCTTCGACCCCTTTGACGATTTCCGGAAGCTTGCCGGTGGAAAGACCAAGGAGCTTGGCGCCGGTGGTGTTCGGGTTCCCATCGTCGGAGACCAGGAAGCCATCTCCCTTTTGCGGCCTCGGCAGAACGTCGATATTTTCAATGCCCAGCGATTTTGCCAGCCGCCGCACGAGGAAGAGTTCCTCGTTTGTCATTCGAGCCGAGGCGATGATCGCCGTCTCCTCCGGCCGGCGCCCTTTCAGCTTGTCCGCTGCGGCAGCCAATGCGGTTTTCCATTTGGCAGGGGCTTCTTCGCCGCGCACGAAAGGCTCCTTGAGCCGGTCGTCGCTGTGAAGGTAATGAAAGTTCAGCCGGTGGCTGTCGGGCATCCAGCAGGAATTGACGGCGTCATTTTCCCGCGGTGTAATTCTCTGGACCACATTCTCGCGGCTGGAGATCAGGATGTTCGAACCTGTTCCGCATGTGACGTCGATGCTTTTGGTCTCCTTGAGGAACCAGACCCGCATCTTGAAGCGGAAATCCTTGCTCGTGAGCGCGCCGACCGGGCAGATGTCCACGGTGTTGAGCGAATAGTTGCTGTCGAGCCGCTTGCCGGGGTAGACCGAGAGCGTCGTATAGCTGCCGCGGTTGAGGAATCCCAGCACATCGTCGTGTGCGATTTCCTGCATGAACCGGATGCAGCGCGAGCACATGATGCAGCGCTCATCGTCGAGGACGATCCGCTCGCCGAGATCCACGCGCTTCGGCTTCTTGACCTTTTCCTCGATGAAGCGGGATTCTCCTTTTCCGAACTCCACGGAAAATTCCTGGAGCCGGCACTCTCCCGCCTGGTCGCAGATCGGGCAGTCGAGCGGATGGTTGATGAGCAGGAATTCCATCACGCTGTTCCGGCACTCCTCGACCATCGGCGAGGACGTCTTTACTGCCATTCCTTCGGAGACCTCGGTGGCGCAGGAAATCGCGGGCCGCGGACCCCAGGAAATCTCCGGGTGGCCGTCCTCTCCCAGAACCGGCTTGCGGTCGGGGGTCATCTTCGGCATGCCCAACTCGACGAGACACATCCGGCAATTGCCCGGCGAACTCAGTTTCGGATGATAGCAATAGTGCGGGATGAATTTCCCGCTCTTCATGCAGGCTTCGATGAGACGCGTCCCCTTGGGAAAACGCTTCCACTCACCATCCACCTGCACATTGACCATTGTGACTTCCGTTCCGCTCATGATGAAAATTTTACAAAATCCCCCCGTCCGGACGATTTCGATGCGTCAAGGTATCGGCGGAGCGCGATCGTTCCGCAAGAAAAAGTGTCCGGGATCGCGGGCGGGGGCGGGAAAAACCCGCGCCCGCGGAATCCGGCAGAATCTGCTCCGCAGCCCGGAGTTCATCCTCCGCACGGCGTTCGGAATCCGCGGGCTGGTATGTTTTCGATCAGGTGCCTAATGTCGCCGGATGTCTGATTTCTGGAAAACCTGGCAGCCCACCGAGCGGGCGACTCTTTGTTTCGTTATCCGCGGTGGCGAGATCCTTCTCATCCGGAAAAAGCGCGGTTTGGGGGCCGGCAAAATCAATGCGCCCGGCGGGAGGCTTGAACCCGGCGAAACCTCGCTCGAGGCCGCCATCCGCGAGACTCAGGAAGAACTCGGCATCACCCCCGTCGGCGTGGAGGAGCGCGGCGAACTCCATTTTCAATTTGTTGACGGTTACGCGCTCCACTGTGCGGTCTTTGTCGCCTCGGACTGTATCGGTGACCCATACGAAACCGATGAGGCGGCACCGCTTTGGACACCGCTTGACCAGATTCCCTACCATGAAATGTGGGACGACGATGCCCATTGGCTGCCAGGCATGATTTCCGGGGGGTGTTTCCGCGGATTTTTCCACTTCAATGGGGAAAAAATGCTCTCATATGACGTTATCTGGTCAAATAAATAGTATCGCAATATACTAATGATAAACATTTTATAAATAACGTTGACTTTGAATTAAAAAATTTCTTGCAGAATGTTAACGAGGTATTAATTTAACCCCATTAAAGATTGTTCTGGGGGGAACAACAGCCCGTCGCAGCATTCGCTGCGGCGGGCTGTATCTTTTTTGGGGATTGAGGGTTTCCAGATTCGGGGTTAGTTAGCTTTCATGTCGATCCCTGAGGGTGATTTTTTCCGGACGATGATTGCACGGGTTTCACCGGACGACATCGTTCTCTACGCCAACGGGGCTATGGCTTCCTACCTGCGCGTCAAAAAATCGGATTTGGTGGGGGCCCCCCTCGAAGTGCTCGCGGCCCGTACGCGCGGTGAAGTATCCACGTGTTTTCAAAGACCGGAGAGCGGACGGGCCAGCAACCGTCTTGTGACCGATGATGCGGGTCGGGTGTTCGAGCTCAAGACCTATAGCGACGGGGGCGTGCTGGACATCGTTCTGGATGAGGTGACAACAGCGGACTCCGTGAACCGCGATCTCCGTCACGTGAGCGGGACCTCCGTGGATTCGCTCAATGAGGAGGAACTCCGCACGGCAAGGCAGCCGGAAAGGAGATTCATGACCGTGTCGCAGGTGCGGCTCAACGGCATCGCACACCTCGCGGAGCGCCTGGCTCCGATGGAGACGCGTCTGATGCTGAATTCCTTTGTCGAAGAATCCGCCGATGCCATCCTCGAGACCGGCTGCACGTATTACCAGTCATCCGGAGAGTCCGTGGTAGGGCTTTTCGGGGCACCAAGGTATTTTGCGGACCATGCCCTCCGGGCGGTGAGGTCGGCCTGCAACCAGATCGAAAAGTCCGCGCAGCTCCGTGCCGGATTTTTCCGCCAGGGAAAGGAAATGCCTCCGATGTCGTGCGGGATCTGGACCGGCGAAACATTTGTGGGCACGCTCGGGAGTTCCGCCACCCAACAGTATTCCGCAGTCGGGGCAACGGTCGAGCTCGCATCCGAACTCTGCCGGCTCGCGCGCCCGGGGGAGATCCTGATCTCGGAGATGTCGCTCCGGAATATCATCCAAACCCTGCCGGAAGGCTGGCAGGCGATCCGGGCCGAGAGCGAAGAGGATCCCGACCTCACGGATTTTCAATGGACCGGCGAGGAGATCCAGCCTCTACCACCGGAGCATGTGCGCGGGGTCTGGCTGATCGGCCCCGGGATCCAGGAGGATTCCTCCAGAACGGAATTCTATGCGGACTATTTGTATTCGATCAAAACACGTTTGCTCGATGAGGCCGTTTCGGTTCTGAGGGTCGTTCGACCGGCGGTGATCGGCGATTCGCTGGAACTCAGCACCGACAATGTCGTCAGCGCGCAATTCTCCCAGATGCTGGGGAAATACAAGCTTCTCAAGGTTATCGGCACCGGCGGTATGGGCAAGGTTTGGAAGGGCCAGGACCGCTATGGAAATGTGGTCGCCATCAAAGTCCTGCTCACCTCGGAAACGACCACGGACGCGCAGCTGAAGCGCTTCCAGCGCGAAGCGGAGGTCATGTCCAGGCTGCCTCACCGGAACATCTGCCGTGTCTACGAGATGAGCGAGTTCGAGGGGATCCAGTATCTCGTCATGGAATATGTCGACGGCCTCACGCTTGCGGATCTTCTCTACGAGCGCACCCGGGCCGAGTCGGAGGGAAGCCGGACAGCCGCGCTTCCGGATCTGAAATCCCTCATCGTGGCCCTGCGGGAGGAAAAATCCTCGCGCGATGAATCGCCGGCCGCCGATGAGGAATCCATCACCGCCCGCTCGAAGGAGACCCGGATCCTTCCGGTCGAGCAGACGCTCAACCTGTTCCTCAAAGTCTGTGAGGCCGTGCAATTCGCCCACGAACACGGCGTCCTCCACCGCGATTTGAAGCCCGGGAACATCCTCCTCCGGGAGGACGGCGAGCCGCTCGTCGCGGACTTCGGTCTGGCCAAGCTGAGCACCTCCGACTCGGGCCAGTCGCTCTCGATCAGCGGCCATGTCGTGGGAACGTTGGAAAACATGTCGCCCGAGCAGGCGGAATCCAGCAAGGAGGTCGATGAGCGGGCGGATGTCTATGCGCTCGGAACAATCCTTTTTCAGATGCTCACCGGCCGCAGGCATTTTGAGGCCACGGGAAACATCGTGGCCGATGCCCAGGCGCTGCAGACGCACGAGCCGCCGCGCCCGCGCTCGATCAATCCAAAGCTCGACAGCGATCTGGAAGTGATCCTGCTCAAAGCCCTTCGCAACTCGCCGGTCGAACGCTACCGCAGCGTGAAGGCCCTCGAGGCCGATATCGAACACTACCGCAAGGGGGAAGCCATCACCGCGCGCCCTGTTTCCGCGATCGATTTGCTAAGGAAGCTGGTGCTCCGCAACCGCGCGGTCACCGCTGTCATAGCCGCGGCCCTCCTCCTCCTGACCGGCGGCTCGGTCGTCGCATTCTGGAAAATCACCGAACGCGCGAAGGTCGCCGAGGAAGCGCTCGCGGAGGCGAAAGTTCAAAAGGAACTCGCGGAGAAAAACCAGATTCTTGCCGAGGAGCAGAGGGCCCTCGCCCAAGAGAACCAGCGCATCGCAGAGCGGCAAACCCAAGAGGCCAAGAAGAAAGAGGACGAAATCAAGAAGGCGGCGGAGGAATTAACCGCCGCCCAAAATGCGCAGAAGGCAGTCGAGAAAACGTTGCATTCCACAAAAAGCCAGAACGCATCCGAAATTCAGAGACTCCTCGCAGACACGGAAGCGCTCAAAAAAGAAGCTGACGAAAAGTCTGCGGCCCTGGAGCGGAAGGTCGAAGAAATGCGCGCCGCAAGCGCGCAGCCCGGAGGCCCCGGGCGGATGGCTTCTCACCGCCGGCCGGAGGACGAGGAACAGGCAACCCAGCAGGCGATGCAGATGACCCAGCAGGCGCTCATCCAATTTCACAATGAATTGAACCAGGGCCAGCTCGGTCTCCGCGAGCGGAATCCGGAATTTGTCCTGGAGAAAATCAGCGATGGACTGGACGCCGTCTCAGCAGCCCTGCTCGCGGATCCGACTTTTACTCCGGCCTGGCTCTTGAAAGCGCGCTATCACATGGCCTGCCTTGAGATTGCACAGGCAAAGGATGCGTTTGCCACGGCCCAGAAAACTGCGGCGGACCGACAGGCGGAGGGAAAGCCGGATTTCCTCGGACCTGACAATCCTGCCGATATGGTTGCGCTTTGTGATCTGGCCACAAAAACGTCGAGCGACCGGTTTAAGAACACGGCAAGATTGCTGGAAAACTCCGGATCCCCGATGGACCAGGTTGCCGCAGGCGTGATCAGGTTTTTTGATGGTAAGCCCATTTCCAAAAGAACTTCCTTCGGCTTGAGTCCTATGGAGCGTCCCGCCCGGCAGTCTGAGATTGCCGTGGATCTGATAGCCGCCAACGGGGGAAGCGGTCGGGTCAAGATAACCGGAGGAGGAAAGGAGATCCAGTTTTCAGGGATAGAAAATCTCTCGAACCTCGCCCTGATGAAGAAGTTCAGCCCGGCCCCTTCCAGGGTTCGCATCGAAGGGGCCTCGGCGCTGGATTGGACAAATCTCGCGGCTCTCCCGCTGGAGTCGCTCGACCTGACCGGATGTCAGCTCTCCGCCATCCCGGCAATGACGCCTTCCTTCCAGCGGCTGCAAAATCTCGTGCTGAAAGATACCGGATTCTCCGAGCTGTCGTGCGTGCGGAGAATGCCGCAGCTCGCCAGTCTGGATATTTCCGGCACGCAGATCTCGGATCTGGCTCCGCTCGCCACCTGCCGCTGGCTCCAATCCCTCGATGCCGGGAGCCTCTCTCTTGAGAACGTGCGGACGCTTGCGTTTCCGCCGATTGCGCGTCTGACCATCAGCCCGATGATGATCACCGACAAGGCCGCCTTGAACGGCTTGCGGGCATCGCGACGGCTGATCGTGCTGCGGGCTCCCGGCGATCCGGCGGATCAGCCTGCAGCGGAGTTCTGGAAAAAACTGGATGCCGGCGGATACGACACCTCTTATTGATCTGACTGCCTACAGCCGCACAACTTCCCATGTGACCGGCGCTTGGTCCTGGACTGTCAGCCAGGCGTAGCTGGCGGGAGCCCCCTTGTTCGCCTTGCCGATCGATCCCGGATTCAGGAAGCGTGTGCCGCCGATCATCTCATCGCGTGGAACATGGGTATGGCCGTGAAGAAGGATGTCCTTGCCCTCGGCGAGACGCGGAGGGATGTGAATCAAAAAAACCGATGTTCCGCCCCGCTCGAGGACCAGAGTAAGAGGCAGATCCAAACCGGAGTCGTTGTTCCCGAGCACCCCGAAGACAGGCGGACCGAGCCCGCGCACCACTTCGAGGGTCTGCAAGTCGCAAAAATCCCCGAGGTGCCAGATTTCATCGGCTTTCCTGAGCATGGGAACCGCCGTGGCAGGAAGCTTTCCATGGGTGTCAGCAATGACTGCGATACGCATGGCGGCATTGTATCCATACGGAGGGGAAGTTCAACTGGTGGGATGCACACGGGTGAGGATCGGTTGCAGCAATCGTGAGGCAGTCTGCTGAAAGGCCGGACAAGCGCGATTGACCGCAGCCCCCGCCGCCGTCATAATCGCCGTGCTTTGAAAACCCCACTTCTCATCCTTGCCGCCATCCTCACAGGGGCCGTTCTGGCCAACGCCCAGACCGCTCCGCCGGAGGTCTCCCGCGAATCCAAGCTCGCGATCCAGGCTGCTCTCGTGGACTTTGATTCGAAAAACTACGATGCCGCCCTCATAAAACTGGAGGCTGTCGATTCCAAAATGCCGGACGATCCGTTTGTGCAGAACCTTCTGGGAGCCGCGTATACGAAGAAGAAGGACTACGCTGTAGCGAAGAAGTATTTTGATAAAGCGCTGGCGAAGCAGCCGGATTTTTTCCCGGCGAAGTTCAACGTCGGAGAGCTGTTCTTCCTCCAGCGCCAGTATGCGGAAGCCCTGGCCTATTTTCAGAAGATGCAGGAGGCCGATTCCCACAACGAGCTGCTCCAGTTCAAAATCTTCCTCTGCCATCTTCAGCTCGGAGATAAGGAGGCCGCGGCAAAAGCCTTGAAGGCGATCAAGTATCCGGGCGATACGCCAGCCTGGTATTACGGCCAAGCGGCCTGGGAATCCAAGAATGGCAACAACAAGAAGGCTCTCGAGTATATTACCGGTGCCCAGTATATTTTCGGCCCGAAGACCGCATTGTTCGATGAGACGTTTCAAGATCTTGGAATCAAGCTTCGCTGAGTGAAACCCGCACCATTTTCCACAGGCAGAGTCAAAAGGCAGGGCTCGCTCACACCGGTCAAATCCGCGACGCGGGACATCCTCCTTCACGAAAAAGCCCGCGTGCTGGTCACAGGAGCCGGCGGGTTCATTGGGAGCGCCCTCGTGCACGAACTCAACCGCCGCGGCCTCACCCAGATTGTCGTCACCGATTTTCTTGGAGAGGACGAGAAGTGGAAAAATCTGCTCCCTCTGGAATTCGAAGACTATGTGCCGGCGGACGAGTTCCTCGAGGTCATCAACCGCGATCCCGAGCACTATGGGAAATTCGCGGCGGTCTTCCATCTCGGCGCCTGCTCGTCCACGACCGTGACGGATGCGGCATACGTCCTCAAAAACAACTACGCCTACACCCAGTCGCTCTGCAAATGGGCGCTCGCAAGCGGCGCGCGTTTTGTCTACGCCTCATCGGCGGCCACTTACGGCGATGGCTCGGCCGGAATGGACGACCGGAGCGAGAACCTTCGCGTATTCCGGCCGCTGAATCTCTACGGATATTCGAAGCAGCTCTTCGATCTCTACGCGTGGCGGGAGGAGATCCTCCCCGACATCGTCGGCATCAAATATTTCAATGTTTTCGGCCCGAACGAATACCACAAGGGCGATATGCGCAGCCTCGTCTGCAAGGCCTACGAGCAGATCATGTCGACGGGCCTCATCCGGCTCTTCAAAAGCTATAAGCCGGAGTATCCGGATGGCGGGCAGCAGCGGGATTTCGTCTACGTGAAGGATGCCGTGGACATGACCCTTCATCTGGCGGAAAACGAGGAGGCAGGCGGGCTTTTCAACATCGGCTCAGGGGTGGCGCGCACATGGGTCGACCTGGCGAACTCGCTCTTCTCCGCACTCGGGCAGAACCCGAAAATCGAGTTCATCGACATGCCGGAAAATATCAGGGGCCAGTACCAGTATTACACCTGCGCAGGAATATCAAAACTCCGCGATGCCGGATACGGGAAGCCGACAACTTCGCTCGAGAACGCTGTCCGTGACTATGCCGTGAACTACCTGCAGACCGGCAAGCGGCTCGGGGAGTAACCGGCAGGACTTCCAGGGTCATGAAAGGGAGGAAGATCGCGATCGTCGGCTCGGGATCCATCGGGCTCTTCTATGGATCGAAACTCGCATCAGCGGGATGCCGCGTGAATTTTCTCATGCGCTCCGGCTTTGAAGCGGCTTTGCGAAGCGGAATCCGCATCCACTCGGCTGCAAACCCGCTTCACATCGAAAAACCCGGGGTCGCGGAATCACCGGACGATATCGGACCCTGTGACGGCGTTATTGTTGCGGTGAAAGCCACATCAAACGCCGCCCTCCCGGCGCTGATCCCGCCGCTTCTTGGCGATCGGACATGGATCCTCACCCTCCAGAACGGGCTCGGAAACGAAGAGTTTCTGGCCTCGCATTTCGGAGGCGAGCGGATCCTTGGCGGACTTTGCTTTGTCTGCCTCACCCGGCGGAATCCGGTGGAGGTTGATCACCTCGGCCACGGAACGCTCTCGATCGGCGAATTCACCGGCCCGCCTCGCGACCGGACAAGCCGCCTGGTGCAGGCGTTCCAGGACGGCGGGGTGGAAACCCGTCTCGTCCACGATCTGGCTGCGGAACGCTGGCGGAAGCTTGTCTGGAACATTCCATTCAATGGGCTGTGCACGGTCCACCGCACTGGCGTGGATGGAATCCTGGGCGATCCGGGCCTGCTCCGCGTCTGCGAATCCCTGATGGAAGAGGTTCGCGCAATCGCTGCAGCCGAAGGCCATCATATTCCCCCGGAATATGCCGCTCATCAAATCGACCGCACACGGCCGATGGGCGCTTACCGGCCCTCGACCCTCGTGGATGCGGATGCCGGGAATCCCCTCGAAATCGATCCGATCTGGGGAGAACCACTCCGACGGGCACGCCTTGCCGGCATCGAAACTCCACAACTGGCCGCACTCTGCAAAAAACTGAATTCACTCTCATGAATAAAAGATCCATCCCTAAGGAACTCGTCGAATGCGGTGCAACCACTGCGATTGTCCTTGGATCGGGACTCGGGCGGTTTGCCGAGGGTTTGGAACATATCGGCTCACACGAATACTCCGGGCTCGGACTTCCGGCGTCGAAAGTCCCCGGCCATGCCGGGCGGTTCGTGGTCGTCCGCCTACAGGACCGACCGCTCCTGATCGCGCAGGGGCGCGTTCATCTCTATGAAGGCTGGAAGGCCTCAGAGGTTGTGAGCGCGGTGGGCCTCATGCATGAGATAGGAATCCGCTCGCTCATCCTTACCAACGCGGCCGGCACGGTGAATCCGGAATTTTTTCCCGGTTCCTGGATGATGCTCTCGGACCACCTCAACCTCACCGGCCAATCGCCGCTGCGCGGCGGTCCCCACTTTGTGGACATGACAGAGGTTTACAGCCGCAGGCTGCGGAACATCTTCCACAAAATCGCGTCCAAGCAGGGAACCATTCTGCACGAAGGCGTCTACGCCGCCATGCACGGCCCCCAATACGAAACGCCTGCAGAGGTCCGGATGCTCCAGCGCCTCGGCGCGGATGCCGTCGGGATGTCCACCGTCCCGGAAGCCATCAAGGCCCGCGCTCTGGGCATGGAGGTCGCCGCATTCTCCTGCCTCACAAACTGGGGAGCCGGCATCTCCTCCGATCTCCTGAACCACGACGAGGTCACCTCCGCGGGACAATCCGCAGCAGGATCCCTAATCGACATCCTCCGCGAGGCTCTCCCTCTGATATGAAAACGGCCCGGGGTTCCATGCTGTCTTCGCGAGCGAACTTCAGTTGCTGGGACTTTGTTGCCAATCAGACCACTGATGGCATTGCTCTCGGACGCCTCAAACGTTGTTCCGGCTGATCTGTCCCTCGTGACCGCCCCGAATCTGATTGCCCTGTTCTTTGTAGGTTCGTTGGTGGTGTCGGGGATTCTTGTGGTGATCGGTGGCATCTACAGGAAATTCCGGTGGTATGCATACCCGTGGGCTGTTTTCACGGCCCTGCCGATCGCCTGGATGCTGAAAGTGTTCGGGATACTCGCAACACCGGTTTCCAGCGGCGATTCCGGTGGCTGGCAGGGACTCGCCAAATTGTTCGTGCTGGTGGCGTTGTTTCCTCCCGTTCCCCCTTTGGTTGCTTTGCTCATTCGAAGACCGCAAATCTGGAAACGCGGTGCCATTGCAACGGGACTCGTTGTCTTGGTGTGTTCCCTGGTTGCCGCGCACTACGCTGAAACCCGACCCGTTTCCCTGGCCGTGCACGATGTCAACGGTGCCCCGATGTCCGGATGGATTGTTCAACAATCGGTATCGACGTCGTATGGGCGACCGGCCGTAACGATGAAGACCACGGACAGCGAAGGTCGGGTGAGCTTCCGCGCAGAAAGGTGGGCGTCGGTTGGATATGAAATCCATCACCCGTTAGGAAACCAACCTCCCTCTCCTCCTCTTGAGAAATGGCTTTGGATCAATCTTAGTGTGAGCCGGCCCGACAACGAAACTGAAACAAGCGTCTCAGCCAGATGGCAAACGTCCTTCGGCGCGGGTCAGGTTAACTCCTACATATACGAGCGGGTCACAGCCCGTCTGCCCGGCCAGCCAGCCGCGCTTGAGATTCCGGTTTTGACGCGCAGGATGGATCAAAGCATGGATCTTGGCTACCGGGAGAAGTGGAAGAAGATTTGGCCGGATTCAAAGATTGAAGACGACTCGCTTCACTCACTCGTATCGTTTCCGGAAGAGTTGAGCAGACTACCACATCCACTCGTGCAGGATGCCGGGACAACCAGCTTCTTGAAACAGAACGCAGAAGGGCTTCGGAAACTCCATGAGATTTTTCGATCAATTAACTATCTGCCTGACGAAAAGTCCCGCTTGACCGCAGAGAACAGAAAATTCTTCGACCAAATCGGCTTTCAATCCAAACTCCTCTGCGAGTATCTGACGGGAAGCGCTCCTGAGGAACCTGGTGCCAGGCTTGATGCGCTGCAGTCATTCATCGATCAGCGTGCAGAGCAATTGATTCAAAGTGTCACACCATGGATGAAGAGCGGCCGGGAAGCCTATGGGGTTATTTCTGAAATGCGCAGTTTGGCACGCCCTGCTTCAAAGAGCTTCGCATCCATTTACGCAGAGGCGGATCGCGATACGCAGGAAGCGCTGCTACGGACTTTCTTCGAACTCGGACCAGCCCCGGAGGATGTGCTCTTCGCCCTCGATGAAGCCTCCGAAAAAAGCATTTACGCATTTCAGTCAGCCATGCGTTCCCGCAGAAAATCCGACAGCCCCGGAGACTGGAAGGTTTTTGAAAACTGGCTGGATGCGAATCCCGGCAAGTTGACCGCCATGCAGATAGAATCCATACGCGAGTCCTTTCAAGACAGAAGGAACCCGTAGAGTCGGGAGACACCGGAATTCGTGGGCACGTCGATAAAGGAAGAAGAGACGTTTGGCTCTCCTGCGACGCGGGCGATTTCCTCATTCACAGATCGGTGATTGCGGGGTAGTTTGCTCCCATGCCAGTGGAACTGCTTGCCCCGGCGGGGGATTGGGATTGCCTGCGGGCGGCGGTGGCGAACGGGGCGGATGCCGTCTATTTCGGCATGCCGAGGTTCAACGCCCGCATGCGCGCGGACAATTTCCGCGATGAGGAATTGCCGGAGGTCGTCGCTTTTCTTCACAGCCACGGGGTCAAAGCGTATGTCGCACTGAATGTCCTGATCTTCACGGATGAACTGCCGGATGCCGTTGCCGAACTCGAGTTGCTCTACTCGTCCGGGGTCGATGCGGTGATTATCCAGGATGTCGGGCTCGCTGAGATTTCGCGGAGGATGTTTCCGGATCTGCGCGTCCATGCGTCGACCCAGATGACGATCACCTCGCCGGAAGGGGTCCGGTTTGCCGAGTCGCTCGGTGTGCGCCAGGTCGTGCTCGCGAGAGAGCTGTCGCTGCGCGAACTTGAAAAGTTTCCGGCGATCCTCCCGCTCGAGGTTTTTGTGCACGGGGCGCTTTGCGTGGCCTACTCCGGACAATGTCTGACCAGCGAGGCTCTCGGACGGAGGAGCGCAAACCGCGGCGAGTGCGCTCAGGCCTGCCGGATGCCATACGAGCTCGTCGTGGATGGAGTAATGCGCGATCTCGGCGACAGGAAATACCTGCTCTCCCCTCAGGACCTTGCCGCCGTCCGGGAAATTCCCGACCTCATCGAGCGCGGTGTGGTGAGCTTCAAAATCGAAGGCCGGCTGAAAGCGCCGGAATACGTTGCGGCGGTCACCGCTGTTTACCGCAAGGCCATCGATGCGGCTCTGGCGGGGGAGGATCCGGGCCCCACGCAGGATGACCAATACCGGCTTGAGATGACTTTTTCGCGCGGGCTTTACAGCGGGTGGATTCACGGGGTCAACCACCAGGAACTTGTCGGTGCCAGATTTGGGAAAAAGCGCGGGGCCTACGTCGGAAGAGTTTCCCTCACCGGTCGCGACCATGTCGTGATTGATGCGCCGGCCGTTCCGCTCAAACCCGGCGACGGCGTCGTCTTTGACACGGGAGGCGATACCGACCACGAGCAGGGCGGCAGAATATTTGAGCTTCGGGGAAACAAGGTATTCTTTGGGCATGGCAAGCTGGATTTCACGGCGATTCCTCCGGGAGCGCGGATCTGGAAGACCGATGACCCTTCGCTGAACCGCGAACTCCGAAAATCGTATGCCGGGAAAATCGGCGCCCAGCAGGAAAAAATGTCGTCGCTCGATTTTGTCGTGAGCGGCGCGGCGGGGATGCCGCTGGTTTTGGAATGCCGTGGAATTTCCTTGAAGTCGGGCATCGCTCTGGATCCGGCCCGGACCCGTCCGTTGACCGACGAATCTCTCCGCGCCCAACTCGGCAAACTTGGAGACACTCCGTTTGTGTTGGGTGAAGTTCGGAACGAACTCGAGGGCGACGTGATTCTCCCGATTGCCGAACTAAACCGGCTCCGCCGGGAAATGGTTCTCCGGCTCTCCCAACGGAAGCGCCCTCCCGAGGTCGCACTCGAGTCGATTTTGCCGAAGGCTTCCCCGCGACCGGATGATCCCGTGCCTCGGAATGTTTCCGACCCGGAAGCTGGCCTGCCGACACTCACGGTTCTCTGCCGCTCCATGGAGCAGCTTGGAGCAGCTTTGGAATGCGGGATCGCGACCGTGACGGCGGATTTCGAGGATATCCGGAGATATAAAGACGCGGTTTCACAGGTGCGCGCTGCAGGCGGCGCCGGAATCTTTCTTGCCACACCGCGCATTCAAAAGGCGGGTGAGGAAGGATTCTTCAAACTCATCGAAAACGCGGCTCCCGACGGAGTTCTCATCCGCAATGTCGGCGGCATCTCGCATTTTTCCGGAAGCGCGTTGCGACAAATCGGGGATTTCTCATTGAATGTTGCGAATCCTGTGACGGCTGCCGTGTTCCACGGGATGGGGATCGAGCGGATCACGATCTCGCACGATCTGAATTTTCCGCAGATCCTGGCGCTGCTGAAACAAGCCCCGCCGGAGTGGTTTGAGCTCACGATCCATCACCACATGCCGATGTTTCACATGGAGCACTGCGTTTTCGCAGCATTCCTCTCCGAAGGAACGGATCACACAAATTGTGGCCGGCCCTGCGATGTCCACCGCGTCCACCTGCGCGACCGCGTGGGAATGGAACACCCGCTGCGTGCTGATGTGGGATGCAGGAATACCCTTTTCCATGCGGTCCCGCAGTCGGGTGCCGGATTTTTTCGGGAGTTTCAGGAGGCCGGGCTGCGGCACTACCGGATCGAACTGCTCGAGGAATCCGCGGAGGATGCCGGCAGGGTTATCCGCAGCTACCAATCGCTCCTCTCCGGAGAAATCGACGGGGCGACGCTCTGGAAGGATCTGAAGGCAAGAAACCAGATCGGCGTTACCCGCGGGACATACGAGTAGTTACGCCCTGCAAAAGCCGCGCCTCGGTTCAACAGGATCCCGTTTTTCTCATTCCAGAGGCATCAATTTCCCAGTGCCCCTCTTCCAGGATTTCAAATTTTTTCACCCCCTGATCGACGATCCGGTATCCGCGGATCCGGAGATACTCGGGAATGTTCTCAGCCACCATTTCAGCGGAGGTGAGTTCCTCGAGCACGTAGCTTGGTCCACCCGAAATCTCCAGGTCTTTGACGGTCACCTTTGCGCCGTTTACTGCGGTGATGACGAGCGATCCTCCATCCCGAACCGTGACGTTCTCGAGTTCGATCTCTCCATCGAGGACCAGCGTGCTTGTCCCCGAGAGGCTGCCTCCCCGGATTCTTTCCTTCACCTGCTCAAGCGTCAGCGCAAATGACGGTCTGAGAATCACTCTGGGTCCGGGTATGAACGGAATCCCCTTGATCGACCGCAGTGGTTCATCTTTCACCGCCATGCCGGCGCCCCGCAATTTCATGCGGCCGGTCAGGTAGAAGTCGTTCTCGGCGCTGGAGGCGCTCTCCGGCGGGCCATTCTTTGCGGACTTCTCAGCGGCTTCAACGAGGTTGTTTTTGCACGCGCTAAAGCACCAGACCCGGTCGAAAATTGTGACGCCGACCTTTTCTCCCGAGACAAAGAGCTTCGGCAGATCCTGCATCATCGTCTCCAGCCGAGCAGGCTTCTTGAAGGTGGTGCGGGTGGCATCGGCGAACTTGGGGTTGACGAATTCAGCGATGATTCCCCCGGAGGATTCCATGATTCTCAGATAGGGCTCCAGGCGGATGACGAGGAGGTTGATGTTGCCGGGGAAAAGGGAAAATCCGCGCTCGTTCGGAACATCTCCCTCCGGGCTCACCGTGGCGCGAAGAAGCGGATCCAGCTGGTTGTATTCGACGTTGATCGTGAGGTCGGGTGAGCCGGGCTTCACGAGGGTCGTAATCCCCCCCACGGCCTCACCGGGCACGCGGTTGACGGCGATCGAATTGAAATCATACCCCCTGAGCTCGGAGACTCCGATTGCGGCCAGAGCGGCATTGAAGACCTGCCCGTTGGTATCCTGGATGAAGAGCAGATACCGGACTCCGGCCTTTGCCAGCTTCTTCGCCGTGCCGCTGGAATGCATGAGCATGTGAATGTCGCCATGCCCGTGGGGTTTCATGATCAGCTCGCAGGGATTTTCAAGAGCCAGGCGGGCATCAATGTCCGCGAGGGCGGGCACGAGTTCCTGACGAAGGATTGTGATTTGATCCTTTTCGAGGCCGAAATTATTATTCGCAGCCAGCGTCGCGACTGTCCCCTCATTTGTATCCATGCTGGTCATGATCACGAGCGGGATGCGCGTTCCAAGCGCCTTTGAAGCCGCGCGGACAAAGCCTGCGTAGTGGGCCAGGTAGCTGGTGTTCTCTGTGACCTCGACCGGAATATCGAGCTTGATGCCATGATAGCCGAGGCGCTCTCCAAGGCCTCCTGCCACAAGAACGACCGCTGTCTGCTCGAATGCCGCAAGCCCCGCCTCCTCGGCCCGGGAATACTCCTCGCCAAAACCCGAGAGGTCAACGATATCGGGCTGCCCGGGAGTGCAACCCTCGTAGGGATTGCTGCCGGTTGCTGCGGCTGCAAGAAGCACGCGGGCATTTTTAATGTAGCCCGGCAGACCGCCGGGATAGGATTGGTGGGCGGATCGCAGGCATTGTAGAAATGCCAGTTTCTTGGCGTCATCGATCCCCGGCTTTTCCCAACCCGTGAAGAGGTGGCGCTGGTTTTCGGCGATCAGGCTTTCTGCCAGCACCTTGTCTTCCGGTGTGAGAAGTTGTTCGTTCGCATAAAATGCTTCGAGTCCGGCGGCGGAGGTTGTGGTGGTCGGCATGGCGATGAAATTTGTATTTCCCGGAAGCGGGGTTGACAACCCGGGATTGGAGACAAACGTGCTGGCCAATCTCCGCGGATCGGTGGCAGATTCCTTGTATGACCAAACAAGGATTTTGGATAGCCGTCAGCCGTCACCCGTTCGGCGTGCTCCTGTTGGCGTTGTTCCTGATGCTTGTTTTCGCACCAAGCACGTCCTTGTTCGGGAAATGGATTCCCAACTTTCATGGCATGGTGACTCTCGCTCCGCTCAGCCTGTTTGTAATCGGGGCCTCTATGCTCACGCTCTGGAAACGCGCCCACCACCATGCGCGGCACATGTTCGCCGGGGCGCTCGTCCTTATTGTCCTGGTGCTGGGCAGCGTCCTCACCCACCACAAGTGGATTCCGGTGCAGCTTATCATCCAAATCCTCTTTCTTGGCTACGTGCTGGGGATTGTGGTTCGCTCGGTTTTCAAGGCTAAGATCGTCACGAGCGACATCCTCTGTGGTGCCGTATCGGTCTATCTGCTCGTCGGTGTTCTGGCCGGACTGATGTTCGTGCTGATCGAATATTATGCGCCTGGAAGCTTCCGGGTCAGCAACTGGACAACCGACGCGGCGGCCCAGCAGGCCTCATTCATTGAGGATCCTGGCTGGCTGCTGTATTTCAGCTTTGTGACCCTGACGACCGTCGGCTACGGGGATGTCCTTCCGGCGAGCGCCATCGCGCGCAGCGCTGCCGTGCTCGTGGCGGTGATCGGGCAGGTGCTCCTCATGGTCCAAATCGCACGCCTGGTGGGTATGCATGTCGCCCAGGGTACCGAACCCAGAAAATAGCCGTGCCGACCGGCATTTGCATCGTCCGCTTTCTCCGGCTAATTTTCGCTCCGTGAAAAACCTTTCCGACTGCCGGCTGTATGGAATCCTCGATCTCGGCTATCTGCCGGTCGAGAAATTGGAATCCGCTGCGCGCCTGATGTTGGAAGGCGGGACTGACATCCTTCAGCTCCGCGCAAAATCCTTCTCCGCTGGTGAAATCCGGCCGCTTGCGGAGATGCTGGTTCCCGTATGCCGCAGCTTTCAGGTTCCGCTCATCCTCAATGATCACCCGGAACTCGTTCCGTTGACAGGTGCGGACGGCGCACATGTCGGGCAGGATGACCTGACGGTTTCCCGTGCCCGCGAGTTGGCCGGGCCGGATGCCATCATCGGCCTCTCCACTCACAGCTTGTCCCAGGCATTGAACTCCAGGGAGTCGCGGCCGGATTATATCGGATTCGGACCGCTTTTTGCCACGCCGACCAAGCCGGACTATGTCCCGGTCGGCCTGGAGGAAATCCATGCCGTGCATGCGCAGGTGAGCCTTCCGGTGTTTTGCATCGGGGGGATCAAGCTCGAAAACCTTCCGGCTGTCCTCGCCGCAGGGGCCAGGCGGGTGGTGATCGTTTCCGGCATTCTCCAGGCGGCTGACATCGCGGGCTATTGCAGAAAATGTCGTGCCCTGCTCGACTGAGCGGCTTCTATGGAAATGCCCGGGATGACCGAAATACTGGCCTTGTTCGCAGTCGCATGCGTGGCAGGGGGGCTGAATGCCGTGGCAGGCGGCGGCACGATTCTCACTTTTCCGACCCTTCTGGCATTCGGCATGCCGTCCATTCAAGCGAACGCAACGAGCACGCTTGCGCTACTGGTTGGTATCATCGGCAGCCTCTACGGTTACCGGACTCACCTGTCCGCCGCAAAGCCCTGGCTGAAAAACTTCGCGCCTGTCAGCATCGTGGGAGGCCTCCTCGGGGCGTGGCTGCTCACCCGCACCAGCGAAAAGTTTTTCGACCAGCTGGTCCCTTTCCTGATCCTCTTTGCAACCATACTCTTCCTGCTCAACAATGTCTTCCGCCGGCTGGCCGGGATCGAGGCGGTTGCCACGGGCCGCCAGCCGCATGCTGCCGGAACAATCGCCGCCCTGATTCTCCAGTTCGGGGTTGCCGTGTATGGAGGATACTTCGGAGCGGGAATCGGCATTCTTATGCTGGCCACGATGGGTCTCCTCGGCCTTCACCACATCCACGAGATGAACGCCATAAAAACGGTACTGGCCTCGCTGATCAATATCGTCGCCGCGGTCTACTTTGTTTTTGCAGGTCTTGTCATCTGGCCGCAGGCGATCGCCATGACCTTCGGAGCCACACTTGGTTATTATCTCGGCTCCCACATGGCGCAGAAGATCAGCCACCAACAGGTGAGAACCCTCATCGGAATCATCGGCGTCTCGCTCTCCCTGATCTTCTTCTGGCGCGAATTCCTCTCCAGCTAGCCCGCAAGCTCCCGCCCCTCCCGCCCCGCGTTCTCCGTGTCCGATTTCCCAAACTTTGATGCGGCCGCATCAAAGTTTGGGAATGCGATGTCCCGCGGCGTTTGAAAGCCCGCGTTTGCTCAAAGGTCAACCGGATGGTAGGGAGGGTCATGCAGAAATCTGAATTTGGGCGGTGCTTCCGTGGGATTTTCCTGTTCGCGCTGTGTGTGTTACTTGGTCTATTCGCGGGGCAGGCCCAAGTGCTGGACGGAAAGGTTTTGGTTTCGGCCAAGCTTGTTCCTTCGCTGACGGCGATTGTTCCAGGCCAACCGTTCGAAGTCGGGCTTCTGCTTGAGATGGCTCCGGACTGGCATACTTACTGGGAATACAGCGGGGATGCCGGTTTACCGACGAAGATCGACTGGGCGCTTCCAGCCGGATTCGAGAGCGGTCCGATCCAGTGGCCGGCACCGCATTTGATGATCGAGCCCGGAGAGATCTGGACGTATGGATACGGTGGGAAGGTCCTGCTGATCACAACAATTGTCCCGCCGGCAGACCTTCAAGCCGGCACTTCAGTTACCCTGCGCGCAAAGGCCACCTGGCTTGTCTGCAAGGATATGTGCATTCCGGGATCTGCCGAACTCGAGCTGAAGCTTCCCGTGTCGAAGGCTTCAGCGGCAGCGAATGAAGCGGTTTTTGCGGAGTTCCGGTCCGGTATCCCCTCAGCAGAACCCCCGCCTTTCGTCCTCAAATGGAAACAAACCAGCAGCGGCTGGAATCTTACGATCCCGAATCTCCCGCCTGGCGCAGAGGCTGCGCTTTTTCCATTGCCGTCGGGAGATCAGTCAGCCGGGCATCCGGTCGCAGGCGGGAACGGGCAATTCACGATTGAAATGACCGGGCCGTTCCGCGGGGTGCTATCGGTCGGCGAAGGTCCGGACAAGAAGGCTTGGATCGTTGAGAGTGTCACTCCTCCGAGCGCTCCGAAACAAGGCCTCCTCCTGGCTCTCTTCTACGGGTTTTTGGGCGGTTTGATTTTGAATCTCATGCCCTGTGTGCTCCCGGTGATCTCATTGAAAATATTCGGGTTCATAAAGCAGGCCGGCGATTCGCCCCGTAAAATATTCGCTCATGGGCTCGCTTTTATTGCGGGGATCTTCACATGGTTCCTCGGTCTGGGGATCCTGATCGTCATCCTCAAATCCGGCGGGAGCGAGGTTACCTGGGCCTTCCAATTTCAAAACCCCTGGTTCAACGTGGCGATTGGGTCGGTCGTTTTTGTTTTCGCACTTAACCTGTTCGGTGTTTTTGAGCTCGTCCTGCCCGGACGCGCAAGCACGGCCCTGGAATCCGCCTCCTCATCGAGCGGTCTCACCGGCTCATTTTTTCAGGGCCTTTTCGCGACTCTGCTCGCCACTCCCTGCACGGCACCTTTCCTTGGAACTGCTCTGGGTTTTGCGTTCAGTCAGTCCGCTCCTGTCATTCTGGCGATGTTCGCCGCCGTGGCGACCGGCATGGGCTTCCCCTACCTGCTGCTGACCGCACGTCCCGGTTGGATGCGGTTTCTTCCGCGTCCCGGTGCCTGGATGGAGCGCCTGAAGCAGATCATGGGGTTCCCGCTCATGGCGACACTGGTATGGATCCTGAGCATCGTCGGCGGCCAGCGCGGCATGGATGGCGTGGTTTGGTTTTTGAGTTTTCTGCTCTGCCTCGCTGTGGCGTGCTGGCTCTACGGCAGCTTCTGCGGGCCGCTCTCCAAAACCCGTTCACGTGCTGCCGCTATTTTTCTCGCGGTGATGTTTGCAGGCGGCGGGGGCTGGTATTTTCTCGCGGAGCGGTTCGCATTTGCGGGAAGTCAGGAACCCGGCGGTATCGCATGGGTTCCTTTTTCTTCGAAGGAACTGTCCGCTCTGCAGGCTTCTGGAAAATCCGTCTTTATCGATTTCACCGCCGACTGGTGCATCACCTGCAAGTTCAACGAGAGAACCGCAATTGCCACCCCGGCTGTTGAGCAAATGCTGCGCGAGAAAAATGTTGTGGCGATGAAAGCCGACTGGACGAACGCAAACCCCGAGATCACCGCGGCCCTGAAAAAATTTGGAAGGGTGGGGGTTCCGTTTTACGTGATTTATCCGGCTGGCCGGGCGGGTGATCCGGTCACGCTGCCGGAAATTCTGACCGAGTCGATTCTCCTCGAGGCATTGAAGAAGCTTCCCTGAGCAGCAGCGCCGGCCGCCTGATCGGAATTCATGGCCACTTGCGTCCGGAGAAATGTCGCCTATCTTCCCGTCACCATGAAAAAAGCCATCGCTCTCCTCATTGTTCTCGCCACTGCGGTCTACGCGGAAGTCGGCGAGCCCGCGAAAGATTTCACCCTGAAAAGCGCCGCCGGCAAGGAGGTTTCGCTGTCCGACTACAAAGGCAAAGTGGTCGTCCTCGAGTGGACGAACTCCGGCTGCCCCTTCGTTAAAAGGCACTACGGCTCGGGGAATATGCAGAAGCTTCAGAAAGATGCGGCCGCCAAAGGCGTTGTCTGGCTGTCCATCTGCTCCTCCGCCCCCGGCAAGCAGGGAAATCTGAGTGCCGCAGACGCTTCCAAACTTGTGGCTGAGGAAGGAGCAACCCCGGCCGCCTACCTGATCGATGAGGACGGCAAGGTCGGCCAGCTCTATGGCGCCAAGCGGACACCTGAAATGTATGTCATCAACAAGGAAGGCACGCTCGTCTACCACGGTGCCATCGATGACAAGAAGTCCCCCGACCCGTCGGACATCGCCAGTTCAAAGAACTACGTGGTGGCAGCGCTCGATGAGGTTCTCGCTGGAAAACCCGTGAGCA
>CAZRIL010000041.1:8406-38815 GCA_964600115.1 uncultured Chthoniobacter sp. | reverse complement strand
AGGGCGATCCCGGTGTTGCCGCTCGTGGGCTCGACGATCGTCGTGTCCGCCTTCAGAATTCCTTTCTGTTCGGCATCCTCGATCATGGCCATGCCGATGCGGTCCTTGACGCTGCCGAGCGGATTGAAGAACTCGCACTTGAGAGCGATCGTGGCCGGCAGACCGGCGGTTACGCGGTTCAGTTTGACAAGCGGCGTGTGGCCGACGGTTTCAACGATGTTGTTGTAGATTTTGCCCATGGGTATGTCCAAAGAGGTGGGAGCCAGACGCTACACAGTGCCAGGAACCGCCGCAACTGCGAAAATGCCCGAAAAAAGCGATGGCCTGCGACTTTCCACTCACATGAGGGCAACGGCCTCACCACCCTCAACCTTGCCTGCTCCAGCAGGCATCTTGCCGACTGGTTCTCTGGTCCATCTTCCCGGCAGGATGCCGGCGAGCGCAGGCAGGTATGCCTGCGCTCCTGAAGATCTTTTTCAACCCGCTACGCGGGGTCCCTCCGCGTTTTCTCTCCTTCCCTCCCGCGACTCCCTGCCTCTTCGCAAAGGGAAAAAAAACATAAGCTCAAAGGGTAACTTTCCTGCGCTTCCAGACCATCCACCCGGTTCCTACGAGCAACACCAAGCCTGTTGTCGAGGGCTCGGGGACGCTGGCAACTCGGAACCCAACGCTGGAGCCCTCGTCCGACGGGAGGCCGTAGAACCGGTCCGACGACTGCAGGGAGCCCGCTAAGAAGTCCCACGAGCCTCCGCGGAGGCCACGAGACGAACCGGATATCACTGCGTCATTCCATTCCCACGCATTACCCCCTTGATCATACGTCCCATAGAAACCCGCCGAATTGCTGAAGGCTCCTCCATCTGTCAAATAATTCAGCGACGTACTGTAGCTGCCACTCTGCGTCACCGAATAAACTCCGTCCTTGTAATTCACCTGGTTCGCCCCGCTTCCGATCGTATTGCCCGGTGCGCCGTCGCTTCTCGTTGGATACAACCAGTAGTCATCACCCGGCCCGCTCACACCGGGATCGTAATACGCCGCCTTATACCACTCGTCCTCGCTCGGGATCCAATACGTTGGCGCCGCCGATGTGTTCGGATTAATCCCGTTCTTCGTGAAACTCACCCCGCTCGTCGCCCCGTTGAGCGCATAGGCTCCGTTCTCCGTCGTCGTGCCGGTCTGCGCTCCCGTCGTCTGCCCATTCGCCACCCAGTTTGCAAACCGCGCCCCATCGAACCAGTTCACATACGTCACCGGCCGATTCCCGCTCCCGCTCACCGCATAGGTGTAGCTGCCGCTGCTCCCGCTGCGCGTGATTCCGGCAATATTCCCATCCGTGGCCATTCCTGTATTGTAGAGGCCATACGTATCCGTTGCGGCCACTGCATTCAGGAATGCCGCGTATTGGAAGAGATTCACCTCTTTGGTCGCGATGCCGTAAATGTAGGAAACCGCCCCGTAACCGGTCGTGTCCGCCGCATTCCCCGCGTTGCCGACCGTCACCAAGTCGATCGTGATCGTTGCCCTCGCCTCTTTGTTTCCCAGCGCCAGAATTCCAAGCGCTGCCAATATTGTGAGTGACTTGGTTTTCATGACGCGGGTCATAAGCTCCCTTTCCGTCGCAACCACAAGATAAATAATGATTTATTTATTTTTCATAACAATTCAGTCACATCCCCGGCCTGTCCCCTGCGACAGCTTTCGTGGCCAACCGGCCGCCGCAGGGGTGCCTGGCATATTCGACCCGTGGGATTTCCTCACGGGGTTTCTCCGGGGAGCACAAGCGCCCCTGCGTGTTGTGAATGGCACCCTCGCCGTTCCACGTGTCCCACTTTGCTCCCGGTCCGGTCGGCGGGGGCTAATGTCGCGATAAGGAATTGCGTCCGCTTGAGTCAGGAACGCCGCTCGTGGATCGCGCTGAGAATCTCCGCAACAGCCTCGGCCTTCGGTTTGGATCCGAGGTTGCCTTTTCCATGGACTCTCAGGCTCACGGCCCCGGCTTCGAGATCGCGGTTCCCGATAACGAGCATCGTATGAACCTTGATTTTTTCCGCGTCGGCAATCTTGGCCTTCATCGGGTCGTTTGAGAGGTCGAGGTCGGCGCGGACCCCGTTCAATCGCAGCTCGCGATGGATTTCCTTGGCATACTCCACGAGCGCTTCGTCGGTGCCGATCGTGATGATCCGGACCTGGTCGGGAGCGAGCCAGAGCGGAAAGTTTCCCGCGTAATGCTCGATGAGAAACCCGATGAACCGCTCGTGCGTGCCGAGAGGTGCGCGGTGGATGCAAAGCGGGGTCTTTTCGGTGTTGTCGCGGTCGCGGTAGACGAGGCCGAATTTGCCCGGCACTGCGAAATCAACCTGGTTCGTGGCGATGGTGAACTCGCGGCCGATCGCGCTCCAGACCTGAACGTCGATCTTCGGCCCGTAAAAGGCCGCCTCGTTCGCAACTTCCACGTAATTGATGCCGGATTCGATGAGAACCTTGCGGACCATGTCTTCGGTCTTTTTCCAAAGCTCCGGCTCGTTGACGTATTTCTTGCCGAGACCATCCGCCGCGTGCGTGCTGAAGCGCATCTGGTATTTTTCGAGGCCGAAGATTTTGAAATACTTCAGATACATGTCGTTCACCGCGCGGAACTCGTCAGCAAACTGCTCCTCGGTGCAGTAGATGTGCGCGTCGTTCATGTTCAGCGAGCGCACGCGCATGAGCCCGAACAACTCGCCTGACTGCTCGTAACGGTAGCAGGTCCCGTATTCCGCAAGGCGCAGAGGCAGATCGCGGTAGCTGTGCGGCTCCGCCGCAAAAATGCGGTGGTGATGTGGGCAGTTCATCGCCTTGAGGTAGTAGCGGTCGCAACTCGGGGTTGCCCCGCTCTCGATTGCTCCCCGATCCTGCGGAGCAAGAACCTCGTCGAGGACCATCGGCGGAAACATCGACTCCGCGTAGTAGGGAAGGTGCCCGCTCGTTTGATACATTTTCTCCCGCGCGATGTGCGGGGTTTTGACGCGCACGTAGCCGGCGGCGAATTCGGTTTCCTTCGCGAGCTTTTCGAGCTCTTCGAGAATCGCGGTTCCCCTCGGCAGCCAGAGCGCGAGCCCGGGTCCGACATATTCGGTATCGATCGCGAAGAGCCCCATCTCGGCGCCGATCTTCCGGTGGTCGCGCTTCTTCGCCTCCTCGAGCATGGCGAAGTATTCGTCCATTTGCGTTTTGTTTTTGAACGCGGTGCCGTAGATGCGCTGCAGCTGGGGATTGTTCTCGTCCCCTTTGTAGTAGGCGCTGGCGACGTGGGTGAGTTTGAAGGCCCCGATGTTTCCGGTGCGCATGACGTGCGGGCCGGCACAGAGGTCGGTGAAATCACCATTGCGGTAGAGCGTGATCGTTTCTCCCTCGGGAATCCGTTCTACGATATCGAGCTTGAACTTGCTCGGTTCGGGCCGTGCCCCCAGAGCGGCAAGTTTGCCTTCCTTCGCAAGGGCGATGGCCTCGTCGCGCGAAACCTCGATGCGCTCGAAGACATGGTTCGCCTTGGTCTCGGCTTTCATCTCGGCCTCGATGCGCGGAAAATCCTCGGGCGTGATCCGGTGTGGCAGCTCGACGTCGTAGTAGAAGCCCTGCTCGACGGGCGGGCCGGCGGCAAATTGGGCTTCGGGCCAGATTTTAAGAATCGCCGTGGCCAGCACATGCGCGCTGGAGTGGCGGAGGCGTTCGAGTTCGGTCATGGGATTGAGAAATCAACCACAGGGATCACCCGGAGCACAGAGAAAATCACGATATCCTAGAAATGGAGGCATCCGGAACCAACAGCGGAATGCCGTTCCTGATGGGATAAAGCACCTGCCCGTCTTCACGGATCAGGCCTGACGTCAGAGCGGCTCCAAAAGCTTTGAGCTCATCAGGAAGGGCCTCGCGCAAGGCTTGCCCCGTGACCGGGCAACAGAGAATCTCAAGCGGAACCCGCTGCATGCGCTCAGTATTTCGGCATCGAGGGATCGACCTGATCCCACCAGTCGCGGAGCCCACCGGCGAGGTTGAAGGTCTTTGTGAAGCCGGCTTTCTGCAACTCGCGAACCGCCATTCCGCTGCGAGGGCCAAGCTTGCAGATAAAGACCATCTCATCCGTCGAATCGAGTTCGCTCATCCTCGAAGCAAGTTCTCCAAGCGGAATCAGCTTCGAGCCGGGGATCCGTGCAATGTCCCATTCAAATGGCTCACGGACATCGATCAGAACCAGGCTGTCGCCGCGATCGAGCCGGGATTTGAGCTCGGTGGCGGAGATTTCCGGGATCGGCGGCTCGGCCTCCTCGGCTTCCTTCGCCTGCGGGATCCCGCAGAACTGCTCGTAGTCGATCAGTTCCGTGATCGTGGGACTGTCCGAGCAAACCGGGCACTTCGGATCCTTGCGGACCTTGAATTCGCGGAACTTCATCTTCAGCGCGTCGAAGTGGATGAGCCGGCCGATGAGCGGTTCGCCGATCCCGACGATCAGTTTGATCGCCTCGATCGCCTGCATCACACCGATCACGCCGGGCAGGACGCCGAGCACACCACCTTCGGCGCAGCTCGGAACCATTCCCGGCGGCGGGGGCTCCGGGTAGAGGCAGCGGTAGCAGGGGCCGCCAAGGTGCGGGGCGAAGACCGTGCATTGCCCGTCGAACCGGAAAATCGAACCGTAAATATTCGGTTTTTTCAGAAAGACGCAGATGTCATTGGAGAGATAGCGCGTCGGAAAATTGTCGGTCCCATCGATCACGATGTCGTAGGGTTCGACAAGTTCACGGGCATTCTCAGAAGTAAAGAACGCATCGTGAAGGTTGACCTGCACGTTCGGGTTGATCTCCTTGATCCGGTCACGGGCACTGTTGATTTTCTTCCTCCCGACATCCTTCGTCCCGTGGAGGATCTGCCGCTGGAGATTCGAGTAATCAACGACATCAAAATCCACGAGCCCGATAGTGCCGATGCCGGCGGCGGCAAGGTAGAGGCCAATCGGCGATCCAAGTCCCCCGGCACCAATGCAAAGGACCTTGGCCGCCTTGATGCGGCGCTGCCCCTCGAGTGTCACCTCGGGCATGATCAGATGCCGGGAATACCGGGCGATCTCATCGTTGCTGAATTCCACGGCTTCCCACCGGGACGGATCCAAAATACTCTTGCTCATATCGGTCAATGAAAGGGCGGAAACAATACCGGCTGCCGGCAGGATTGCAAGGAATGCGGATCAGGGCTTGCGGTAAAACCGGAGCGCCTCGATCGGGCCACCGAAATCTTTGAGCGGATAAACGCCCCGGCTTCCGCCGCTGCCGGGATCCCGCACGAGGTAATCCCACCCCCGCTTCCCGCAGATCACCATAAAATGGGTCACACCGTTCGGGTAGCGAAGCCGGATGATAACCGGGTTTCCCTGTAGCAGATTGCAGTCGATCAGACAGAAGGACGGCTTGTCCTCATAGTGAGGAAGAAGTTTCGGAAGAAGATCCGGGGCGACTTCCGCGGCCTTCTCCCAATAGATCCACCCCTCAGGGGTGTAGCCACCCGGGGTGGCATTTAAAAAGCTGTTGAGCCGGCCGGGATCGGTGTCGATGCCATATCCTGCAAGGACCATGGCGGATGACGCCAACGCACAACCCACACTCGCTATTGGATCATCCGTTGTAGCAAGCACATCTCCTCCCCACCTCGGGTCGGCCTGCAGAAAATGCGGGCCGGGGATCAAAATCTCCCCGGGGATATACAGCCCGCCGGACGGCGCGAGCGGACGTTTCTCCATCCAGCCCGAGAGCCAGAAGAACGCCGTCGTGAAGAAAACGGCCACGAATAACACCAACAGTGAAATAATGCGTCTTGCGGTCATAGGAATGCCTGGAGTTCCGGGTCCGAGGCTCGATCAGTCCGTTCGACCCGCAGGGGGAAATGCGACCCCAAGGAGCCGCGCAGCTTTGGCCAGACGCTTGTCAGTCGTCCAGAGCAGGACTTTGGAAATGCGGGCTGCCGCGAGAAGCTGGACATCGCTCCAACCAATCCCCTGCCCGTAAAGCCGATGCGACTCAAGAAACGTGAGACACTCGTCAGCTGTGGCGGACTTCACGGTCGGAAGCCGGTGCAGAAAGGCGAGCGTGGACTTCCGGCTGGCAAGATTCCCCGTGGCGAGTTCCCCGATGACAATCTGGTGGGCCAGAATCCGGTTTTGAAGCAAAGCCGCTCCAAAGCGCGGCAGTCCCTTCCGGAAATGTTCGATCCAGATCGATGTGTCGGCGAGAATCATTTTGAGGATCCCGGGCGCTTTCTCGCCGGAATATCCAAATTCCGCATCGTTCCGGAAAGAGCCGCAAGCCGCCTTGCCGCCTCCCGCTCGATCAAAGCCTCGAGGCCCATCCGGACCAGCGACGTTTTTTCACCTTCCCCGGTCAGCGATCCCGCCTCCGCCAACAATGCATCGTCAATGTTCAGGGTAGTTCTCATACATATAGATATGGCTGTTTTGTATGCATCTGTCAATGGCGGGAAAATTGCGCCTTGCGCTGACGGCAAAACAAACGTTGTTAGGCCCCATGCGATCTCTGATTTTTCTGCTTGCGGCCACGCTCGCCGCACAGGCTGACAATTTCAATGATGTTGTGCTCCAACAGATCCAGGCCATGCCGCAGGGAGGCGGCTATGCGACGACCAGCGATGCTCACGAGGCTCTGATCTCCGCAGCACGGATCGACGCCGGCAACGTCCGCATCCAGGCCGCCCGGGCCGTTCCGAGCTACTGTTCAGGGGCAACCTATCTGGTGTTTCTGAAAACCCTTGGAGAACTGCAGCGGCGCGGCCGGGTTCGAATCGACCGGACGCAATGGGAGTCCCTGCTCCCTCTGAAACTTGCCGACGGCGAAGGCGTCTGGGGCCGCTGGAACGCCAACGGCCCCGGCACACCCCGCCTGTTCTTCGAGCTCGGCCTGGGCCGGAACTTCGCTTCGTTCGAAGAAGCCAGACCGGGGGACTTCCTCAAAATTTTCTGGACGGATGCGGTCGGCGAAAACGAGCGTGGTCACTCGGTCGTTTTCCTCGGAATCGAAATGAAGGAGGGAGTCGAACACGTCAGGTTCTGGTCCAGCAACAAACCCGGCGGCTACGGGGTAAAGTCGGTCCCCCGCTCCAAAATTGCCCGCGCAATTTTTTCCCGCCTCGAGAAGCCTGAGAACATCTCCGGCGTGGCGGCACTTCCCCGGCGCGATTCTTATCTGGCCGGGCTCCTCACAAAAAGTTCCAGCTTTGCAGAGGCCGGCCGGATGTGCGGAGTCAGGTGAGGTCGATCAGGCCTCGCAGTCCTGACGCTCGGGCGCGTCAGGCCCCAGCTCTGCAACGCTCGAGGCATACCAGTTGATCCCCGGGCGGGCGCTGAGCCCGTGGGCGAAGATGCTGAGCAGCACCGTAACCATGGCCGCGAGCCGGATCGTTGATTCCCCGGGGTGGTGCGCTCCGTGCTCAAGATAAACGAGAGCGAGAACGATGGACGCCAGGCCTCGCGGTCCGAACCAGCCCATGAAAAGCACGGTGCTCCGGCTCAACCGCGTGCCGAGGAGCGAGAGCGCCACCGGCAGCATCCTGACAAGAGTGAGGCTGAGGACGGCATAAACGACATGGGAGGCCGTAAAAAAGTGCCAGTTCCGTGCGACTAGAATGCCGAAAAGAAAAAATACGGAAAGGTTGATGATCTGTCCCCACTCCTCGGTAAAATCCACGCTGTGCCTGCCGGCCTGTTTGAATCCGGCCTGCACAGCCAGGCCGGCAACGAATGCCGCGATAAACATGCTTGCGCCGAATTCTTCGGAGGCGACAAGGCAGAGGAGCGGAACGGCCACGATCCCGAGCTGGGTCCAGGATTTTGAAACGCTCCTTTTCCGGTGGGCAGAGCCGAGCAGCCAGCCGCCGGCCAGCCCGATTCCCACCCCGATAATTGTTCCGTATCCAAGCTGCTCCCAGATGAACTGATAGAGGCTAGCTCCGTCGCTTGTGCTCCCCGCAAGCGCAATGAAGAAGAGCAGGAAAGGCACGGAGAGCCCGTCATTGAGTCCGGCTTCCACGTTGAGCGCCTCGCGGATCTTCATCGGGACACGCGGGCTGCTTACGATGACCTGCCCCAGCCCCGCGTCGGTAGGAGCCAGGATGGCAGCAAGAATTCCCGCCTCCCAAATCGTCAGTTGGCGGAAAACCACAAGGGCTGCGAGCGTGCCGAGAAGCAGGGTGAACAGCATCCCCGCGCTGAGCAGACGGACGGGAAGGTTGCGGATGCTCCTCAGCACCCGGAGGTCCGTGCGACTCGCGTCGGTGAAGAGCAACAGCACCAGGCCGATCTCGGCAAGCCTCAAAAACACGCTCTGGTTCTCTTCGTGAACTCCCAGCTCGGAGGTGATCAGCCACACCACCATTCCGGCGGCAGTGAACACGATCGGGGCGGTGAAAACCGTCCGCTCCATGCGGGCGGAAACCAGGCTATACAGAAAAAGCAGACCGATAAAAACAGTAAGCAGAGTCATGAGATTGCAGACGCCGGGAACCGGAGGCGTTGCGGGCGGCGATTCATTGTGCGGCGTGAAGCCTCAGGATGCGCTCCACTTCCATGATCGCTCGCGGATTCTGGTGGGCGCCGTGGTCGGACGCAACGACGAGTTCGCTCTGCGCGCGAGGCATGTGGCTGCTCCAGTATGGCACGACCCCATCGCTGCACACGGGCTTCGTGTGGTCCTTGTTCCCGCCCAGTCCCCGATCGCCGCAGATCACGTGATACGGGATTCCGGGAGTAACCGGCACCGTGTTGATGGCCTTCACGAACCGGTTGTTCGGCGCAAGAGTATCGACGCTGTTCGGGATGCGCCTGACCTTGAGCTCGTCACTTTGAAAAGTGGCCCCCTTCAGGAAGTCCCTGCCGGCGGTGAGGAGGCTTGCAGGGGCTTTTACAAACATCGAGCCGATGCGCCCCGGGAGGTCTCTGGCGAGATCGCTGCCCTGCAGCGGGGCGGAGATGAAAATCACGCGCCCGACCTCCGGGCGGTGCCGGAAGATGATCGCGTCCGACAGGACCTTTTTTGTCTCCGGCAGGAGCTCTGTCTCAGCGGGCGTTTTCTTGAAAGTCTTCAGCCAGATCTTGTCGCCGGTATCCGTGATCAATAGCCGGGCGATGCATCCGCCCATGCTGTGCCCGATGACGACCATCGGCTTTTTCAACGGAAACTTCTTTTCGATGGCATCCAGCTCGCGCCGCAGGATCGAAGCGGAATACGGATAGGGGTAACCGCTCGGGTAGCTGTAGATCCAGAACTGGCAGTTCTGCCGGATCTCCGCGTCGCTGCGGAGGGCATTGATCATCGGCGTCCACGTCGCAGGAGAATCCATCAGGCCGTGGATGACGAGAACCACCGTCTTGTCCGGATCGTAGGGCTGCAGCCGGGTGATGCGCGCTGTCTCTTCGAACTTCTCCGGCCGCAGGAGGCGGGGGAGTTCGTGCATTTTCGGATTCGCGCTGGCAAGCATCACCGCCAACGGAACGGTAAAATCTGCCGCGAGAGCAACCTTTCTTCCGCCGAAACGGATTTGCTCGGTGTTCAGCGGATCCTCGAGGCTGAGAATCGCCCGCCGCCCTTCAAACCGGATCACTGCGGTGACGCCATAGAAGGTGCGCGGGAGCCCGAACGTCTCCTTCATGTCTTTGTTCATGTCCTTGCCGATGGCGACGAGCGGCGCGCCAACTCCCTCCTTGAGAGACCGCTCGGCGACATATTTCCCCTTCACATCGAACTGGTCCGCCGGAACAAAAGTATAAAGTTGGGGATTCCAGTGCGGGCGCGGATCCCCCTTGTAGGTGAGAAGGAAACCGCCCCCCGACGCCGGCACGTGCAAAGGACGTGTCCAGGGATCGATCTGGCCCTCCTTGATTGTTCCGATGGCCCGGGCGACGGCGAAATTGTAATCCGCCCGTGCTGCAATATCGCCGGGGTTGTGCTCGAGTTCCCGGGCGGCGGTCTGAGCAGCGGAAAGGTATTCACCAAGGGCAACCAGGGGTTCACTCCGTTCCTTTCTCAGCGCCGTCGTGATACTGTGCTCCACGGAGGAAAGTGAGGACGCCACAGATCGCAGCGGGCGGAATTGGGGACGCTTCTCCGAGACGCTCGCATATTGGGCGCAGCCGGAAAGCGCAAGCATACAGAAAAGAGCAACGATGGAGACGACAACCCGGGGGGTCAGAGTGGTGTTTTTTTGTTTCTGAAGAATCATAAAGAAAGAAGTGGCGATATGGCGAATGGTCGAATGCTGCCTCACAATCATCCTCCCAGCGCGATTGTGAGTGCAACCAGCACGGCCCCGAGCACAACCATGGCGACTCCCACCCGCACCGGCCGGCGGCTTGTCATGCGCCCGAAGGCATAGCCAGTGAAAAACAACATGACGATGGCAATGACATTGGAAACCCTCATTGCCGGCACGGCATTCTCCATGAAAATGAAGGGAATCGCCACCGGGAACGTGGTGAAAAAGACCAGCAGGAAGACGCCGGCGGCCCCGATCCAATCATCCTTGCGAAGGCGCACGCGGGCCGGGGGCTCGGGAAGTTGGCTCAACCGCTGGTGGAGTTTCTCATATTCTTCAGCGCGAAGAACGGAGGCAACCAGCGGGGGCAAAACCTCATCGATGAGACTCTGCGCCCGCCGGGGATCCTTGGTCCGGCGCAGCGCATGCAGTGTCACCAGCCCGCGGTTTTTTTCCGCGAGGCAACCCATCAGATAAAAAATCCCGTCGATGATCCCCCAGGCCAGGTTGCAGCCGAGAGCGCCGACAAGCATCACCCGCACATCATCGCGCCCCGCCTCCGCCACGCTGAGCGATCCCGTAAAAGTCAGGACCATGATCAGCCCGAACAATACCTCGGAGACACGGTCGATGGGATCAAGAACACGCTTGGAGGATTTGATGCGATCCATGGTTTGCTTCGGGCAGAAGGCATCAAAGTCGGAGGGGGGAGACAACGCAAGCCCATTGCCGATGTCCCGCGCCCTGCGGACACACATCCCTGTCGCGACCGGAAATCTCCCGCAGAAACCCGGCAGCCGTCTCCGGTGTCAACTGTTTGCCGGGATCCGCCTTAACCCGCGGCACCTGCCTGACCGCATGCAGAAACGATATCCCGGGTCGTTCGACTGACCGACCTTCCGAATCGGAAACGCCGGCCATCCCGCCGGCCTGCACAGGGCAGAGCCGGTGGAACAGTCTTCAAGGATACCAATAATCCGGCAGCCGTCAGCCGAGCATCTCAGCGACCATGGCCCGCTCGTCGGTGAGCTCCTTGTTGGTTGCCTCAATTTTCCTTTTGGCGAATGCGTCGAGCTCGAGTCCGGTCAGGACTTCATAGGCGCCCGGCGCCGTGGTCTTCACCGGAAGGCCCGCCCAGACCTCGGGATCGAAGCCGTAGAGGCCCTGGGATTTCACCGCAACCGAATGGATGGCTCCAACCGTGGTGAGATCGCGGACGTGATCCACCAATGAGCTTGCAGCGGACGCCGCGGAGGAAGCACCACGGGCAGCGATAATGGCCGCCCCGCGCTTTCCGACAGTCTCACAGAATGGCCCCTGAAGCCATGCGTCGTCCTTGATCACCTCGACGACGGGCTTTCCCGAGATCGTGGCAAGGCCGAAGGCCGGGAACATCGTCGGGCTGTGGTTTCCGAAGATGAAAATGTCTTTGACGTCCGTCGTCTGGACGCCGGCCTTCTTGGCAAGCTGGGTCCGGGCGCGGTTCTGGTCCAGCCGGACCATCGCCGTGAAACGGTCAGGAGTCAGGCGTTTCGCCTTGCTCGCGGCGATCATGCAATTCGTGTTCGCCGGATTTCCCACGACGGCAACCCGCGCATCGTCAGCCGCGACCTCGTCGATGATTTTCCCCTGTGCAGTGAAAATTTTCCCGTTGTCCTTGAGCAGGTCGGCGCGCTCCATCCCAGGTCCACGCGGCTTCGCTCCAACAAGCAGGCTCCAATTTGCTCCACCAAACCCGACTTTGGGATCATCGGTGAGCACGATCCCTTTCAGCAGCGGAAACGCGCAGTCGTCGAGTTCCATAGCCACCCCCTCGAGGGCTTTCATGACCTTCTCGACGGGAACCTCCAGAAGATGGAGGATGACCGGCTGGTCGGGGCCAAACATGGCTCCGGATGCAATGCGGGGAAGAAGGGCGTATCCAATCTGACCGGCGGCACCGGTCACGGCAACTTTAATGGGTGATTTCATATCATTAGATAAACTAATACATAGAAAATCCGCCGCAAGAAAAATCTTCCTCACGGGGGTAATTGGCCCATGCCGGAGTGCCGGCGAACCCTGGCGCCAAAAAATTGGCTGGCCAATGAGGAACCTTGTGCTATTATACGGATCTTATGCTTATGCAACGGAAAAGTGCTTTCTCTCGTCGTCTTCCGGATTTGGTGACCGAGGAGTTGGTTGCGGTGCTCTCCAAGAAGAGCTCATTCGAATTCAAGCAACTGTTTGACGTCGTCCACGAGCGCCTGCGCGCCCGCAATGCAGCCAGCGGCGGGGAGGAAATGCTTCGCCTCCGTGCTTACGAAAAACTTCAAAACCTCGTGTCCCGGGGGATGGTGAAGAAAACCGGGAAAAAATACAAGGGCCTCGCTTCGCTCGCAAAGGCGCTGACCCCTCCCGAGCCTCTTCCCGTCGGAAAGTAGTCTCCGGCAATTGGTTGATTTTCCGGCGATCCCCTGCGGACCGCTCGGACCCCATCACCTGCGGCGGGTGAATTTTCAACCGCTGGAGAGGAAATACTTGGATTGATGTCCAACGGCTGCTAAACGCATGCGAACGTGAGTCAGGAATCCCCAATAATCGAGGTCGGCGAGCAGCAGGAGATCCACACGCTCGACCATGTCGACCAATACCTCATGATCGGCAAGGAGTCGGACGCCTCCGACATCCACCTGAGCGTGAATTCGAAACCGATCTGGCGGAGGTATGGACTTCTGGAACCGATCTGGAACCAGGCCCCGGTGCTCACCGCGGCGGATACCGAACGGTTGGCCATGGGATTCCTCGACGAAAAGCAAAAAGAGCAGCTCGCGGAGCGGGGGGACGTGGATTTCGCCTACTCGAACCAACTCGGACGTTTCCGCACCAGTGTCGTCCGCCAGAGGATCGGTCATGATCTGGTTTTCCGTATCATCAGCAGCAAGGTGCGCAGCATGGATGAGCTGGGGTTGCCGCCCCAATTGAAGCTCCTTACCCAATATCATAACGGCCTGGTGCTGGTCACAGGGTCGGTCGGCAGCGGAAAAAGCACCACGCTTGCCGCACTCGTCGACGAGATCAACAACCACAGGCAGGATCACATCATCACGCTGGAGGATCCCATCGAGTATGTGATCCCGTCCAAGGGCTGCCATGTCACGCAGCGGGAAGTCCATACGCACACGAAATCCTTCGGCAACGCGCTCCGCGGAGCCCTCCGCGAAGATCCGGACGTGATCATGGTCGGGGAAATGCGCGACCTCGAAACCATTTCGCTCGCTATCACCGCTTCCGAAACCGGCCACCTTGTGCTCGGCACCCTGCACACCAGCAACGCCGCCAGGACGCTCGACCGCGTGCTGGATGTTTTCCCGACCGATCAGCGCGACCAGATCCGCATCATGGTCAGCGAATCCCTGCGCGGGGTAATCTCCCAGCAGCTCATCCCCCGGGCGGACGGCACCGGACGCGCGCTGGCCATCGAGATCCTCATGAACACGCCGGCGGTCGGAAACGTCATCCGCGAGGCGAAAACATTCATGCTCCCGGGCATCATCCAGACCGGCCGCAAGCTCGGGATGAAGTTGATGGATGATTCTCTGACGGAGCTTTTTGAAGCGGGGATCATCAGCGCGGAGGAGGCGGTCTACCGCGCCGACCAGAAGAACCAGATGCTGCAGATCACGGGGCACCACTGACATGGCCTACATCAACCAGTTTTTTGAGATCCTTATCGAGACAGGGGCATCGGACCTCCATCTGGGAGAGGGCCAGCCGCCGAAAATCCGCCGTCACGGGGAAATCGTTCCGATCCGCGAAGCCAACCTCAGCCATGAGGAGATGACCTTCATGCTACAGGAGATCTGCGGCGAACGGCGCTGGCAGAAACTCGAAGAGACAGGCGACCTCGACTTCGCCTACGAGATGGATGAGAACAACCGGTTCCGCTGCAACTACCTCAAGCAGACGAACGGATACGGAGCCGTCTTCCGCATCATCCCCACAAAAATCAAGACCCTTGAGGAACTCGGAGTGCCCTCGGTGATCAAAACATTCGGCCACATGCGGGGCGGAATCGTCCTCGTAACCGGCCCGACCGGATCCGGTAAAAGCACCACCCTGGCGGCGCTCATCGACTACATAAATTCCAATTTCTCCAGGCACATCGTGACCATCGAGGAGCCGATCGAATTCGTTCATCGCAACAAGATGAGCATCATCACCCAGCGTGAGGTTCCCGAGCATGCGCCTTCGTTCCCGATCGGCCTCAAGGCGGCGCTGCGCGAGGATGCCGACATCGTTCTGGTCGGTGAAATGCGCGATTTGGAGACAATTTCGCTTGCGCTGACCGCCGCGGAGACAGGCCTGCTCGTATTCGGCACCCTGCATACGAACAACTCCCGGAAAACCGTCGACCGTATGATCGACGTCTTCCCGAGCGACCAGCAGGCCCAGGTCCGCACGATGCTCTCAGCATCACTCCGCGGAGTGGTGGCCCAGCTGCTCATGAAGAAGCAGGACGGAAAAGGCCGGGTGGCGGTGAATGAGATCCTGGTCGTCAACAGCGCTGTGGCGGCGATCATCCGCGAAGGGGCCACCCAAAAGCTGCAGGACGTGATTGTTGGCGGGCGGGGCGAAGGCATGCAATTCATGGATGACGCCATCATGGAGCAGCTCATGAGCGGGGCGGTTAACGCGCACGAGGCCTACATGAAGTCGATCGACAAGCAGCGTTTCAAACCGTTCCTGCCTCCGGAGGAGGAGGGTCTCGTGAATGCAGCAGGTGTTCCGGATGACGTCGACCACCATGATCTGGGGAAAAAGCCCGTCGCTCTCCGCGCGAGAACCCATGTCGACGAAGTCAAAAAGAATTTGAAGCCGAAGTGAGCCCCCGGCTCCCGCACGCGGCGAGGGAAACCCGTAACTCCGGGACAAGGGCCTCGCGATCAAGGCCGCCGCTGTCCTCCGCCCGTGAAGCTGTGCTCCTCGTCGACATCAGCAACACTTTTGTCAAACTTGCCTTGGCCCATGGCGAACAGATCGGACGGGTCCACCGGCTTCCGACCAAAACACTGAGTTCCCGGCAGATCCGCGCCATCATCAAGGGACACCGGCTTCGGGGAGCGGTGGCTGCCTCGGTGGTTCCTGGAAAAAACCGGGAAGTCGACGAAGCCTGCAGCACCCCGGTCTGCTGGGTCGGTCCGGATGTGAAGCTCGGGGTCGGAATCGACTATCCTTCCCCGAAGGGGATCGGTCCGGACCGTCTTGCCAACGCGGCGGGCTGCAAGGCGCACTATGGAGTCCCGGCCATCGTGGTGGATTTCGGCACGGCCGTGACATTTGACGTGCTTTCGGGCGGTGGAAACTACATTGGCGGGGTCATCGCCCCGGGACTGAATGCCATGACGGAATACCTGCATGATCGCACCGCTCTCCTTCCCCTCATCAGGCTCAGTGAGCCGGTTTCAGCCGTGGGTCGCTCCACGAGGGATGCCATGATCTCGGGGGCGGTTCATGGATATCGGGGGTTGGTGTCGGAAATCATCCGGCAGGTCAGGAAGGAGGCTTTCCCCGGCAAACGCCCGAAGGTGATCGCGACCGGAGGAGACGCGGAGCTCATCGCCTCGGGATCCACCCATTTTGATGCCGTGGATCCCCTGCTCACTTTGAAGGGGCTGCTTGTTGTAGCAAATCTCAATTTATGACGGGCAGGCCCGCATCTCCGTATACTGCAACCGGCGACGGATGCTCAGGGAGCACGGGCATTCTGCCCGTGTGGGGCGCTGCGTTCCGATATGAAATCCAGGCTCTGAACTGGCGGGACGCCCGTTCTGCCTGTTTGCACGCATCGAAATGGCACCCGGCGGGCCGCCACCAACAATTTCTCAGCAGCCGGTGGATATTTTCATCCGGAATCTGTAAGCTAATCCCATGAACCGTCGGCGCACACTCGACCTCGGCTCCTCCGCCACCGGCATCAGGCCCTGGATCCTGCCGGCTCTGGTGCTCTCGCTGATTTTGCACTCGCTGTTCTGGATGTGGTCGAACAAGCTGATCATCAACCCGCTGAGCGGCGTGGATTACGATCCGAATCCTCCCCGCCGCTTCGTCCTCAAGAGCGTGGATCTCGATCCCCGGCTTCTGAATCCCGCCCCCTCGGAAACCAAACGCGTGGCCGCATCGCCGGTGGCGGTGAAACTTCCGGACGAGCATGTGGCGCTCGATAAGTTCTCCGGTGACAAGCCGATGCTTCCCCCGGCCCCGAAACTGGATAACGCCATTCTCTCCGAGACCCCCCAGCTCTCTCCTCCCTCGCTTTCCTCCTCTCTCAAGACTCTCCAATCCAAGGATGCCGCGTTTCCGGATGACAAATCCCCGGCGAGCGAGCTTCTCTCCGAAAAGCCGTCGCTCAGCCAAAATCCGGCGATCGAATTGCCAGGGCCGGGATTCGAGAAGGGCGTAAAGTCCGCCGGTGGCGGAGCGCCCGGGGTCACGAACGGATTCAGCAACCTTGATGATCTGCTGGCCCAAACCGGACCTCTCAGCCCGGAGACGGCCCCGATTCTGATGCCCACAGATCTGCTTTACGATTACGACTCGACCGATCTCAAGGTCGAGGCTTTGGCCAGCCTCCAGAAGCTCGGTCTCCTGATCCAGCGGAATCCCGGAGCGCGGTTCGTCATCGAGGGCCACACCGATTCCTTCGGTTCCGATGAATACAACCTCGAACTCAGCCGGAAGCGCGCCGATTCCGTCAAGGCCTGGCTGACAGAGCAGATGGGGATCCGCGGGGACTCCATTCAAACAGTCGGCTTCGGAAAAACACGCCTCCTCGCGCCGGGGAGCGGAACCATCGAACAGCAACAGATCAACCGACGCGTCGAGATCGTGATCCGCGCTCCGGAACCATGATTTCATCCAACGAACAAAAACTCCAAAAAACCGCCCGCGAACTTTCAGAACGCACAAGCCGGAAAAGGGATGACCCGATCACGATTTTCAAGGGCTTCCGAAAGGTGGAGGAGCAGAGGCTGCGCATGTGGCACAACGCCGGTGGTGGCGGACGCGAAATCACCCGCCAGCGGTCGGATCTCGTTGATATCCTGTTCCGCGAACTTTTTGACGGGGTTGTCGGCTCCATCTCAGCAAAAGGCCTTTCCGGCAGGCTCTGCGTTGCCGCATTCGGTGGATACGGACGCCGCGAGCTGACACCCTTCAGCGACATCGACATCCTCTTCCTCCAAAACGGGGGCAAGCAGGACAAGGAAATCGAAGAGATCATCCGGCAGACTCTCGTGCTCCTGTGGGATCTCGGATTCAAAGTCGGGCACGCGACCCGCACAATCCCCCAGGCGATCAAAAAGTCGAACGAGGACATGATCACGAAGACCTCGATGCTGGAGTCAAGGTTCCTGGCGGGCGAGCGGGAGATCTTCACCGGATTCAAAGAACGGTTCCAGGCAGAGTGCGTTCAGGGGCATGAGAAGGAGTATATTTCCTGGCGCCTCGGAAATCAGGAAGAGCTGCGGACCAAGCATGGATCAAGCGTTTTCCTTCAGGAACCCAATGTGAAAAACGGGGTCGGCGGGCTCCGGGATTATCAGAGCCTGCTCTGGATCTCCCATTTCAAGCTTGGGCTGATGACGACCGCGAAGCTTGTGGAAGCGAAGGTCCTGCGCGAAAACGAGCGGCGCCTCCTTGAGAAGGGTTACGATTTTCTGCTCAGGACCCGCACCGAGATGCATTACCTGAACCAGCGGGCGGTGGATACGCTCACCCTCCAGCTGCAGGGGAAAGTTGCCATCGCCTTCAACTACCAGCAAAAAACGATCCTTCGCAAGGTCGAGACGTTCATGCGGGATTTTTACAGCCATACGAGGAACATCCATCTCCTCACCGAGGCCGCTCTCCAGCAGATGCAGGCAAGGCCGGTGGTTCAGAAGCCCGCAGGCCTCCTCGGCATGTTCGGAGCAAAACCGAAAGTCGAAAAATTTGACGGATTCCTTGTCAGGCACGGTCGTATCGAACCCGAGTCGCGCGACATTTTTCACGACGATCCTTACCGGATGATCCGGGCGTTCCACCATGCGCAGGTGCGGCAGCTGGAATTTCATGCGGAACTCTCGGATCTCATCCGGCGGAGGCTTCCGCTCGTGAACCGGACATTCCAATACGCCCTGGCCGCCCGGGAGACATTCTTCGCGATTCTTTCGCGAAAGGGGGAGGTCGGCCCGATCCTCCGCCTGATGCACAACCTGGGATTTCTGGGACGCTACATGCCGGAGTTCGGGGCCCTGGACTGCCTGGTTCAGCACGAGTTCTACCATCGATACACCGCGGATGAGCATACCCTTGTCTGCATCGAAAAGCTCGATGCCATGCTCTTTGAGGATTCCGAAAAGCTGAGCGGCTACCGGAAAATCTTTCAGAAGATCGAGGACCCGGCGATCCTTTATCTGGCGCTCCTGCTCCATGATACCGGAAAGGCGGCCAATGAGCGCAACCACGAGGAGGCGAGCGCCGTGCTCGCACACAAGGTCGCGCGCCGGCTTCAACTGTCTCCGGAGCGGCGGCGCATGCTCATCACTCTCGTGGACTCGCACTACGTCCTCTCAAAAATGTCGCAGTCGCGGAATCTCGAGGATCCCGCGACAATCGAGGAGTTCGCGCGCATCGTCCTGAACCGGCAGAACCTCGATGCCCTCATGCTCATCACGCTCGCGGACGGGATGGGCACAAGCGACCAGAACTGGTCGGACTGGAAGGAAGGCCTCGTCTGGTCGCTCTACCGCAAAGCCTGCCAGTTTCTCGAAGGCGGCCCCGCCGCATTGCAGGAGCTCCGCAGGAACCGCGAGGAGCAGCAGGCCGCCATACTGCGCAGGCTCGGACGCGATTTCACCGAGGAGGCCGAGGCCCAATTCCAATACATGCCCGACCGGTATTTCCAAATGTTCGAATACGAGGAAATCGCCGCCCACATCCGCCTCTTCCGCACGTTCTTTGAGAATCAGAGAAAGGAGGACTCGATCGCTCTTGCTCCGGTCTTTCACTGGGTCCCCCGGCCGGAGCAAAGCCACAGCGAGGTCTGGGTGTGCGGATGGGATCGCCCGCGTTTGCTGGAGCGGATTTCCGGCGCCTTCCTCTCCGCTCAGATCAACATTCTCAGCGCGGACATCTTTACGCGGAGCGACAGCCTTGCCCTCGACATCTTCCATGTCGCAAGCACCCAGCACCAGCCGGTGACCAGCCAGAAGGATATCACCCGGGTGGAAACCCGGCTCGCCGACTCGCTGCTCGTGGAGGACTATGACTTCACACCGCTGATCAGCAAGGAAGCCCGCCTGCGGGCCTATCGACTCTCGCAGGATTTCGAGCTGCCGACGCGCATCACCATCGACAACTCCTCGCACCCGATCTACACGCTGCTCGATATCCAGACCCCGGACCGCCTGGGACTGCTGTATGACCTTCTTCGGGCGATGGGATCCGCGGGACTTATCATCGAGCTCTCCCGCATCACCACCGAGATGGATGTCGCGATGGACTCCTTCTACATCCACAGCAAGGATGGCCAGAAGATCACCGACCCGGCAGCCATCAAGCGGCTTCACCGCCTCCTCCAACGCGCGGCGGTGAAGGTCGAGGGATGACCCCGCGTTTCGGAGCCCTGTTCTTCAGGCAGGTGCTCCGGCCGATGTTCCGGCATCCGCTCCTGCCGGTGCTGAACATCCTCAGCATCGGCCTCGGGGTGGCTGTTTTTCTTGCGATCCAGATTGCCAACCGCGGGGCACTCACCAGCTTTCAGAATGCCGTCGGGCTCGTCGCTGGCCGCGCGCATCTGGAAGTCCGTGGAGACATTCCCGATTCGCTCTTTCCCGCGGTCGCCGCCTGCCCGGGCGTCCGCTCAGCCACACCGCTTGTGGAGGGGATCGTCACCCTGCCGGACCAACCGGGCGAGTATCTGCGACTGCTGGGAGTCGACCCGTTCACCGGCGACGGGCTGCGGGCTTTTGAAATCGGGGCCCCGGATGGAACATCCCTGGATATCGAGGCCTGGCTTCGCGAGCCTGATGCTGTGGCGCTTGCATCAGGGCACAAAGACCCGCTTCGTGTGCTGGCGGCCGGACGGTCCGTCGGGCTTCAGCCACGGTTTATGATCCGTTCCGATGAAGGCGTCATCGGAGCCGATGACCGGATTGCGGCGATGGACATCGGCTGGGCGCAGGAACTCCTCGGCCTGCAGGGCCGGCTCACCTCGATTCAGGTGGAACTCAACGACCCGCTCCGGGCAGAAGCCCTGATTCCCGAACTTCAAAAACTGGTCCCTCCGGATGTCACCGTGGCGCCACCGGCAAGAAGGGGGGCAGAGACCGAAGCCATGCTGGCCGCGTTCCAGCTCAACCTGACCGCGCTGAGTCTCGTATCCATGGTGGTCGGAGTGTTCCTCATCTACAACAGCCTGTCTGCGACAGTGGTCAGACGTCGTGTTGAAATCGGCATCCTGCGCGCGAATGGCGCGACCAAGGCGGAAATCTCAGCCCTGTTTCTGGGGGATGGCCTGCTCTGCGGATTCCTTGGATCGGCTCTTGGCATCGCCATCGCCGGCCCCCTGGCCCGGCTCCTCGCGGCCCCGGTGGGACAAACCGTTTCCTCGCTCTACACTCTTGTCAGCGTCGGGCATCTTGCCATCACTCCTTCTCAGATCGGATGGGCATTCTTCGTGGGAATCGGATCCGCACTGGTTGCCGCCTGGCACCCGGCTGCCGAGGCTTCGGCGTGCAATCCGGTCGAAGTTCTGCATCCGGGCTCAACGATGGTTTCCTTTTCGGTCCGGTCTGGAAAATGGCTTCTGCCCGGACTTGCGCTGCTTTTGCTTGCAGCGCTCAGTTCCTGGATGGCTTTCAAGGGCGGCGGAAAATTTTTGGGATTCGCATCGGTCGGTTTTCTGATCGCGGGGTCCTCACTGATCGTTCCGGCTGTGGTTCTGGGAGTCTGCGGGATCCTCAGGTTCCGGAGCTGGATGATGCGCCTCGGGATGCAATACCTTGTCCGCTCGCTCCACCGGAGTGCAGTCACAATTGCGGCCCTCGCCATCGCCGCCGCAATGACCGTGAGCGTCTCAGTGATGATCCACTCGTTCCGCGGCAGCGTCTCGGCCTGGCTGGAGAAAACGCTGGTCGCCGACCTCTTCATCGCGCCGGCCGCCAATGAGATCGCAGGCCTCCAGAGCTTCATTCCTGCCGAAGCGGTCGATTGGGCCCGCCAAAACCCGCTGGTCAAGGAAGCCGGCACATTCCGCGAAATCCAGGTCCTGCTGAACGGCAAATCCGCCGCAATGGGGGTCAGCGAGGGAGAATCCCGCGGAAAAATGGATTTTCTCTCAAAACTGGAAAATGCGGAAAGCCTCTTTCATTCACCCGGATTCGTGGTCGTCTCGGAAAGTTTTGCCAACCGGAACGAAACAAAATCCGGGGAGGAAATCGTCCTCACCTCGCCGCAGGGACCGGTCCCGTTCCGGGTTGCCGGCATCGTCAAGGATTTCACCCGCGACTCCGGGCTCATCATGATGGACCGTGCAAATTTTAACAGGGCATGGAGCGACCAACGTGTCCACTCCCTCGCGCTCCGGCTTCATGACCCCGCTCTTGCCGCGAAGCTTGCAGCGGATTTCCGGGAACGCTTTGGAACAATGGGCGAGTATTCGATCTACACCAATGCGGATCTCCGGCGACGAGTGATGGATATTTTCGATCAGACCTTCGCCGTGACCTCGGTCCTCCGCGGCATTGCGGTCTTCGTTGCGATCGCGGGCGTCGTGCTCTCACTCACAACCTTGATCATCGAGCGCGAACGCGAGATCGGAGTGCTGCGCTCCCAGGGAGCCTCACCGGGTCAGATCAGAAGCCTCGTCTTCACAGAGGCCGGACTCGTCGGCTTCTTTGCCTCCATCATCGGAATCGCCTGCGGCGCTGCCATGGCCATGGTCCTCACATGGGTCATCAACAAAGCGTTCTTCGGATGGACGATCGAGCTCCGCTACCCGCTCGATGTCCTCTTCGGCACGCCGCTCTGGCTCATTCCCGCTGCCATTGCAGCTGCCTGGCTCCCGGCCCTCCGCGCCTCCCGCATCCCGCCGGCGCAAGCGCTGCGGTTCGAGTGAGATCGCGGCTCAGCTCCCGAGCTCTTCCAATTCGCGGGCGAGGCGCAACCCGGACAGAACCCCGAAGTGTCCGTCCCGCGTCAGAAGACGGGCATCATGACGAAGACAGACCGAAGCGATGAGAAGGTCCTGCGAGGGAAGAACCCGGCCCTTGCGGTCCATCTCCCAGGCCAGCATCGCGGCCTTCTCCCACATCAGATTGGGCGTCGGCAAATAGACCATCGTGGAGAAACGCTCCAGATAGAGATCCCGCACAAGCGGATCCCGGAGGCCCCGGCAGACTTCAAGCATCACTATTCCGGTAGTCGCCCACTCGACCAGATCTGCCAACGGTTCCATCTCACAGAAAGGCTCGCGCCCCGAACGCATCTCGTGGATGTAGAAACTGCTATCGGCGACGACGAGTTCCATATGTTCCGGCAGCATCGGCGGCGCGCAACGCATCGTAGGTGTCAAAGTCGAAATACGACTTCGGATCCTTGCCGGCAGTTCCGGTTGGAATCGCAAAAAGTTTCTTCTGACGCACGCGCCGGCTGATCTCCTTCAATGCCAGACTCACCGCCTCGGTCTTTGTCCTGGCCCCTGTCGCCTCCATCGCGCTCGCAAGCAAATCCTCGTCGATATGCATTGTCATCTTCATGGCTTCAACGGTATGGCATGCTTGCCATACCGTCAAGATTTCCGGACCGTCCCGGTAAATGGTTCTCTCAACGCGGAGGAGAACCTGTGGAGAGAATCACTTCTCGTCTCATTATCTTGGCTGAAGCGAATGCGGGTCTAGCTGATCGCTGCCCGGAGTATCTCGGCAGGGTGAAGGGCTTTGCGTTTGGTGCCGTCGTGGATCTGATGGCGGCAACTTGTTCCAGGGGCCGCAACGAGGATATCGTCCGCGAGTTTGCGGACAGCTGGAAACAGGACCAACTCTCCCACCTTCATCGAGACGTCGTAATGCTCGGCTTCATACCCGAACGACCCGGCCATGCCGCAGCATCCGGACGGGATAAGATTCACTGTGTAGTTTACCGGCAGGGTCAGCATCCGGATCGTGGGATCGAGCGACGCCAGGGCCTTCTGGTGGCAGTGGCCATGGAGATGGATTGTCTGGGACCAGTCGGTGAAAAGGTCGGCGGTGATCCGGCCGGCATCCGCTTCCCGAGCAATGAACTCGTCGAGCAGGAGGCAGTGCGGGGCGAGGCTGCGGGCGGAATCCCGGAGCGATACATCCACGAGATTCGGGTATTCATCGCGGAAGCCGAGAATCGCGGATGGCTCGATGCCGATGAGTGGTTCCTTCTCAGAAACGTGCGTGGCAAGCAACCGCACATTCTCCTCCGCAAAGGATTTCGCGCGCCTGATCAGACCTTTCGAGAGGGAGGCGCGTCCGCTTTCCACATGTTTGGGAAGCACAACTTCGTATCCTAGAAGCTCCAGCAACTCGATGGTGGCGATGCCCGCATCGAGGTCGTTGTAGTTCGTGAACTCGTCGCAGAACAGGTGCACTCGCCCGTTCCGCTTGCCAACCGGCTGGAGCGGAGTTCTGGTTTTCAGCCAGGACCGGAGGGTTATCCGGTTCACTTTGGGAAGGGTGCGGTCCGGATGAAAGCCCACGACCCGGTTGAAAGCCTGTCTGACCCACGGTGTCTGAAAGACCGCATTGTAGATTTCCGGCGCAAACGAAGCCACCCGGGCGCCGTCGGAAAATCCGGCGACAAGCCGCGAGCGGAAAGGGACTCCGTGCGCATCGTGGTAGTGCTGCAAAAACTCGGCTTTCAGCTTCGCGATATCGACGCTCGACGGGCACTCGCTCTTGCAGGCTTTGCAGGACAGGCAAAGATCCATCACCTCCTTGATCTCGGCGCTGTCGAACGGCTTTGTGGCATCGGCGGGGTGATTGAGGACGTGGCGGAGGATGTTTCCCCGTGCGCGTGTGGAGTGCTTTTCCTCGCGTGTCGCCATGTAACTCGGGCACATCGTTCCTCCCGCCATGTGCGACTTTCTGCAGTCGCCCGAGCCGCTGCATTTCTCGGCTGCGCGCACCACCCCGGCCACATCACTGAAATCAAATATCGTCTCATAGTCGGGCGTCGGCTGACCGTGCTCGTGCCTCAGATGCGTATCCATCGGCGGCGTGTCGACGATCTTCCCGGGATTGAAGATATTGTGAGGATCAAAAGTCGCCTTCACCGCCCGCATCAGCTCGAAACATTCCTGCCCGACCATGAGCGGGATGAACTCGCCACGAAGTCGTCCATCGCCGTGCTCGCCGCTCAGCGATCCGCGGTATTTTTTCACGAGGCGCGCAATGTCGGTCGCAACGCCCCGGAACGTTTTCAATCCTTCATCGGTCTTGAGGTCAAAGAGCGGTCGCGTGTGCAGCTCTCCAGAGCCAGCGTGGGCATAATACACGCAGCCGATTCCGTATTTCGTCTTTAGGATTTCGTTGAACTCCGCGATGTAGGCAGGCAGGTCGTGGACATCAACAGCCGTGTCCTCGACAACCTCGCGCGGCTTTGCGTCACCGATGACATTGCTCATGAGCCCCTGCCCGGCCCGACGGAGCTCCCAGACTTTGTTTCCTTCGGCGCCACGCAGCACGGGTACTGCATAGCCGAATCCTCCCGCCTGCCATGCGGACTGAAGCCCGGCAACAGCCGCTTCCATTTCCGCTTCCCCGTCCCTCCGGATTTCGACAACCAGAATGGCTCCCGGATCTCCAACCACAAAGGATCGGTTCCGGGCCTGGGAATGGTTGGTCCTCGTGCACTCGAGGATATGGCGGTCGATCAATTCGCAGGCCGATGGTCCGTGGCCCAGTGCCACAAGGTTCGCATGCAGGGCCTCGTCCACCGATTGAAAATGGCCGCACACCAGGGCCACGTGCGGAGGCGGCAGCGGATCGCAGGAAAGCTCGAACTCGAGGCCGAAAAACAGTGTCCCCTCCGATCCCGCAATCAGCTTGCAGAAATTGAATTCCCGGGACGATTCCGGATCCAGCACCTGCGCATCCATCAGCAGGTCGAGCGCATAGCCGGTGTTGCGGCGCGGAATCGATTTGCGCGGGTAGTTTTCGGTAATCAGCCGCCGGTTGGCGGGATTTCCAAGCGTCTCGCGGATCGATCTGTAGATCCGGCTCTCCATCGTCGTGCCGTCACGGCATTTGGCTTCAAATTCCGACGGTGTGAGCCCGTGCAAGATCCCCTCGCTTCCGTCGCTGAAAAATCCCCGGACCGAAACGAGATGCTCGCGGGTGCTTCCGTAGACGATCGAATTCGATCCGCAGGAATTGTTGCCAACCATGCCACCGATCATGGCCCGGTTTGCCGTCGAGGTTTCCGGACCAAAGACCAGCCCCTGCTTCGCCAGTTCATAGTTCAGCTCGTTGCGGACAACCCCCGGTTGGACGCGCACCCGCCGCGTCGCCGAATTAATCTCGAGGATCTTTTCGAAGTGCCGGGATAGATCCACGACAATTCCGCTGCCGACAACCTGTCCGGCCAGCGAGGTTCCGGCTGTGCGGGGAATGATTCCGACACGGTGCTGGCCGGCGAAGAGAACGATCTCGCGCACGTCGGATTCGGTCTCAGGGAATGCCACCGCAAGCGGCATCTCCTGGTATTCGGAAGCATCGGTTGCGTAGAGCTTCCTCAGGGTCTCTCCGGTTGCAAGTTCCCCGGATAGACGTGAGGACAACTTTTCAAGCGGGATGTGTGTCATACGAAACGGGCATATTGGCAAATCCCGATGCCCATTGCCGCATAAATTGCACCAGCTCGTGCGTCGTGGCGCTCCGGGCATTCCGGACAAAGAATCCGGACGCTCCGCATCCCAAAGCGAGGGCTTCCGAGGCACTGCAGCCAAGCGCGAGCCCTAGGCAGAAGCCCGCGTTGAACCGGTCACCTGCACCAGTGCTCTTCTTTGGATTTAGGCAAAAAGGACCGGACTGAACAAAGCCCCCACCCGCATCTGAAGAGACGGCGAAAGGGATGCGATGGATTACCACCCGGGAAACTCCAAGCCGGACGCGCAAACTCCCGGCCTGTTCCAGTGTCAGTTCGGGAGCAGCATCGGGGGCCGCAAAAGGAAGACCGTGCAACTTCGAGAGAATATTTGCCTCGTTTCCATTCAATCCCAGGGTCACAGGACCTGCCGGTTCAAAATCCCTGAGAGTGCCGGCCATTTCCTGGATATCCGCCGGCGCGCGGCTGGAGGGATCCACCAGGTCGATCAGAAAATTGCGCGACCCTCCCAGCCTGGAAAAAACCTCTCGCTGCAGCAAGCGCCAAACCCCGGTCATGTGGGGATATAGCGACCAGTCCGTCAACGCGATGACCCGGGCATCCGCGCAGGCGGCGGCATATGTTCCATCGGCCAGAAAACGGGAAACAAGTTCCGGGGTGAAATCCGCCAGCTGCCTCACGGCGCTGAACATCAGTTTGCCGTCTGAGAATTCGAACGCCAGCGTCCGGCCCGGCTCGCTGCCCCACGATCGGAATTCCGCGCACTTGCCTGCGGTTCCGGCAAACGCCGGATGCACCGGATCCCCGAGGGTTGCGAAGCAGGAGACGCGGGCTCCCAGCGTCGCGAGACCGTCCGCGAGATTGACCGCGCACCCGCCGGGATGAACATCGTTGATCACGATCTCACGCAGGCTGCTGTGCCCTGCCGCCGCAGAAATGAGCCCGCCGAAGGTTGCGATGTCGGGCACGGGGGTGAAGTCGCTCAGCGACCGGCGCTCCCCCACCAGAGTGATCATCTCATCGACAAATCCATCAAACCCTGTGACAACCCGGCAGCCGGAGACCGCGGCGGATTCCAAATGTGCGGCGACTTCAAGCAGATGAGCCGGGTTCATGGCCGGTCGCTCAGAAGCCTCACTATTGCGGGCTCATCCTCGTCCACATGAGGATAACGGCCGATGTTCGGATCGATGAAAAAGTTATCGTGCGCGTCGTCGTTGGCGGTGGAAACCTCTCCGATGATGCACTCGGCGGTCACGGGGAAGAATGCGTGATAGACATGCGGCACGAGCGTGATCCGCTCCCCGGCTGTGAGGTCGATCTCCTCACCCGCTACAACAGTGCGCGGCGCATTGTTGACAAGCACCCCGATCGGCTGGTCGCCGGGTCGCCCCAACCGGACGCGCAGCGTCCCCCACCGGCTGATGATATCCTCCTTCTTTTTGTGATGGCAGTGCGTCGGGGTGACCATGCCATCGCGGGCATACATCAGCTTTTCGCAATACTCGGCATGCTCGGCCAGATTGAGAAGAACGAGGCCGTTCGCACGCCAGTTTCCAAGGCCGAAATCCGTGACATCCCAGCGCGGGTCCGGCGGAAGCGCCCAGCCATGCCGCACAAAGCAATCCCGGGCGGAGGTGATGAGTTGGTTGATTTCGCTGCGTTTCATGAGAGGCGGTGTTCGGTTTTCAGTGATTCAGTTTTCAGCAAGACAGGTCCGCGTTCAGATTCTTTGCCGAACACTGAAAACTGAATCACTGAACACTTGGTTTCATTTGTAGCTCATCTTGTTGGCGGTGAGCAGGAGGTCCTGCTGGAGGGTTCGCTGGGGACGGATGTCACATTTTTGAAGAATGCTGTGATAGACTTTGACAGCTTCGACCGGAGGAATCTCCCCGTCGACGATGCGCCGGAGCAGTTCGATGAACGCGAGGGGATGCTCGGAGAGGTTGATCTTCCTGCCGAAAAGGGCCACCCGCGCCCCGTGCTTGCGGGCATCGTGGATCAGTTGGAAAGCATCACGGGTGGTGCCGGAGCTTCCGCCAAGAATCCCCACGATCAATTTGGGGTCATAGGCGACCAGTTCCTCCAGCGGCCCCGGGCCATTGTAGGGGATTTTTAGAAAGACCGGTCTCCCCACCGAAGTCACTCCGGCGAGCGTGCGGATGATGTGGTCGTTCAGAAACCCGGCCACCTTCTGGTCGGGAATGCCCGGGTTCACGTTCGGATTGAAGACCTCCAGAAAATAGCGGAAATGCTTTCGCTCGGCTTCGAGGCGGAATTCATGAAAATCCGTCAGAGCCTTGTAATCCCAGTCGATGTTGTTCGTGAATGTGATCGAGTAGAGCCCGAGGTCGGCACCTGTGAACGGCTGTGAGCAATCCTCGGTGATCCTGCCGTATTTGATATGGCAGATGTTTGCCGTGCGGAACGATCGGGACGGGTGGTCGGTCGGATACTTCCCGCCGCGGACCGCCCAGACATCCGAGGTGTCATTCGCACGGGCTGCGGGCGTAATGGCGGAATTCGTGAAGAGCTTCTCCTGCATGGCGAGCCGTTCAAGGTTCGAGGCGGAGAGGAGCATGATGTCCACGATATCCTGGGCGATCACGGCCCGGATCTGTTCGAGATACTGGTCCAGCGTCTTCCAGCAGCCTTCCGACTCATTGTATCCGTGCCGGCAGGATCCGGTCTGCGGGCCGGGCGCGGTAATGCCGAATGCCATGTCTGCATCCTTGGCGTCCGCTATGATGAAATCCTTCGCGCCGGATGGGTCGCTGAGAATATTCGTGATTTTTTGATCGAGTCGTTTCATGGGTAAATAATTTTCAAACCGCTTCTGCGGAACGGTACAGGCGGCTTTTTGTCGGTGTAGAATTCGTCGAACTCCTTCCAGCCCGCAAAAGAAACAAGTGTCGCCTGCGACCACTTGGAGGCATCCGCGAGGAGAATGGTCCGTTGGCTGCGGGAGATCCATTCCCGTTTCACGGCGGTTTCGAGCGGCTCCGTCGTTCCCGCGCCATCCACGCTGTGGAGCCCGGAAGCGCCAATCAGAGCGATGTCGGCGCGCAGGCGCGTCAGGGCCGAAATGGCGAGATCACCGACCAGGGCGCCACTCACGTTCCGCATCTCGCCCCCCAGAACCAGCAGGCGCGCCCGGAATTGCTCGTGGGAGGCGATCAATGGCAACGAGTTTGTGATGATGGTCAGGTCCTCCCGGCTCCTCAAAAGCCGTCCCGCCTCGAGGCACGTGGTGCCGCTGTCGATGAAGACCGTTGCGCGCTGCGGAACCGTCCGCGAGACGGCCTCCGCGATCAGCCGTTTGGCCTTCACTGACATGGCTGCCTTCTGACCGAAACTTGGCTCGCTCGTTACAGCGCCCGGATGGAACACCCCTCCGTGCACGCGGACCACCCGGTCGCTCCGGTTTAAAAATGTCAGATCGCGCCGCAGAGTCGCGGCGGAGACGCCGAGAATCCCCATGAGCGCCTGCACCTCCAGGCGGCGGTGTTTCTCGAGAAGAGCGAGAATCTTTTCATGGCGTTCATGAGCGAACATGAGCGAATTAAGCCGATATGATCAGTCACAATCAAGCTCAGATTTTCGCGAGGAACTCCGGAGTCACTCCGGCAAGGGACGGGACCGCAGCGGTAGCCCGATGGAGTTCCCCGATCGGGTTGGTGGTCGCGACAGCGAGGACCTTCATGCCCGCGCTAAGCGCGGCCTCGATTCCGACATGGGCATCCTCGATGACGAGGCAGTCCGCGGTTGCCAGCCCGAGCCTATCGGCGGCAACGAGGAAGACATCCGGCGCCGGTTTGCCGTTCGTCACATCGTTGGCTGAGACCACCGCGGTGAAAAGTTCGTCGAGACCCGTGACGGCAAAGATCGCATCCAGATTCGAGCGGGGAGTTGAAGAACCGACGGACCGGGGAATCGAGGCTTCCTTGAGTGCGACCAGTAGCTCCCGGGCTCCCGGAAGGATCGTGACGCCATGCTGCCGGACGAGTTCGCGGTATAATTCTTCCTTGCGATCGGCGAGGCTCTGAACCTCTGCGGGATCCGAGCTCCATCCCAGCAGGTTCGGAATGATCTCCTGGTTCTTTTTTCCGAAGCCCGCCTTGAAATGTCCGGGGGGCAGAGGTTTGTGAATTTCCGCCGAGAGCAATTCCCAGGACTTTTCGTGGTGTGCCGAAGAATCGATCACGACACCGTCCCAATCAAAAATAACGCCTTTCAT
>CAZRIL010000041.1:0-8306 GCA_964600115.1 uncultured Chthoniobacter sp. | reverse complement strand
GGTGTGCCGAAGAATCGATCACGACACCGTCCCAATCAAAAATAACGCCTTTCATATCCCAAGCACTTTCCGCACCATGGCATCGTCCGGCGACGGGCCGACGAGAGCAAGGGTCATCTGCGAAGGGTTCAGGATCTCCGCGGCGGCGAACCGGATTTCCTCGGCGGTCACGGCGCGGATTTTCTCATGCACGATTTCGGGATCGACGATTTTCCCATAGACGAGCACAGAGCTTCCCAGCCGCATATTCTGGCTTGAGGTGCGTTCGAGGGACATCCGGCTCGAGCCGACGGCGTATTCCTTTGCGCGCTTGAGTTCAGCATTCCCGACGAGTTTTGTGCTGAGCGACACGAACTCCGCCAGAATCAGCCGCAGAGATTTTTCGAGGTTCTTTTTATCAAGGCCGACCGAGATGTTGAAAACGCCGGAGTCGTCGAGAGTCAGCGGGTGCGTGCTCACCGAATAGCACAGGCCCCGTTTCTCCCGCAACTCCTGGAAAAGGCGCGAGCTGGCGTTCCCCCCGAGCAGGACATGCATCAGATGGAATGCGTAACGGCGCTCATCCTTGTGGCTGAACGCGGGGAGCGCCATGGCCACCTGGGTCTGCTGGATGTCTCTCGCCTCGACGTTCAAGCGCGGCTTCGACGGTGGAACAGGCGCTGGTTTCGCCACCGGCTTGCGGCCATGCCCCAACCCGTCGAGAGCCTTGCTCACGCGGGCGACCACATCGTCGTGCGTGACCTTGCCGGCCGCGGAGACAACTGTGCTTGAGCAGTGGTAGTGGCTGGCCCGGTAATCGAGAAACTCGTTCCGGCCCATGCCCTCGATGGTTTCCAGCGTGCCGGTAAGCGGGCGCCCGAGCGGATGCTTCGGCCAGTAGGTGCTGTTGAGAAGCTCCTGCACATGGGAGGACGGCTCGTCTCGATACATCAGGATTTCCTCGCCGATGACCCCGCGCTCGCGGTCGATGTCCTGCTTGGAAAGACGCGGGCTGAGGTAGATATCGCAGAGCACATCGCTGACGCGCGGAAAATACTCGGCGGCCGCCGTGGCGTAGTAGCAGGTTCGTTCCTCGGCGGTGTAGGCGTTCATATCGCCCCCCACCCCCTCGATTTCCTGCATGATCCTCCGGGCCGAGCGCCGCCCCGTGCCCTTGAAGAGCATGTGCTCGATAAAGTGAGAGATCCCGTTGAGGGGGGCCGGTTCGTGGCGTCCGCCCACCGAGGCCCAGATCCCCATGGCCGCGGTCTGGGCATGGGGCATCTCGCAGGTGGCCACACGCAGCCCGCCGGGCAGGGTGGTGAGTTTGGTAATGTTCGACATCAGGAGAGCTGGCAACCCTATCCGGCTTGGCTCCCAAGGTCAAACTTCGGAAAATCGAACATTGGACACCATTGCTCCGTGTGTATCCTGCGCAGTTAGGAAGAGATTCTCCGATGCACATTCTTGTTGTTGACGACGAAAAAAACATCCGGCGCACGATGCTGCTGGCGCTGGAATCGATGGGACATGACGCCGCTACGGCACAAAATGGTCCCCTGGCGATCGAGGAGCTGAAAGCAGAGAAGTGCGACGTTGTTTTCCTGGATTTGAAGCTCGGCCAGGAAAGCGGCCTCGATGTTCTTCAGGAAATCCTGCGGGTCTCACCACGCACCAAGGTGATCATGTTCACGGCTTTCGCTTCGATCGACACAGCCGTCGACGCCATGCGGCGGGGAGCATTTGACTACCTGCCCAAGCCGTTCACGCCGGACCAGATCCGGCAGGCGCTCGCTCATGTCGAGCGGACCCAGCGGCTGGAAAACCGCGTGGCGGAGCTGGAATCCCGGGTTGCGACCGAAGGTCCGGAGATCAATCTCGAAACCAGCAGCGAATCCATGCAGAAAACACTCGATGTCGCATTCAAGGCTGCGGACAGCGATGCGACGGTCCTGCTCCTGGGTGAGAGCGGAACGGGCAAAAGCCTGCTGGCCAGGGCGCTGCATCAACGCAGCCCGCGGGCCAACGGGGCGTTTGTCACAGTGAGCTGCCCCAGCCTCTCTCGCGAGCTTCTCGAGAGCGAGCTCTTCGGGCACGTTAAAGGCGCATTCACAGGCGCCCACTCGGACACCAAAGGAAAAGTCGCCGCAGCGGACGGGGGCACTTTGTTCCTCGATGAGATCGGCGACCTCCCTCTGGAGATCCAGGCCAGGTTGCTCCGGCTCCTCCAGGAACGCGAATACGAACGGGTCGGAGAAGCGAAACCCCGCCGCGCAAACGTGCGGGTCATCTCCGCGACGAACCGCGATCTGGCTGCGGCAGTCAAGGATGGGAAGTTCCGCGAGGATTTATTTTACCGTCTCAATGTGATTTCGCTGCGCCTTCCCGCCCTGCGCGAGCGCGTTCAGGACATTGGGCGCCTGGCCCTCCTTCACCTCAATTTCCTAGCGTCCCACGCGGGAAAAAAAGCGCGGTCTTTTTCGCCCGGGGCACTCACCGCCATGCAATCCTATGGTTGGCCTGGAAACCTGCGCGAACTGCGCAACGTGATAGAGCGGGCGGTGATTCTTTCGGAGGGTGAGGTGATCGAAACAGCAGACCTCTCCGAAACCATCCAGCCGACCTCGGAAATCCGTCTTGGCGGACAATTCACATTCGAGGAAATTGAAGCCGAGCACATCCGCAGGCTCATCTCCTCCACCAGCACGCTCGAGGAAGCCGCCAAAATACTCGACGTTGATCCAGCAACGCTTTACCGCAAGCGCAAGCGGCTTTAGCAAACTCACCAGATCCTGAGAGCACGGCCGCATACCCGTCCTTGAGGTTCACCGTGCAACCTTGCATGACCGCACTCGTCATTCCGTGCATTTTTGCACGGACGCCGTCGTGCAAACCGCCCGCTCCACACGTGTAACATACTGTGATTCTTGGCATAATGCATCATTAACAATCCTGGCACAGCGGCAGCTAAGAAGAACTCATGGTTCTTCGGTCAGTTCAGTTGAGTAGTCAGCGGGGTGCGCATGCGGGAACAGGCACCAAACATTTTCGCCCTGCAAGATGAATAGGCGCATCATCATCGGGCTGGCACCGATCTTCGTTCTGATTGTGGCGATGGGTGCCTATGCGACCCTCCTTTTTGCCAAGCTCGGCTCTCAGGTGGACGTCGTCCTACGCGAAAACTATCGAAGTGTCGTGGCCGGACAGAAAATGAAGGAAGCAGCCGAGAGGATGGATTCCTCTTTTTTCTTTTCGCTTGTCGGTGAGGGACAACGCGGCCGCCAGCTCTTCGCGGATCACCTGCCCAAATTTGAAGAAGGACTCCATGCAGAGCTGGGCAACATCACCCTGCCCGGGGAGGAAAAACTCGCCAGGTCGATTCAGTCGCTTTTCGCCCGATACTCGAAACAGGCAGAAACATTCTGGAATACCCCGGACGTCCAGACAAGGCGGGACATGTATTTACGCGAGCTTCTGCCGGTTTTCACGGAGATCAAAGACTCGGCGCAGGCCGTCATCACCATGAACCAGGACAACATGTTGAAGTCCGATCGCGAGGCGCGGGAACTCAGCTTGAGTTCGACCCGCTACATGATATTTGCAAGCCTGCTCGGGCTTGCGACGGCGGTCCTCCTGGCCGCACGCCTGCAAAGATCCATTCTACTGCCCATCCGGGCACTCACCGTGGTCTCCAAGGAACTCGGCGAGGGAAAGCTGGATCAGATTATTCCGGTGGAATCAAAGGATGAACTCGGGGAACTCGCGGATGCCTTCAATAAAATGGCGGGCAAACTCCGGGCCTACCGGCGGATCACCGGCGACCAAATCCTTCAGGCCCGCCAGATGACCGAGACGACGTTCTCGGCATTTCCCGACCCGATCGTCGCACTCTCCCCGGAGGGCGTGATCGACTTCACCAACCCGGCGGCCACCAGGCTGCTTCACAAACTCGGCTCGAGCGGAAACCTTCCGGATGAGGTGCAGATCCAGGCGCGGAAAGTTCTGGAAGGCAGCCCGGACTACCTCCCGGTCAGCTTTGACAAAACTATTGTCGTCCGGGTGGATGACAAGGAAGTCTATCTCCTGCCACGCATCATAGGCATGCGCGATGAGGGAGGGATTAATTACGGTGCTGCAGTCATTCTTCAGGATGTGACACGCCTACGCCTGCTCGACGAGGTGAAATCAAACCTCGTCTCCACGGTCAGCCATGAGCTGAAAACGCCCCTCACAAGCATTCGCATGAGCCTCTACCTTCTGCTCGAGGAGCGGATCGGCTCACTGAATCCGAAGCAGACCGAACTCCTCCTCGCCGCACGCGAGGACTCGGAGCGCCTGCTCGGCATGCTCAATGACCTCCTCGATCTGGCCAAGCTGGAAGCCGGCAAGGCCGCACTCAGCCGGGAAGACATCGATGCCGGGACACTTGTGCAAACCATTTCACGGGAAATGGAATCGTTCGCGGATTCCCACGGCTCAAAAATCTCCACCTCCATCGAGCCCGGGCTCACCCGTGTCCGTGTCGATATGCGACAGATCTCCCAGGTTTTCACCAATCTGGTTTCCAATGCCGTGAAGCACACCAGGCGCGGCGAGGTTGTCCTGCTGGCAGCGGAGAGCCGGAACAACGGCATGATCCGCTTCTCCGTCACCGACCAAGGGCCGGGAATACCAGTTGAGTTTCAGCAACGGATATTCGAGAGGTTTTTCAGGGTCCCCGGCGACAACGCAGGGGGCGCAGGTCTCGGGCTCGCGATCGCCAGAGAAATTGTCGCGGCACACGGCGGTCTCATCGGCCTCAACAGCAAACCCGGGCAGGGGTGCGAATTCTATTTCGATCTTCCGTCGGCATAAAATCCACAAAACACAATGACCGACCACATCTACCTGCTCACAACCTTCGGCTTCTTTGCCCTGATGCTCGCCTTCATCGCGGCCTGCAACAAAATTTAGCCCCCTTCAATTCATGGAAAACATCCTCGTCGGAATTATCGCATTCGGACTGATCGGCTACCTCCTTTTCTCGATCATCCGTCCGGAAAACTTTTAACCCGAAACATACATGAACACATTGGATTGGATTCAGCTCATTCTGTTTACCGGGGTCTTGCTGGCGATCACCAAACCCATCGGTCTCTACCTCTGCAAGGTGCTGAATGCGGAGGGAATGACGTTTCTCGACCCGCTCATCAAGCCATTGGAACGCGTGACCTATGCGATGACCGGCGTGGATCCAAAGAAGGAGCAGGACTGGAAGGGCTACGCCGTCGCGATGCTCCTTTTCAGCCTCGTCTCGATGATTTTCACCTATGCGATCCTCCGGCTTCAGGCCTTGCTGCCGCTCAATCCGCAGCAACTGCCTGGCTTGAGCGGGCATCTGGCTTTCAACACGGCAGCCAGCTTCACCACGAACACCAACTGGCAGAGCTATGGTGGCGAAGGAACGATGAGCTACCTCTCGCAGATGGTCGCCCTGACGATCCACAACTTTCTCTCAGCCGCAGTCGGCATCGGCATTGCAGCTGCGCTGGTTCGTGGAATTGCTCGTCACAGCACGAAGACGATCGGAAATTTCTGGGTCGACCTCACCCGTGTCACATACTACCTGCTGCTCCCGGCTTGCGTGCTCTTCGCCCTCATCCTCGTCTCACAGGGAATGATCCAGAATTTCAAGCCCTTCGAAAGCGCCGCGCTCGTCGAGCCATTCAAGACGCAAGTCGAAAAGAAAAATAGCGCGGGAGAAACCATCAAGGACGCCGCTGGCAATCCCGTCCTGGAAGACCAGTTCACCGATATGCAGACGATCGTGCAGGGACCGATGGCCTCGCAAGTAGCGATAAAGATGCTGGGCACCAATGGGGGTGGCTATGTGAATGCCAATGCCTCGCACCCCTACGAAAACCCGACGCCGTTCACGAACTTTCTCCAGATGCTCTCCATCTTTGCGATCCCCTGCGGGCTGACATGGTTCCTGGGCCGGCAGGCAAACAATCAGGGGCATGGCTGGGCCATCTGGGCTGCGATGTTCATTCTATTTCTTGCAGGCGTTCTGGTCTGCGCGCATTTTGAATCGGCGGGCAATCCGAATCTTGCAGCCCTTGGCGTCGATCCTGCCGACGGAAATATGGAGGGCAAGGAAGTCCGCTTCGGAATCTTCAACTCCGCCCTCTTCGCAACGGTCACGACCGATGCCTCCTGCGGGGCCGTCAACTCGATGCATGATTCGTTCACGCCGATTGGCGGGCTTGTTCCCATGCTGAATATGCAGCTTGGAGAGGTCGTCTTCGGGGGTGTTGGCGCCGGCCTTTACGGCATGCTGATCTATGTTGTGATCGCGGTCTTCATCGCCGGCTTGATGGTCGGCCGCACGCCCGAGTATCTCGGCAAAAAGATCGAGCCTTACGACATGAAGATGGCGTCCCTCATCATCCTCATCCTCGCCATTTCCATCCTGGGCTTCACCGCCTGGGCCTGCGTGTGCAGGATGGGGCTGCCCGATGCGGCCGGGGTGGCCACCGATGGCACAAACAACAACGGGCCGCACGGCTTCAGCGAAATGCTCTACGCCTACAGCTCGGGCACCGCCAACAACGGCAGCGCATTCGCCGGACTGACCACCAACGCGCCGTGGTATGACACCACGCTCGGCATCGCGATGCTCATCGGCCGCTTCGCAATGATTGTGCCGGTCCTGGCCCTGGCGGGTTCACTCGCCCGCAAGAAGCCTGTGGCAAACAGCAGCGGCACCTTTCCGCTCGCCGGACCTCTATTCACCACCCTGCTTGCCGCGACTGTAATCCTCATCGGCGCTCTCACCTTCGTACCCGCGCTCGTGCTGGGGCCGGTCGTCGAGCACTTCCTCATGCACGCCGGAAAGCTGTTCTAGCCATCAACATTCAAACATCACCAATCCAAATGGCCGCAAAAGCACATTCCATCTTCGATCTGGAGATCATCACTCCGGCAATCGGCGGGTCGTTCAAGAAACTCAACCCGCGTCACATGGTTGGCAACCCGGTAATGTTTGTCACCGAGGTCGGCGCGACGATCACCACGGTCCTGCTGTTCACCGGCGGACAGGGGGCCTCGTTCGGCTTCCTGCTGCAGATCACGCTCTGGCTCTGGTTCACCGTCCTCTTTGCGAATTTTGCCGAGGCCATGGCGGAAGGCCGCGGCAAGGCCCAGGCCGATACGCTGCGCAAGGCCAGGACCGAAACCAAGGCCAACCGCCTGCGCCCGGACGGTAAAATCGAGGAGGTTCCCTCGAACGCCCTGAAAAAGGGGGACACCGTCATCGTGAAAGCCGGGGAGTTCATCCCCGGTGACGGCGAGATCATCGAGGGAGCCGCAACGGTCGACGAATCCGCAATCACAGGCGAGTCTGCCCCCGTGGTCCGCGAAAGCGGCGGCGACCGCAGCGCAGTCACCGGCGGCACGCGGGTCCTGTCGGATGTGATCAAAATCCTGATCACAGCCAATGCGGGCGAGACATTCCTAGACCGGATGATCGGCCTGGTTGAAGGCGCGAAACGTCAGAAAACGCCGAACGAAATCGCGCTGACAATCCTGCTCTCCGCGCTCACGATCATCTTTCTGGTCGTGCTCATGTCGATGAAGGCATTCGGCAGCTTCCAGGGAGTTGATTTTTCGATCACCGTGCTCGTGGCCCTGCTGGTCTGCCTGATCCCCACAACGATCGGCGGTCTGCTCAGTGCCATCGGCATCGCGGGTATCGACCGGCTCGTCCAGAAAAACGTGCTCGCGATGAGCGGGCGAGCGGTCGAGGCCGCCGGCGATGTGGACGTGCTCCTGCTCGACAAGACCGGGACCATCACGCTCGGGAACCGCCAGGCGACGGAGTTCTTTCCCGCCCCGGGCGTGACAAAGGAAGCCCTCGCCGAGGCCGCCCAGCTTTCGTCGCTTGCCGATGAGACGCCCGAGGGACGCAGCATTGTCGTGCTCGCAAAGGAGAAATTCGACTTTCGCGGACGCGAGTTCCACGAGCTCCCGCATGCCACGTTTGTGCCCTTCACGGCACAGACCCGAATGAGCGGCCTGGATATTGACAGTATGCACTACCGCAAGGGCGCGGCGGACGCCGTGAAGAATTTCGTGGGAGGGAGCCTTCCCACCCCGGTCCAGGCCGATGTGGACAGGATTTCCGGTCTGGGCGGAACCCCACTGGTTGTGGCCGCGAGCGATAAGGTGCTCGGCACGATCTACCTCAAGGACATCGTCAAAGGAGGACTCGCGGACCGCTTCGAGCGGTTCCGTGCGATGGGCATCCGGACGATCATGATCACCGGCGACAATCCGCGCACGGCTGC
>CAZRIL010000040.1:0-38908 GCA_964600115.1 uncultured Chthoniobacter sp. | reverse complement strand
CGGTCACCATACACCTTGTTTGTGGACATGTGGAGGAACGGGGATTCCGGGCAGGCCTGCCGCGCCGCTTCGAGCAGGTTGAGCGTGCCGACCGCATTCGTATCAAAGTCATCAAACGGGATCGCGGCCGCGCGGTCATGGGACGGCTGGGCCGCCGTGTGGATGATCGCATCCGGCTTCAGCGAGGCGACCAGCCCGAGCACGCCCTTCCTGTCCCGGATGTCGAGTTCGTGGTGGGTGTAGCCGGAGATCGATTTCGCCAGCCGCTCCTGATTCCAACGCGTATCCCCCTGCGGGCCAAAAAAAACCGCCCTCTGGTTGTTATCGAGCCCGTGGATGGTGCAGCCCTGACGCGCGAAGAAGAGGGAAACCTCAGAGCCGATCAGGCCGGAGGAACCAGTGACGAGGATTTTCATTTCCAGGCTGCTCTGTCTGCGGACAGGTGAAAAATTCTTGGAATCCAGGTGTCCGAATTCGCGGCGAAGCAGGGTGGCTGGCAGGGTTGGTTCAAACTCTTTCCTTTCGTTGGAGTTTTTCAAATTCCGCCAGTGCCATGCCCACGATCTGGTCCATGTTGTAATACTTGTAAGTGGCGAGGCGCCCGATGAAGGATGTGGACTTTTCCGCATCAGCCCGAGCCTTGTAGCGCGAGTAGAGAGCCGAGGTATCCGCGACGGGGATCGGATAGTAGGCTTCCTTTCCAGGGCCGAAATCCTCAGGATATTCGCGGACAATCGTGGTGTTTTCGCAAAGTTGTCCGGTCGCATGCTTGACCTCGACAATGCGGGTATAGTCGTGATCGTTCGGAAAATTCACCTGCATCGCCGGCTGCCAGAATCCCGGTTTTCCGGAGACCGGTTCGCGCGGGATCAGTTGTTCCCGGGTGAACGACTCCGCCTCAAACCGGAGCGAGCGGTAGGGGAGGCGGCCTTCGCAGTGGTCAAAATATTCATCCACCGGACCCGAGTAGATCATATGGCGGAAGTTCACGTGCGGCCTCACCTCCCGGTAATCTGTATTCAGCAGGACCTTCACCCTGTCGCCGCATGCGGCCAGCATCCGCTCGAACAGACGCGTGTAGCCGGCGGCCGGCAGCGCCTGGAAATCTTCCGTGAGATACCGGTCGTCGCGGTTTGTGCGGATCGGAATCCTTCCGCAGACCGATGCGTCGAGATCCCGTGGATGCCGGCGCCATTGCTTCAGCGTGTATCCCTCGAAGAACTGCTCGTAAAGCTTCCGGCCCACCTGCGAGATGATGACCTCCTCGGAATTTGATGGGCTCCCGATTGGAACCTTCCATTTTTCCAGCGTGGCGGCCATTTCTTCCGGCGTGGACGGTTTTCCAATGAACTGCTCGAAGGTGTTCAAATTGATGGGAAACGGCCAGTAGGCCCCATGCGTCCAGGACAGGATTCTGTAGTCCACGGGATGCCATTCGGTAAACTGCGAGAGGTATTCGCGGATTCTCGGAGCGTTGGTGCGGAAATAATGCGGGCCGTAGGTGTGAATGAGGACCCCGTGGTCATCATACCGGTCGTAGGCATTTCCGCCGATGTGGTTGCGGCGCTCGACAACAAGGCAGGTTGCCCCCGTCTGCGTGGCGAGGCGTTCGGCCATCGTCAGTCCCGAGAATCCCGCCCCAACGATCAAATAGTCGAATTCCCAAGCCATCTCGGAGCAGTCTCCACACCCCGCGCGAGGCTGACAAGCCCGAACCGACAGGGCAAATGCATTACCATCATTGATATGCCCGCTGTTACTGGAAGGCCAGGCGCCCCGATTGTGGATGGCGCAGGGCGCTTGCATGCGGAAGTCGGTCTCCAAACGAGCCTGTCTGTCCAGAGCACTTGGTTACCCGCCAGGCCCAGGCGCCTGCGGACGTGCAAAACTTGCGCCTTTTGGAGACATGAACTTTCGGTATAGTCATTGGCATGTCTGAGGATGCCGCCATTGACCACTTGCGCTGCGATTACGATCGCGAGCCGCTTCTGGAGTCTGATCTCGATCCCGATCCGGTGAAACAATTCCGCCTCTGGTTTGAAGATGCGCGGGCCTCGGGGATTCCCGAGCCGAACGCGATGACGCTCGGGACCGCCGACCGGGCGGGAAATGTTTCCTGCCGCACGGTCCTGCTGAAGGCGTATGACGAGCGGGGCTTTGTCTTTTTCACGAACTACGGGAGCCGGAAGGCCCGCCAGATTGCGGAGAACCCGCGTGCCTCCTTGCTTTTTCCCTGGGTTGCTTTGGCCCGTCAGGTCGAGGTCGCCGGGGCGGTTGAGAAAATTTCCGCCGCCGAGTCGCTGGCCTATTTCATGAGCCGGCCATTCGGCAGCAGGCTCGGGGCCTGGGTCTCGGATCAGAGCGCAGTCATTTCCTCGAGGCAAATCCTCCTCGCAAAATACGAGGAACTGAAACGCAAATTTGCCAATGGGGAAGTTCCAAAGCCCGAGGGGTGGGGCGGCTATCGCGTTGTCCCGGAAAGCCTGGAATTCTGGCAGGGCGGGCACGACCGGCTTCACGACCGCTTTTGCTACAAGAGAGCCGGAGCCGGCTGGGTCATCTCAAGGCTCGCGCCTTGATAAAATCAAACCTCACACAAATCCCATTGTCGGAAATGCGCGGTGCAGGATCGGCTCCACCGGCACCTTCAGCCAATCCTTGAGAACCGTCGCATAGACGCTCCGGAAATCCACGTTATGCACGAGGTCGCCGTCATGCAATGAGGTCAGGCTCGGAGCCGATCCATACAGTCCGGCTTTGACTGCCCCGCCCATCACAAACAGGGGGGCGGCAGCTCCGTGGTCGGTTCCTCCGCTGCCGTTTTCTGCGACCCTTCGGCCGAACTCGCTGAATGTCATCAGCACCACGCGGCTGAAATTTCCCTGGTCCTTGAGGTCCGCGGTGAACGCGGCGAGCGCGGCATCCATTTCGCCCATCAGCCGGTCATGCGAACCCGTCTGGTTGCTGTGAGTGTCATAACCACCCTGGCCGACATAGTAGACCCGCGTGGGCAGGCCGCCTCCGATGAGGCGGGCGACAAGGTTCAGTGAGTTGGCAAGATTGCTTGAGGGGTAGGGAACAGAGGTTTTGGATTTCCTCGTAATTTCCAGAACCTTGTCCGAACTCATCTGTGCATCGAGTGCGGTCCGGCGCAAAAAGTCCATCGTGTCGCCCGATCCGCCCGCGGGGCCCTGGAGCATTCCGATGCTTCCCCCGTCGTTCGTTTCCATGCCCTGCTCGTTGGTGCTGCGGTAGAACTCCTCCGCCGCTGCAGGATCCGAGGATTTTTCGCTGGCGAAGCGGAACTGTTCCGGCTTCGAAAACGAGATCCCCTTCGGCTCCGCAGCGGTGAAGGCCTGGGGCGTCTGGGATCCGATGCTCACGCCCACGCACGGATCATCGCCCTTGCAGCACGCATCAAAATATCGCCCGATCCACCCATGTGACTCGGTCTTTTGCGCATCGCTGGCGGTCTGCCAGATTTCGGTTGAGCGGAAGTGCGAGCGGTTGGGATTCGGATATCCAACGCCCTGGACGATTCCGAGATGGCCCTCGTCGTAAAGCCCCCGGAGGCCTGTGAGCCGCGGATGGAGCCCCATCGCATCGTTGATCTTCAGCGGGTTTTTGATGCCGATCCCCGGCCGTGCGCGGTAATAAGCATCATCGCTGAACGGCACCAAGGTGTTGAGTCCGTCATTTCCGCCCGCCAGTTGGAGCACCACCAGAATTGGCGAGTCTTTTCCGGTCGCCACCAATGAGTCCGCCGCAAGAGCATCGAGGGTGAAAAAAGTCCGCTCCAGAAAAACCGGAACCGACCAGGCAACCGCCCCCCCGAGGAGAGAGGTCCGGAGAAACTGTCTGCGTGTATGGAGAGTTTTGTTCATGTCAGCTGGTAGTCGGGGGTGCTCATCATCAGGTGGATCAAATCCCTGCGGATATTTTTTCCCGGAGGGTGGTCGTTAAGAAAGGCGAGAAACTGTTTCCGGAGCGCTTCGTTCATCGAGAATTGGAAGAGGCGGTCTCCGATCGATCTGCAGGCCACCGCAGGCTCGAGTGCGGGGGGGAGGATTCCGTCGGGGTCCAGTTCCCTGGCCTGAACCATCGTTCCCGCGATATTGTATCTCAGGAGCAGTGTGGCCGAGCTGATCCACGCGCGACCGCCATCCCAGCCCTTCACATTCGGGGGGGCAAACGGCGTCTGCCCGAGCTGCCGGAGAATTCCAGAGGCGTCGCCCGGTAGGGGGAGCTCCAGTTCCTTGCAGGCCTGCACGAGCCATTGGACCGGGCCCTTGATCTGTTTGCGCACGACGCCGGGGCTGTAAAACTCCCGGCTGCGGAAGATTGTTCCGAGAAGGGCGCGCGTATCCATGTGGTTCCGCCGGTAGGATTGCGCCAGTGCTTCCACGAGTTCCGGGGACGGATTCTCTGAGGCGTAGAAAGCCCAGATCTTCCTGCCGAGAAACCGTGCACACTGCGGATCCGCCACGAGAAATCCGACGATGTCCGTGCCGGAAAATCGGCCTTCAAAACCGAAGAATGATTTCGTGCCGGCATCGTGTTGCCTTTCCGCGAAGATGAACTGCTGATTTGTCGGGTTGATGCGGTAACCCGTGAAGGCCCTTGCGGCCTCCTGGATGTCCTCCTCCTGATAGTGCCCTTCGCCGAGCGTGAAGAGTTCCATGAGCTCGCGCGCAAAATTCTCATTCGGCTGGTCGCGTTTGCTCTGGGCGAGATCAAGGTAGCGCATCATTGCGGGATCGCGGCTGATTTCCTGCGCCATATTTTCGAATCTGCCCAGGGCATGGGCCCGGAGTGTTTCATTCTGCTGCCACATGGCGAATGGCGATTTGACCTTCTCCGCGCTGGTCGCCCAGTGTCCGTGCCAGAAGAGAACCGCTTTCTCGCGGGCCGGAAACGGGCTCCACCGCATCCGATTCAACCACCAGGAGCGGAGTTCGGCCATTTGCTTCTGGTCTTCCTTGCGCAGCATCGTCTGGATCGCTTTTTTCTGCTCCTCGGTCTTCCCCCTCACCATCGACCGCTGTTCGGTCAGGTCTTGCGGGACCGAGGCGGAGGGAGCGGGAAAAAGATCCGAGTCGTCGGGCACATCCAGCAGCGAATCGACGGCGCCGTTTATCCCCCTGGCATGGAGCGCGTTCACTTCAGCGGGGGTTCCCCCGAAACCAGCGCGGCTCAGCAAATGCGCCGCTGCGGCAGGCGTCCATCCGGATTTGTCTAGTGGTTCAAGCACACCGATCAAACACCAGACCCGCGCAAAGGTTTCCAGTTTTTGCGTTCATGGAATCTCCTTGCCTCGAATGCCGTTCCATGAGAGAGAGTCACTGGTTCCCGCCACCACATGTGTCCGGGAGCCGGGAGAAACAAAAAACCGGGGTTGTAGCTCAGTTGGTAGAGCACCGCGTTCGCAATGCGGGGGTCAGGGGTTCGAATCCCCTCAGCTCCATTTGTTTGATGGAGAGCCTCGTTCTCGATATTCGATAAACAATTGTCTTATTCAGACCACGGCATCCAGTTGTCGAAATCTGGAATCCCGTGCAGGTTCATCGCGGATCGCATCCCTTTCCCCACCCACCATTGTGAAAACGAAAACAACCCGTTATCTCGAAGTCCACCCCTGGAGCATTGTTGAAAAGGGTTTTCACCCATCGAGATCCCGCGTATCGGAATCCATTTTTTCGCTGGCGAATGAATTCATGGGGGTTCGCGGATTTTTCGAGGAAGGATACAGCGGCGACTCGATGACCGGCTGCTATTTCAATGCCGTTTTCGACGAACACCCCATCATTTATGCCAACAAATTCAAGGGATTCTCCGACCGCACGCATTTCATGGTCAGCGCGGTCAACTGGCTTCACACGCGACTAACTCTGGATGGGGAGACACTTGATCTTCAGACGTCGAAGGTGTCCGGATTCGTCCGCGAGCTGGATTTGCGGACCGGCGTCCTGACCCGCTCATTCGTCTGGGAGACCGGCAAAGGCCATCGCGTGAAAGTTTGTTTCACGCGTTTCCTGAGCATGGTCGAGCCGGGGTTGGGGGCGCAGCGCATCGAGCTCGAAGCGCTGAACTTCAGCGGAAAAATCTCCGTGTCGCTCGCGCTGGATTTTTCGCCCGTGCAGCATTCGGAAGGGCGCTGCCTCTGGAGCGGCCGATGCCGGGAAAATTCCCCGGACGGCTGCGCGATTGTCGGGGAGACCAGTCAGAGCGGGCACAAGATTCTCTCGATGATGAAGGTCGACTCCAGCGCCGCCCCTGCCACCAGCCGGGCGTTGGATGCCGGAGCCGATGACCGCATCGCGGGGATCGTGCAGCAATACCGCCTTGAAAAGGGCTTGGGCCTTCGAATTGACCGGCTCGTTGCGCACCGCGTAGAAAGGCGGCGCGGGATCACAGCGGAGAATTTCCTGAAGGCCGAACGGAAGTCCGCCGCCCGCATCCTGGCCACGACATTCGATCGTGAACGGGAACGCCATGCTGGCTATTGGGCGGAATACTGGAAGGACTTCGACATCCGCATCGAGGGTGACCCCGCCTACGAGCAGGGCACACGCTACTGCCTCTACCAGCTTCGCTCCACCTATCATGGAGTGGACTCCGGCTTGAATATCGGCGCCAAAGGACTGACCGGCGAGCAATACGGCGGCCTGGCCTTCTGGGATACGGAGACCTACTGCCTGCCGTTCTATCTTTTCACGGATCCCTCTGCCGCGCGGAACCTCCTCCTTTTCCGGTATAACACGCTTGAACAGGCGAAGGAGCGGGCGATCCAGGTCGGATGCGCAGGAGCCCGATATCCGATGACCACGATCGACGGGACCGAGGCCTGCGTCGTTTGGAACCACGGGGACCTGGAAATCCACGTTCCGGCTGCGGTTGCCTACGGGGTCTGGCATTTTGTGCGGGTGACAGGGGACTTGGATTTCCTTTTCCGTTTCGGCGTCGAAATGCTCGTCGAGATCAGCCGGTTCTATGCCTCCCACGGCAATTGGAGTCCGAAGACCGGGGAGTTCGGGCTGTGGGCTGTCATGGGAGCGGATGAGTTTCACATGATGATCCACAACAACGCCTACACGAACACGATGGCGAAGAAGACCTTCGAGTGGACGCTTGATGCGATCAGGAAAATGCAGACAGCCGAGCCGCAGCAATGGGCGAAGCTGGCCAGGAAGCTGAAACTCTCCGACAGCGAGCCGGTCCAATGGCGTAAGATGGCAAAAAAAATGCGCCTCCAGAATTCCGCCGAAAGCGGTCTCATCGAGCAGCACGACGGGTATTTCGATCTGCCGGATCCCGATCCGGAACTGCTGGGCGCCGGCAAGATGTCGATCTGCAAGACGCAGCCCTATCTCAGCCGGTCGCGTTACAACTGGATCAAGCAGCCGGATGTGCTCCTGCTTCCGCTCTTCTTCAGCCGGGACTACACGATGGAGGAGAAGCGGGTCAATTTCGAGTTCTACGAGCCGAAGTGCGCCCACGAGTCCTCGCTCTCGCCCGGAGTTCATTCGATTCTTGCTGCGGAGTTGGGCCTGCAGAAAAAAGCATTCGACTATGTCCGCTACGCCTCGCGGCTGGATCTCGACGATTACAACGGCAACACCCACGAGGGACTGCACATGACATCGATGGCTGCAGCCTGGATGAGCTTGGTCTATGGGTTCGGCGGAATGCGATCCGACGGGCCCCGGCTTTCCTTCAGCCCATCAATCCCGGCCGCCTGGAAATCTTTCGCTTTCAGGCTGCTCTACCGGGGGACATTGATCGAAGTGGCCGTGAGTCGGAAAGTGGCAGTTTTCCGCCGCCTGCGCGGCGGTCCGGTTGCGTTCGAGGTCTTCGGGGAAAAGGTCACTCTTGCCGGACAGGAACTGACTGTTTCACTCTCCGCCGGCAAGGCTGGCTGAATGAATACGAACGAAAAACTGGAGGCGGATGTCGCCATTATCGGCGGAGGGTTTGGAGCGGTGGCTGCGGCGCTGGCGCTGACTGACCGCGGTTTCCGAGTGATTCTCACCGACGAGTTTCACTGGATAGGCGGCCAGGTGACAAGCCAGGCCCTGTGCGTGCCCGACGAGCTCTACGATCCCACCGGTGAAACCATCATGAATGCGCGGTATGGCGAGTTCCGGCGCCGGTTGCGAGAGCACTATCGCACGCGCTACAAGCTCTCCCGGATGGGGGCGAGCCAGCTCCACTTCTGCGCGGGAAATGCCGCTTGCGCCCCCGTCACCGCAGAACCCCATGTCGCGCATGGCGTGCTGCTGGACATGTTGTCCGGTGCCATAAAAAATGGTCTGCTGAAAATTCTGACACGGCACGTTCCGGTAGAAGCTGCACGGGACGGTGACCGCGCCCTGTCTGTCACGTGCCGGGACCTTGATCATCCGGAATGGACGCGGACCATTAACGCCCGGTTTTTTCTTGATGGGTCGGAGACCGGCGACACGTATCCGCTGCTGCAAATTCCTTACCAGCTGGGGGCAGAATCGAAATCCGACACAAGTGAGGAGCATGCCGGCGGGCACGCGGACAGATCCGCAGTCCAGTCGTTTACATTTTGCTTCATTGTCGAGTTCGTGCCAGGGGGGGACTTTACCGGCTCGAAGCCGGAGGATTACGAAAAGCTCCGCGACAGGCAGTCGTTTCGGCTGCTCGGCCATGGAGCAAAGTTTTTCGAGCTCCGTTATAATGAGAGCGGCCGGCGGATCGTGCCATTCTGGTATTACCGGTGCCTTGTCGACCACCGGAACTTTGACGATCCGTCGATTCGCTTTGATCGCGCGGTGATCAATGTGGCCAGCAATGACTATCACGACGCCAGCTTTATTGAGAATCCGCGACGCGAAGAGATTCTCGAGGAGGCGAGGAATCTCAGCCGGGCGTATCTCTATTGGCTTCAAACCGAGGCGCCGCGCGACGACGGAGGGCAGGGTTATCCGGACTTGCGGCTTGTGCCGGAGGCCACCGGAACGCCGGATGGCATGGCACAGGCGCCCTACGTGCGCGAAGGCCGGCGGCTTGCCGCATGCCAGACGGTTGTCGAGGAAGACCTCTCCGCAAAACACCAGCCCGGCGCTCGTGCGCGGCAGTTTGCCAATTCTGTCGGAGTGGCCGCCTACTTCATCGACCTTCATGCCCGTGCCGGGAATCTGCCAGGGGCCTGCGTCATGGCCCGCCCGTACCAAATCCCGCTCGGTTCGCTGGTTTCTCCGCACCTGCGCAACTTCGCCGTCGCAGGCAAGGGCATCGGGGTGACTCAAATCGCCAATGGTGCCTACCGGCTGCATGTTCCGGAGTGGGCGATCGGCGAGGCTGCCGGAGAGCTGGCCGCATTCTGCCTCGAAAACCGGATTGATCATCCGAACCTTTCCGGACAGGACCTGTTCGATTTCCAGCGCAGGCTCCTGCGCCAGGGCATTCCTTTGTATTGGTATGAGGATGTGCCGCCGGAGCATCCGTCGTTTGAGTCCGCGCAGTTGCTTGCGCTGACCGGCATCTGGCCGGGAAATCCCGACCACCTGCGTTTCGATCCGCACCAGAGTATCTGCCGGCATCGCCCGATGTTTCTTAAAGTGTGTGATCGGCTGGATGCGGCCGGCCTGGATGTCGGTGAGTTGCGGGATCTTCACGTCATCGCGCACGGCGCGCGCAAATCGGATTTTGTCAGCCAACTCGTGGGCGCCCTCGATCATCTTGGCTGGCCTGATGGTGCATTGCGCCGGACATTCCCGCCACCGGAGACTGGCGATGATACTCCACTCGATCCTGCGTTTCTGTGGTGATAACAAGCCTCCCACTTTGCTGCTCCGGTTAGTTGTGGACTCCACGCCGTTCAGCCAACCAACCCTATGTCCACACGTCAGATATCATTCTGTCCCGGGTCATACGCCATGGATTCCCACGTCTTTCGCCGTCTTCCCTGCAATGTGACGGGATCAGGCACGGCGGCAAACCGCAAGGGTCCTGAGGAATGGCTCCCCACGCGAGGATTCAATCGATGAAAAAGACACTCGTCGGCTTTGGTGCAAGTTCGATGGAAGGAATCGGCGACGACACCGGGGGCGGCTTCTTCAAACGGATCCAATCCGCTTTCGACCATTACCGGTTTGTCAACCTGGGGGTTGGCGGAAACACCACGCGGGATATGATGGAGCGCTGTGGTCAGGTGACAGTCCATCAACCCTATGACTTGATCGTGCTGCTCGGCTGCAACGACTTTCCGCGGGCAAATGATGGGAACAGCCAGGCGCGCACCAGCGTCGAGGAATACTGCCGGAACCTGAGCCGGATTCTGACAACCATCAAAGGGCAGCGTAACATTTTCATATCATCTTTCCCGGTCGATCCCGGAAAAAGCGGGGTGAGCGCGGAGAGTTTTGACCTTTATATGGGGCATGCCCTTGGCATTGCGATCAGATCCGGATACGCGATTATCGATCTCTACTCTCTGATGCGGACAGCTCAGTGCAATTACTTGGCTCCCGACGGTCTTCATTTCAACGGGGAGGGGCATCAGGCGATTGCCGATCTCGTAAAGACTCATCTGATGGACACGACCGGAATATGAAAAACCTGCTGCCATGCCTTGTTCCTCAGCCGACGAAAGGTCTGAGTGCCGATCCTTCACTGCCATCACCATTTGAGGGAGCTGTTTGGTTCGCGGCCACTGATGCGGGTGACGGGTTCACGTATGAGATACCGCCGGGTTCGCTTCCAGGCATCCGATGGTTTACATGCGATCTGCTGAATGATCAGCCCGCTGACCTGGTGATGAACCTCGAGTTCCATGAACCGGACAACGAGCAGGCCTTCCTGTGCCGCTTCACCCTGCTGCCCCGCGCCCAGGCGCGGTTGAGGTTCAACACGGAAGCCCTTTCCTTCAATCGCTGGAGGTATAACCGCGAAGGGGCCTGCCTCAAACCCACTATTGGCGGTTGGCGGGTGGATCCCGCCCTTGTGGATCGCATTGTCCTGAAGGTCCTCTATAAAGCCCCGGGACCGGCCCATTGGTGTATGACCCCGCTCACCACGACGATTGAGGAGCCCCCCATGCTCACCGATCCTGTGTTGCTTGATGCACCGCTCCTCGATGAGCTTGGGCAGGCCACGTTTCGTGAATGGCCCGCGAAGACGCGGAGTGCTGGCGAACTCATCGCGCGCTTAAGCGGACAGCTGGCCGGGGCCCCGGCGGAAGCTGCTCAGCCTCCGCGATCCTTGTGGGGCGGTTGGGATCGGAGGAAGGTGGAGGCGACGGGATTTTTCCGCACTCACCATGATGGCAACCGCTGGTGGCTTGTTGATCCGGATGGACATCTTTTCTGGTCCGCCGGTCCGGATTGCGTGGTTCCGAAAATCGAATCAAACATCCGGGGCCTTCATTCCGCGCTGGCATGGCTTCCGCCGCGGGAAGGCTATTTTGCGGATTGCTTCGGCGACCGGGACGATTTCGACCTCACGCACGCCGGCGAGAACGAGCCGTTTGACTACCTGATCGCCAATCTGATCCGCGCCTTCGGAGACAGCTGGAGGGAGAACTGGGCGCGGATCGTTTACCCGCTCCTGCGGGGCATCGGATTCAACACGTGCGGCAACTGGTCGGACTGTGAGGCGGCGAGCAAAGCCGGCATGCCCTACGTGTTTCCAATACCCGCCGTTCCGGCTTCGCGGTGTCTTGTTCCGCGGGTGTTCCGGGATTTTCCCGACGTGTTCGATCCGGAGTTCGAGCGCGAGGCTGGAATTTTTGCCGAATCTCTGCGGGCGACAGCCGGAGATCCCGCCATGATCGGCTATTTCCTCATGAACGAGCCTCAATGGGGGTTCGCCCGGATGTATGCAGCGGAGGGAATGCTGCGAAACACCCCATCATGTGCGAGCCGGCGGGCATTCAGCGAACGGTTGCGGACCAAATATGAAACCGATGCGGGGTTGTCGTCGGCTTGGCGGACGGATGTGTCATTCGCAGAGATTTCGGAAGGGATCTGGGACCGACCTTTCACTGCCGAATCGCTCGGGGATGTGGCGGAGTTCAGCACCGTGATGGTGCGCAAGCTTTATGACACCCTCAGCGCGGCCTGCCGGGCCGTGGATCAGCATCATCTGAATCTCGGGGCCCGATTCTCCAGTGCACCGGAGGATTGGATCCTCGAGGCCATGGGCAGTTTTGATGTCTTCAGCATCAACTGCTACCAGCTCCAGGCGGACGCGAAGCTCGCCACGATCTGTCAGCGGTTGAATGTTCCTGCCCTGATCGGCGAGTGGCATTTCGGGGCCATCGATGCCGGGCTGCCAGCGCCCGGGATCGGACATTGTGCCAATCAGGCCGGACGCGGACAGGCCTACCGCTACTTTGTGGAGTCTTCTGCAGCACAGCCGTGGTGCGTTGGCGCGCATTGGTTCACCCTTTATGATCAGTCCGCGCTCGGCCGCATGGACGGCGAGAACTACAACATCGGATTCCTCGACACCTGCCACCGCCTCTACGAGCCGCTGGCTGATGCCGCACGCCTCACGCACGAGCGCCTCTACGATGTGGCGGTGGGGGCGGAGCTTCCATTTTCAGATGTTCCGGAAATCCTTCCCCGGCTGAACATGTAGCGAACCGCCGGCGTGACACGGGTTGCATCATGATCCACATCACCGGGATTAGCGGATCGAAAGTCCGTCTCAACCGGTAAGGTGCTGCCGCCGCGATGTGGTGGGGAAACAGGTGAGGGGCTGGCAGGGAGATCCAGAATTGCCGGCAGTGCCATGAGCCGCCGGGGCTGGCAGGGATGCCTGACAGGTTAAAATAAGATAATTTATTGCGCAACCGCGACAACCCCGCCGGCTTGTTTTCAGCGATTCAATTGGTAGGATGAGCTGTCACCCTACCGAGCTTGCGCCCGATCTATTTCCTTCCTGCACCGCCTGAACATTCGAGCTTCTCCGTCGATCTCTGCATCTACGGCGGAACCTCCGGAGGCGTGATTGCCGCGATCGAAGCCGCATCGCGGGGGCTTTCCGTGATCCTCCTCGAATCCGGCGCGAAGCTTGGCGGGATGACGGCCGGCGGACTGGGCATGACGGATGTCGGGAACAAGCATGTGATCGGCGGGCTTGCGCGCAAATTTTACCAGCGGGTCGGAGCGCGATACGGCGTGTTCGAGGAATGGCGGTTCGAGCCACATGTCGCCTCGGAGGTTTTTGATGAGTGGTTGCTCGAGACCAACACCCGCGTCTTTGTAAGGCAGCTTGTCGAGTCGGTGGAGATGAAGGGCTCCCGCATCGTGGCCCTGAAGACGGTGAGCGGGCTCGTTGTCCGCGCAAAAATGTTCATCGACTCCTCCTACGAGGGCGATCTGATGGCCCTGGCTGGCGTCTCGTTCATGGTGGGAAGGGAGAGTAATTGCGACTACAACGAGACGATCAACGGACAGCAGATCCACCGCGAGCACCAGTTTCTGGATCCTGTCGACCCGTATATCGTTCCCGGCACTCCGGCAAGCGGACTCCTCCCCGGAATCGAGGCGGGAACCGACTTCGAATACGGGCAGGGAGACAGCCGGCTTCAGACCTTCAATTTCCGGATGTGCCTCACCGAGCGCGAAGATATCCGGATGCCTTTTCCCAAACCAGCAGACTACAGGCCGGAATGGTATATCCTTCTCAAGCGGTTTCTGGCCACAGGCTGGGACGAGTCCTTCCAGAAGTTCGATCCGATCCGCAATGGCAAAACCGACACGAACAACCACGGGGCGGTTTCCACAGACTTCATCGGGATGAATCACAGGTTCGCCCATGCCAGCTACGCCGAACGGGAGCTCATCTATCAAGCGCATGTCTCCTGGCAACAGGGGCTCATGTGGACGCTCGCGAATGATCCGGAAATTCCCGCGGCCATCCGGGAACCGATGTCGCTTTGGGGACTCTGCCGTGATGAATTTCCCGAAAGCGGAGGATGGCCGCATGCGCTCTACATCCGCGAATGCCGCCGGATGATCTCCGATTGCGTGATGACGGAACACCATTGTCGCGGGGTTGTCGAGGTTCAGGATCCTGTCGGGGTGGCCGCGTATGGCATGGATTCGCACAACTGCAGACGCTTTGTCCGCGATGGCCGGGTCGTCAACGAGGGCGATGTCCAGGCCGGCGGGATTCTGCCGTATCCGGTGTCATACGGGGCGATTGTTCCAACGCAAAGCGAGTGCACGAACCTGATTGTGCCATTCTGTCTTTCCGCAACACACATCAGTTTCGGCTCCATACGCATGGAGCCCGTGTTCATGGGCCTGAGCCAGTCCGCGGCGATTGCCGCGGCCATAGCGATTGAGGAAGGCACGACCGTCCAGAATGTCCCCTACGCGGCGCTTCACTCGGAGCTCTCAGCTGCGGGCCAGATCCTGGAGCAGCCTGAGGATGCCGAGATTTTTATTGTGGGAGAAACCGAGGCCGAAGCCCTCGCCTCCTGAGTCTCAGCCGCCCGCGTATGCCCCCCCCAGCGGAATAATTATTCCCCATGAAACTACTCGACTGGATCTTTCTGATCACGCCGATTCTCATCGTCATTACGATCGGAGCTTCCGCCCGGCGCTACATGAAAAGTGTCGCAGACTTCATGTCCGGCAGCCGGCTGGCTGGGCGCTATCTCCTCGCGGTTGCCAGCGGGGAAATGCAGGCCGGGGCGGTCGTTTTCGTCGCGTCCTTTGAGAGGATCGCCAATGCCGGATTCACGATCTCGTGGTGGGGATGGCTTCCCGGGCCACTGATGCTCATCGTGGGGTTCTTCGGATTCGTGACCTACCGGTTCCGGGAGACCCGGTGCCTCACGCTTGCGCAGTTCTTTGAGGTCCGCTACAGCAGGCGTTTCCGCATTTTCAACGGAAGCCTCGCTTTCCTTGCGGGGATCGCGAACTTCGGGATCATCCCGGCTGTCGGTGCGCGTTGCTTCGTCTATTTCCTGGGGATGCCTGAGAAGGTCGCGATCTTCGGCTGGTCGCTGCCAACCTACATTCTGCTGATGGCGCTCTTCCTGAGCATCACCCTAACCATCACTCTCGCCGGCGGGTTTATTACCGTCATGGTCACCGACTGCGTGGAGGGGATTCTTTCCCAGCTGATCTATGTCGTTCTCATCATCACGCTGCTGATGATGTTCAACTGGGCGGATATCAGTCAGACACTGGCCTCCGCCCCCCCGGGGCATTCGCGCCTGAATCCCTTCGATTCGATGGGGCTCAAGGATTTCAACCTCTGGTATGTTCTCATGGGTCTGGTCACGGGGATCTACGGGCGGATGGCCTGGCAGAATGCGGGCTCCTACAGCACGGCAGCGATCTCCCCGCAGGAAGGCCGGATGTCCGGCCTGCTCGGAAACTGGCGCGAGATGGGGAAAGCATCGGTTGTGACCCTTCTCGCAGTCTCGGCTGTCACTTTCCTCCAGCATCCCAATTTTGCCGCAGAGGCCGCTTCGTCGCACCAGAGGATCTCCGAGATCGCGAATGCTCAGATCCAGCAGCAGATGACTGTGCCGGTGGCTCTGTCCAACCTGCTTCCGGTGGGAGTGAAGGGCTTGCTCTGCGCGATTCTGTTGATGGGCATATTCGGCGGGGATTCCACTCACCTCCACTCCTGGGGCAGTATTTTTGTGCAGGATGTTCTGATGCCGTTGAGAGGGCGGCCATTTGAGACGAAGGATCATATTTTTGCCCTGCGTTGCGGGATCATCGGAGTGGCGATATTTGCCTTTCTCTTCGGCTGCCTGTTCCAGCAGACCGAATATATTTTCATGTGGTGGGCGGTGACGACCGCGATCTACGTCGGCGGTGCGGGATCCGCAATCATCGGCGGGCTGTATTGGAAAAAGGGGACGACTGCTGCGGCATGGGCGGCCTTGCTCACGGGATCGATCCTCTCCGTGACCGGCATTGTTCTGCGAGTCAGCTCAGCCGGAAAGTTTCCATTCAACGGCGTGCAAATCTCATTCTTTGCGATGCTTGTGGCGATCAGTGTTTATGTGATCGTTTCGCTGCTGACGAACCGGGGAAACTTCGATCTTGACCGGATGCTGCACCGCGGAAAATTCGCCGATGTCATACCGCTTCTAGGCGAGCAGTCCGAGGTCCCCGTTGGAGTGGCCCGGAAGAAGTTTTCCTGGGGGAAACTCATCGGCTTCGACGAACAGTATACCCGGGGCGACAAGGTGATCGCAGGCAGTCTCTTTGTGTGGAGCCTGCTATTCGCGTCCATGTTCCTGATCGGGACTCTTTGGAACATCATCAGCCCGTGGCCGCTCTCGTGGTGGTCGGCGTTCTGGCATGTTGTCGGCATCGGCATCCCTGTCGTGATCACCCTTGTGACGAGCGTCTGGTTCACGATCGGCGGCATCCAGGACATCCGGAGGCTCTTCCAAAAACTCGCCGTCCACAGGGAGAACCCGCTGGACGACGGGTTTGTGGTGAAACACCAGAATCTCGATGAGGAGGTGCTGACCGGAGGGGCAAGCGATCCGTCGTCGGAAAAGAAAGCCCCCTGATCACACGCGAAGCCAACTGTGCGGAAATATCAGGGTAATGGCGGTGCCGTGACGCTTTCCCACGTTGGCCCAACACGGAACTCATCAAACTTCACGGTGGTGCCCTGCAGATTTTCGGCATGAAGAAGCAGCTGGGTTATTGCTCCTGACGGAGGAGCGATATTGCCGGGCAGATCCGTATTATAGTGCAAAGACTTAACCGATGCAGCCGCAGGGGTGGAAACATCCTTGGGGTTGATCCAGACTTCCATTTCGTCTCCTCCAGCCCAGGCGTCACTGCCATCGCTGATCTTGATAACAAAGTAGTAGGTGGTATCCGCTTCGAACGATTGATTTGTCAGCGGAACCCATTCCTTCGTGGGAGGAACAGCTTCATCAGTTTGCTCCGCGTCACGCCTCGTCATCACCATCAGGGAGCCGTCGCTGATCCCGGCCCCGAGGCCGCCGATCCCTGTGAAAAGAGCATATGCCATGCCCTGAGGGGACTTCTTTGAGACACTCATCAGGAAGCTCGCATAGATCGCCGCGTTCCCCTTCATCGGAATCGGATGAGTTAGTTTCCGGCCGATTTCGTGAACCGCAGAATCGGTGGGAGTAATCACACACCCGCCCCCTCCTGGATATGTGATGGCAGGATACGTCAGCCCGGCATCATCCCGGAATAGATAGAGCGGCGAGCGGACTGCCTTTGGCAGGCTCCAGGATTTCTCCCAGCCTTGAGGGCCGGAAAGAAGCTGCGCGGAGAGTGAACCTTCGCCACCCACCGTCGCATTGTAGCCATCCGCGGGACGAAGCCCATCATACGCCGACGTTTGGGCGAGCAGCGCTGGTCCGCAGGTCAGCGCTGTCACGAAAGCGAAGCGGAGGAAATGACGTAAGGATGTTTTCATGGTTCGGAGGTGACAGGAGTTATCAGCCGGCGTGAACCGCATCGCGAGGTCTTTCTCATTAAGATGGGCACTCGGCTCACTGCTTGAAAGTGGCACTTCCGCACGCTTTCCGCAATTGCACGAGCTTGCGTTGCTTATACATTTCGTTATCGTTTTCGGAGTTTTATGGACTTTTCTTCACGTCATTGGCAGAGCCCGCTTCACCGCTGGGCAAGCCTCCGGACCGAGCTCTTGTGGATCTATGAGGGGCCGATCGCCGCGGGGGCGACAAAGGAGACAACCGACCACCGGATCGGCTACTGGGTCTGGCTGCTCAGGCGGGGCAGCATCCGAATCGAAATGGACGGAAAAACCTGGGAGGCCACGGCCGGCCAGTGGATGGTCTCTCCACAGGGATCGGCAACGCAGGACTTCTCGAAGGATGCGAGGATCCTCTCCGTGCACTTCCGCTGCCAGTGGCCGACTGGCGAGAACCTTTTCTCCGGCCAGAGCGGGGAGGTTTGGAATGCCAAAGATTTTCCCCGCCTGGAGCGCAGCGCCTCGGCCCTGAGCCGGCTTGTTCACCGCCACTTCCCCAAAGTCCGGCTCGACCTGCGGGAGAAGGAAATCGACTATCCTGTCTTCCTGCGTTTTGAGCAGAGGTTGCAGCAGTGGCTGATCGATTTTCATCAGGCCATGACCGCTTCCGGACGCTCGCTTGCCCATGCGGGACTCGGTGATGAGCGTGTTCTCCGGGCCGCCCGATACATGCATGAAAGCCCGCTCGGAGAGCCTTTTCCTTCCGAGCGGCTCCAGCGTGAAACCGGGCTTGGCCGCGCTCATCTCGACCGTTTGTATTGGAAGGAATTCGGTGTCACAACCAGGGAATACTGGGAGCTCCTCCGTCAAGAGGTTGCCATGAGGAACCTCGAGTCCACGCCGCTTTCCGTAAAGGAAATCGGATTCGAACTCGGCTTCAAGCAAGCTTCCCACTTCACCAAATGGTTTTTCCACCGTGTGGGCAAAACGCCAAAGGCCTACCGGGATGAGACCCCGGCGAAGCGCGCCGGCTGATGCCTCCGACCGCAAAGGGAGGCAGGATCAGCTACTGCCGACCGGGAGAACCAAAAGTCAAAAAGAGACAAGGAATAGTAGTCGCCCCTTGACGGGATCGGCGTAGGTTTTCAGTTCACCCCATCCCCGCATGACCGATACCACCGAAGCTCCGACGCCCGACCAGCAACCCGCACCCGAAGCCGAACTTGACGCCCTGCAGGAGGAAATATCCGGTGCCGTCGGATGGATTCCTGCCATCATGGCGGAGATGTCCAAAATGGTGGTTGGGCAGCAGCATTTGGTCGAGCGACTCATCATCGGGTTGCTCAGCAACGGACACGTGCTGCTTGAGGGCGTGCCGGGGCTGGCGAAGACCACGACCATCAAGGCGCTGGCGGCCAGCGTGAATGCGGATTTCAAGCGCATCCAGTTCACCCCGGATCTTCTGCCGTCGGATGTGGTCGGCACCCTTGTTTACAATCCGCGCGACAACACGTATTCGACGAAGAAGGGTCCGATTTTTGCCAATTTGCTGCTCGCCGATGAAATCAACCGGTCGCCGGCCAAGGTGCAGAGTGCGCTTCTCGAGGCGATGCAGGAACATCAGGTCACGATCGGCGACGAGACCCATCCGCTTCCCGATCCCTTTCTCGTGCTTGCCACGCAAAATCCGCTCGAGCAAGAGGGAACGTACGCGTTGCCCGAGGCGCAGGTGGATCGCTTCATGCTCAAGGTCATCGTGGATTTCGGGTCGGAGGATGAGGAGTTGCGCATCCTGGACCTCATGGCGGGCACATCGCCGAAAATAGTCATGAAGCCGGTCGTTGACATCAACACGATTCTCTACCTCCGCACGCTCGTTGACCGCGTGTATCTCGATCCGCAGATCAAGAATTACATCATCCAGCTTGTCTTCGCCACCCGCCGTCCGGCGAAAATCGACAAAAAGCTGGCCGGGCTGATCCGGTACGGGGCTTCGCCCCGTGCCACGATCAACCTCACGCTGGCCGCCAAGGCTCATGCCCTGATGCAGGGCCGGGCATATGTCACGCCGGTCGATGTCCGATCTATCGCGCTTGACGTGATGCGTCACCGGCTGCTCCTGACCTACGAGGCCGAGGCCGAGGAGGTAAGCACCGAGCAGCTCCTGGGATGGATCCTGGACCGTGTGCCGGTTCCTTAGCCTTAAGTATTAAGTTTGGAAGTTTAAAGAGCCGTCAAACTCGCAAAGAGCGCCATTCTTAAAACTTTAACCTTAAAACTCCCATGATCCCGCGCGAGTATCTGAAAAAAATCCGGCGCATCGAGATCCGCACCAACCGGATGGCGCAGAATCTTCTCGCGGGCGCGTATCATTCGGTTTTCAAAGGCCGCGGCATGGACTTCGAGGAGGTGCGGGAATACCAGCCCGGCGACGATGTCCGGACGATCGACTGGAATGTCACAGCGCGCACCGGCAGCCCGCACATCAAAAAATACCGCGAGGAGCGGGAGCTCAGGATCATCATCCTTGTCGATGTCAGCGCCTCCGACCAGCTCGGCTCGGGGACGCAGAGCAAGAAGGAACTGGCCGCCGAGGTGGCGTCGGTCTTCGCCTTCAGCGCCTGCCGGAACAGCGACAAGGTCGGCCTCCTGCTCTACTCGGATCAGGTCGAATCCTATGTCCCGCCCCGGAAGGGCCGCTCACACGTGTTCCGTCTGATCCGCGAGATTCTATTTTTTCGACCGGCCCATCGCGGCACGCGGCTGAAGGCTGCCCTCGACTACTTGAATCTTGTCGAACGGCGCCCGGCAATCGTGTTTGTCATCTCGGACTTTCTCGACAGCAACTTCGAAAAAGCGCTCCGCATTACGAACCAGCACCACGACGTCATAGCCATCTCGATTTTCGACAGGCGGGAGGTCGAGCTGCCCGATGTGGGGTCCATTGCGCTCGAAGATGCTGAGACGGGCGAGATTCTGGAGGTGAACACCTCGGACCGCCGGTTGCGGGACGAGTTCTCCCGACGCGCGACACAGGAACGCACGGAGCGCCGGAAGGCGCTCGAGCGGACCGGACTGGACATCATTGATCTGGAAACCGGCAAGTCGTTTCAACTCGCCTTGAAAAGCTTTTTTGACCGCCGGATCCGGCGGGCCGGACGATGACCGAGGCACCCGGCATCCTGGAAAACCTGAAATGGGCGCAGGCGCCCTCCGCAGGATGGCCGGTTTGGGTTTGGTTGTTGCTCGTTCTTCTGTTGTCCGCCTGCGGAGCAGGCGTGTTTTTTTGGCTCAAGCGCCGGCGCGAGCTGGCTGGGGTTCAAGCCCCCGCCCGGCCTGCCCATGAAATTGCTCTGGAGGCGCTGGAACGGCTGCGCGCCCAGCTTTCTGCGGAGAACTATCTCGGGTTCATCATCGAGGTTTCGCGCATCCTGCGGGTCTACATCCAGGATCGCTTTGAACTCCGTGCGCCGCATCGCTCGACCGAGGAATTCCTTGCCGAGGCCAGCCAGAGCCAACTGCTCACATCCGAACACCAGGAGCTGCTCGGCGATTTTCTGCGTCAATGCGATCTCGTGAAGTTTGCCCGCCGCAGCGCCGCCCTCGCGCAGATGGAAAGGCTCTTCCTCATCGCCACCCAGTTTGTCCAGGACACACGGATCCACCCGGAGGCCGCCGCCATCAAATGATCGAGCGACTCACCGCCTTCAGTTTCGGGCAGCCCTTCTGGCTGGTTCTGCTCCTCCTTGTGCCCCTGGCGATGTGGCTCCGGGGAGGGCCCGGGCGGGTCGAGGCGGTGCCGTATTCGGCGGTGAGTATCATCCGCAGGGTTGGGCTGCCGGTCCGCCGGGGGCCCGGTGCGTGGCTGCGCCATCTCGGACTGGTCGCACTGGGGCTGTGCGCGCTGGCCATGGCCCGGCCGCGCATCGATGCCGGCGAATCACCCGATGCGAAGAACGGGGTTGATATTGTCTTCTGTGTCGATGTGTCCGGCTCGATGGACACGAAGGATTTCCCCTACAAGGGCGGCAAGGTGTCCAAGCGGGACGCCTACATCATGGCGATCGGCGAGCTTGTGGACCGCCGGCCGAACGACCGCTTCGGCATGATCGGATTTGCCGGCGACACCTACATGCTTAGCCCGCTCACCATCGACGGGGAATGGATCAAGGACGTGCTCAAGGAGATCCGGCTCGTGGCCTGGACGGCGATCGGCGAGGGGATTTTGTCCTCGGTCGATCTGCTCAAGGATTCGAAGGCCCGCTCGAAAATCATCATCGTCACGTCTGATGGCGGAAACAACTTCGGCATCTCCCCGCTGGAGGCCGCCGAGGTCGCCGCAAAGGAGAAGATCCGCGTCTACACCGTCCAGTTCATGAGCCCGAAGCAGGTTGGATCCGCCAACGCCAATTCGCTCATGGGCCGGATCGCGGCGAAGACCGGCGGGATGTATTTCCAGGCGGCTTCGCTCGAGAGCATCGTCTCGATCTACGGGGAGATCGATAAACTGGAGAAAACGAAATTCAAGCAGAAGCAATCCCGCATGTATGACGAGCTGTATCCCTGGCTGGTCACCTCGGCATTTCTGGTTCTGCTGGTCGGCTGGATCGGAGGAAACACACTATGGTTGCGAGTGCCCTGATCTTTGCGGAACCCGCCTGGTTCTGGGCGCTGCCTGCGCTTGTTGCGGCGGGAGCCGGTCTGTGGAAGCTCTCCACGCGCATCGCAAAGAAGCGGATGGGCCGCTTTTTTTCCGCATCCCTGCTTCCGGAGATAATGGCCGGCGTGGATTGGCGGCAGAAGTTGGCCCGTTTCGCGCTGACAGCGGCGATTCTCATGCTTCTGGCCACAACGTTGGCCAGGCCGCTGACGGGCCCGAAGAGTGACCATGATGACCGCAAGGGGGCCGACCTCGTGATCGCACTGGATGTTTCGAAAAGCATGTGGGCGCAGGACGTGGCTCCGAGCCGGTTGGAAGCGGTGAAGAAGGAGCTCAGCGAATGGATCATGGGACAGAAGAGCGACCGGATCGGATTGGTCCTGTTTGCCGGCAAAGCCTTTGTGCAGGCCCCGCTCACCTATGACTACACCGCGCTGGATTTCGTCCTGCGGGATGCCGGGCCGCGCTCGGTTTCCAAAAAGGGAAGCAACATACCGGAAGCGATCGAGACCGCGGTGCACATGATGAACAACAACAAGCTCGAATCAAAAGTGCTTCTTATTGTCAGCGACGGAGAAAATCTGGAAGGCGATGCCATCGCTGCGGCGCGGACGGCGCATCAGAACGATCACCTGACAATATATACAGTAGGTGTGGGCACGGCAGCTGGCGCCAAGGTGCCGACGTTCGACGAGAGGACAGAAAAAGGTCCTCCTCCGAATCAGGGACGCTATGTCCGCAGCGAATATGGAGCCGAGGTGATCAGCCGCCTCGACAGCCAGGCCCTGCGGGCGATTGCCAGCGTCGGAGGCGGGGCTTATTACGAGTTTCGTCCGGGCGAATCGACATTTCCCAATATCCGGAGTAAAAGCATTTCCACTCTTGTGGAGAAAACGCGGAAAATCAAAACCCGGGACTACGACGAGTGGTTCCAGATCCCGCTGGGGCTCGCGATCCTGCTGATGGTGCTGGAACCTGTGATCTGTCGCTTCCGCCGGAGGGGTTCGTCCCGGGAAACCGGCGTGGCCGTGATCAAGCCAGCCACGTATTCCCGCCCCGTGAAACGCGCTGTTTCCAACGCGGTCTCAGCGGCCGTGGCGCTCATTCTGGCCGCTGGCGTCACCCGGAGCGATGCCTCGCCATCAACAGCCGAGGCCGACAAACTCTTCGCAGCCGGAAAGACCGACGAGGCGGTGGAATATCTGCATCAGCAAGTCATTTCGAATCCCACCGACCCTTATATCAACTACAACTACGGGCTGGGCCTGTATCGCGCGGGCCGCCTGGCGGAGGCCAATGCGATCTTTCAATCGGTCGAGGGCCTTGCGATGGATCCGAAACTGCGGGCGCAGGTGCTCTTCCAGATGGGGAACATCGCCTATCGCACCGGGCTGGATCTTCGCAAGCCCGGACAGCAACAAAGCGGCGTTGGAGCTGTTCGCGCATTTGAGCAGGCGCTGAGCAACTACCAGGCGCATTTGCAAATCCAGGCGAATCGCGAGGCCAGGCACAACGTCGAGGCCACCGGCAAGGAACTCGAGGAGATCCTCCTGGCCATCGGCAAGGAACGGACGCGGGCCAACACTGAAAAGACGCTGCGGGAGGCCCTGCAGGCCTATGAGCGCGCGACCGAGATCAATGCGAAAAATCAGCCTTTGGTGGATGAGGCAAAAGTCCGGCTGAGCAGGGAACTTGCGAAAAATGCGGCTGCCGCGGACGCCGAGGCGGACAAAGCGGAGGCTGGCCTGCAGACAATCCCCGAAGGTGCCTTCAAGAAGCTGTTTGAGAGGCGGGAGGAAATTGCGACACGGCTGGAGGAGGCCGTGGGATTGACCCCGGGTGATGCGAATCTGGCTGCGGCCCTCAAAAAGCAGCAGGAAAAGATGTCCGATCTGCTGACCAAGGCGGCCCGCGACCAATCGGCCGAGGCTCTGAAAACCGAAAAATTCTTCAGCAACCGCAGCCTGAAAAATCTCGAGGAAGCGGGAGGCAAACTTGATCAGGCGCTGACCCTCAACGCTGACAACAAGGAGGCTGAGGAACTCAACGGGCAGGTCAAGGGGAAGCTCGTGGATGCCTATGTCGCCAACGGAGACCTTGCTCTTGGCCATCTGAAAAAAAGCCTTGAGGCGGACAAGAAAAATGCTGCGGCGGCCGAGGCCGAGGGCAAGCCGCAGGGCGCGGAATCGCCGGCCGAAAAGGACAAGGCGGGAGCCCAGTTGGAAACCGCTATCTCGGCAGCGGATGCCTACACCAAGGCTCTGGGTCTCTCGCCCGAGAATCAGAAAGCCAAGGATGGTCTCGCAGAGGCCAACCGTCTTCTTCCGGACCTTTACTCGAAGGCCGGCAAGGGCGAGCTTGCAAAGGCAGAAACAGAACTGGGAGGACCTCTGGCTGCTCCCGCCGATGGCTCGCAGGATGAAGGCGGTGAGGCACCGAAAGCACCAGAGGCAGGGCAACCCTCGGCCGCGGCTTTGCGCAACGCCTCTGCGACCCTGGAGAAGGCCGTTCAAAATCTCGGGGCGGCCGCAGGACTCAAGCCGGACGATGAAGGCTTTAAAAAGGATCTCTCGGATGCGGAAAAGCTGATGGGCGAGGTGCGTTCCGCACTCGAGAAAGCCCAGGGCCTGGCGGCAGCAGCAGCAGCACCGGGCGAAGGTGCCGGCAAAGAGGAGGGTAGCGGCGAAGGGGAAGGCGGCTCCGGCGAGGGAAAAGGTCCGGGAAAGCCCGGCTCAGCCCAGTCCTCGCTCAAAAGCATGAGCTCTCTGCGCGGCAAAGGCGGGGAATCCGGGGGCAGCCAGGGAGGTGAATCGAAACGCTATTGGGACAAATTTGTGAAAGATTGGTAAACTCAGCATCATGCTTCCCACCCATCATCTCCTCTCTCAAGTTCCGCTGCGTGCGGATTCCGCCGTCCGCCGGCTTCAAGGGGAAATCTGGCGCGAACTTTCCGCGCAGGAGGTTTTCGCCACCGTCCCGACGCCCTTGCCGGTGTCATTTGCCCGGGCCGTTCGCAGTTCCATGCGGCGGGTTCGCACCCCATCAAGCTGGGGGAGGCTGTTCGACCAGCGCTGGTGCCGCGTGAGGTTCACCCGGAAAACTGATGGCGACCAGTGGTTCCATTGGAGGGACCAGGGCGAAGCGACGCTCTATGTCGATGGGCAGCCATACTTCGGATTCGATGTCGCCCACAAATTCTGCCGCCTCCCCGCGGGGGTGAAGGAAGTCTGGGTCGAAGCGAATTGTGTTCAGAGCGCGATCTGGCATCCGGAGGCCCGCGGGCTCTCTGCGCAGGGAAGCCTTTTCGAAGGGGCGTTCCTCGCCCGGCGCGACGAGGAGACGTGGGCGGTTTTTCACGACATGAAATGTCTGCTTGATGTCGCTTTGAGTCTGCGACAGCAGGAGAACACCGCCCTCCTGCCGCAGGTGGCTCCGGGTTGCACTCAGCCGGCGGTCGAGAGGCACAGCCCGGCATTCCGGCGGATGCTTCGCCTGCTGGACGAGGCGGTCGATGTCATCGACAACGGGGGGCTTGCCGATGCCCGGAAATATCTTGCCGGAGCCTATGAGCAACTGAGGTCGGACAAGCCGCTCATGCATGCCGTGCTGACGGGCCACGCGCATATCGATCTTGTCTGGCTCTGGCCGGAGCGCATCGGCGAGCTCAAGGCTGTCCACACCTTCTCGACGGTGAACCGCCTGATGGAGGAGTATCCGGAATTCCGTTTCGCCTACAGCCAGCCCGCAAGCTACGAAGCCGTCCAGCGCCGCGCCCCCCAACTCTACAGCCAGGTGGTGAAACGGATCCGCTCCGGAAAATGGCAGGCGGCCGGAGCGATGTATGTCGAATCCGACACACTCATCGCATGCGGCGAAGCGTTGCTGAGGAGTTTTCTCGTCGGGCAGGAGGCATTCACTCGGATCAACGGACATCCCTCGCGGCTGACCTGGCTGCCGGATGTCTTCGGGTATTCGGCCTGCCTTCCACAGATGATGAAGCTCGCCGGCGCGGACTTTTTCTTCACGACCAAGATGACATGGAACCTCGTCAACCGTTTTCCCTACAGCAGTTTTGTCTGGCGGGGAAACGACGGATCTGAAGTTCTCGCCCACGTCACCCAGGACTGTGGATACAACGCGGCCATCGAGGCTGCGGAACTGAAGGCGTCATCGTGGGGACACCAACAGGGGGATATCCATCCGGAATATCTTTTGCCAACCGGCTATGGCGACGGCGGGGGAGGACCGACCGCTGAGATGTGCGAGAGGGCCCGGAGAATCGGGGCTCTCCCTGGTATGCCGGGGGTTGCCTGGGGGCAACCGGAGGAATTCTTCGCGCGCTTGGCACCTCTCAAAGACCGTCTCCCCGTCATCAAGGGCGAGTGCTATCTCGAAGGACATCGCGGCACCCTGACCACTCATGGCGAGGTCAAAGCGGCGTTCCGTGGACTTGAACGTGCCTTGCAGGTCTCAGAGGCATTTTCCTGCATCTCTTCAAAGAATTGGGACCGCACACATGCTTGGAAAAGGATGATCATTTCGCAGTTCCATGACTACATTCCGGGGAGCTCGGTGGCGGACGTCTATCATGAGGGAGTTCCTGAACTCCAGCAGCTTGCATTAGCTGAATATGAAACAGTTTCAAAAAATGCACACTACGCAAACAAGGCGAAGTCAGCGAATTGCCTTCTTAATCCTCACGCCGTTGAGGTAACTCGATGGGAGCGGCATCCGGAGTCGGGAAAAAGTGTGTTTGTCCGATTGCCGGCGCTGAGCGGGACCTCGATTGACGACGCAATTGCGGAGGAAGGGGCTGCCGTCGAAGTGAGCGGCAGGCGGGTTTCCAATGGGTTGGCGGAGTTCGAACTAGATAAGGATGGATGGATTACCAAACTCGGTTGGGAAGGCACGAAGGCCGCGCTGGATGGGCCAGCGGGAAAGTTGATTTACTATCGCGACAAACCTTCGCGTTTTGAAGCCTGGGACCTGGACCGGCAAACGCTCGGCATCTGTCAGACGGCCCGCGAAAGAGCCACAATCACACCATTCCGTGAGGGCCCGCACAGGGCTGGTTTGAAGGTTGCGCGAAAGATCGGGGAACGGAGCAGCAGTGAAATTACATTCTACCTGGAGGCTGGAAGCCCGCTTTTGAGGGTGAATGTGAAGATCGACTGGCATGACAAATATGCCCTGCTGAAATTTTTGATGCCGACCGGCTATCTGGCCACAAATGCCCGTTATGGGGTTCCCTACGGAAGCGTGCTTCGTCCTCAGGTTGTTAATGGTCCGGTTTCCGAAGCGATGTGGGAAGTGCCCTTCAGCCGGTGGCTGGCGGTTTTTGACGAAGGCGAAAACGATGGTCTTTTTGCGGTCACAGAGGCGAAATACGGTGCAACCGTTCGCGATGGAGCGATCGGTATCAGCCTGGTGCGAAGTCCGAAAAATGTGGGATACGACGGGATGAGTGTGGCGTGGCCCCCTCATCTTACACGCCTCAAAGGGACCGCGGAACATACCGACCTCGGCAGGCATGACATCCGGCTCGCATTTGGCCGCTATCACGGGAGCCTTCTGCGGGGGCAACATCCGGCCAGTCTGGCGGACACGCTGTTCACCGATCCGGTGCCATACGAAGGCAGGCAGTATTCGGCGGCCATCGAATCTCTTGAGGGCGGGGAGACGTTGATCCCGGCATGGGCAAGGCCGCTGGATTCCACATCGTGGCTGCTGCGGTTACACGAGGTCGGAGGCCGTCGCGGATCGACCAAAATCCGGACGGCTTCCGGCTGGCAATCGGCACTCTGCAGCGTGACAGGGCAGCCGGAAGGAGTGGGGAGCCGGGAGACCCTTGTGGAGTTTCGACCCTATCAAATCGTGAGCGTGCTTTTTCGAAAGGTGAAGTAGCCGCGCATCAATCTTATGACCAAACCCAACATCATCTGGATCTTCGGCGATCAGCACCGCGCCCAGGCCCTCGGCTTCCGCGGGGATCCGAATCTTTGCACTCCCAACCTGGATCTCCTCGCCTCGCAGGGTGTGTCATTGGACCGGGCGCTCACAAATGCGCCGATCTGCTGCCCGGCGAGGGGATCACTTGTGACCGGTCTTTATTCCCACCAAGCGGTGAGGGGACACGAAGTGCAACTCGATCCGGAGATTCCGACCGTGGCTCACGCGTTCAAAGGGCATGGCTATCACACCGCGTGGTTCGGAAAATGGCATCTCGACGGCTTCAAGGAATCCCAGGGGCGGGCCGCTTTTCATATAGTTCCAAGGGAACGCCGGGGCGGCTTCGACACGTGGATCGGTTACGAAAATAACAATAGCGCGTTTGACAGTTGGGTTCACGGCCACGATGGAGAGGAACCGGCGGAACTCCAGCGCCTCCCCGGTTACGAAACCGATGCACTGACAGACCGCTTCATTCAGCATTTGGAAAAGCGCGCGGCAACCGGCGATTCCCAAGCTGCCCTCCAGCCATTCTTCGCGGCACTCTCCGTCCAGCCTCCGCACGATCCCTATGTTGCTCCCGACGAATGGATGGCGGGAAAATCGGCCGGACGGATTGAATTCCGGCCGAATGTTCCGGAAGTGCCCCGGGTGCGCGAGCAGGCGGCCCGCGAGCTGAGCGGCTACTACGCGGCCATCGAAAATCTGGACTGGAATGTCGGGCGGATTGTCGAAGCGCTGGACCGGCTCGGGCTTTATTCCAACACCCACATCATTTTCTTCTCCGACCACGGGGACATGCACGGATCGCAGGGCCAATTCCGCAAAACAAATCCATACGAAGAATCGGTCCGTGTGCCCCTGATCATCTCGGGGGTGAGCAGGTTTTACGGATTGAGAAACGGCCCGTGCCGGACTCTCGCCAGCATCGTCGATCTTGCGCCGACATCGCTCGGGCTCTGCGGTCTTCCTGTGCCTGCCGCCATGTCGGGGCGCGATCTCTCGGGCGTGAGGCTTGCGAATGTTCCTGACGTGGAGGAACCGGAATCGGCGTTCATCCAGCTCGTTGAACCAACGCGGCACGGAGACAGCACAGACCGCCCATGGAGAGGAGTCGTGACGGATGACGGGTGGAAGTATGTCTGCCTTGAGGGGCAGCCGTGGCTGATGTTCAATCTCGGGGAGGATCCCTACGAGCAGGTGAATCTCGCCCACAACACCCGCTTTCGCGTCCAACGCAAAAGGCTTCATGATGCATTGAAGGGGTGGATCGAAAAGACCGGTGATGCCTTTGAACTGCCGGCGACTTAGACAGCTGTCCGGATTTTCATGTGATTTCACCGCCCGTCGTTGACCCTCCCTCCCCGCGTTTGTAACAATCCGTTTTCCGAAAATTTCCAGAATCGTATATGAATATCTCCGAAGCTGCCCGCGAAACTCCCGTCATTGCCGAATACGACCTCTGCGTGCTGGGAGGTTCGTGCACCGGTCTCTTTGCCGCGATCCGGGCCGCCCGTCTGGGACTCTCTGTTGGGATTGTCGAGCGCATGGGATGCTTCGGAGGTGTGGCGACCCTCTCCCTTGTCAACGTCTGGCACACTCCGCTGGACGAGGTGTTTGAGAAACAGATTTTTGCGGGTCTCTCAATCGAGGTGATGGACCGGTTGCGGAAACGGGGTGCCGTCATCGACCGGGCCGGCAGCGACGCATGGGCCTGGGCTTTCAATTCCGCGGAAATGCAGATCGAGCTGGATGCGATGGTTCTCGAAAACAAAATCCAGCCCTGGCTCCACACCGCGTTTGTCGCGCCTCATCTCGTGGGCGGAAAGCTCGACAGCATTATCGTTGAAAACAAGAGCGGCCGTGGCGCGATCCGCGCGCGGTTTTTTATCGATGCGACCGGAGACGGGGATCTCTGCGAACGTCTTGGGGTTCCCTCCTATCATGCCGCCCACACCCAGCCCTCGACGACCTGCGCCCATGTGTCCGGTTGGGAAACCTTGAAGGATACAGATTGGCAGAAGGTGGTCATCAAACACGCCGCCGCAGCGGGATTGCCCGAGGGATTTGCCTGGGGTGCGCCTGTCCCCGGGACCGACGCCTACATGCTCGCCGGGACCCGAGTCCTTGAGGCGGACTGCTCGGAGGCCCACGGGTTCACGAAGGCCGAGATCGAAGGGCGGCGCCAGGTTCGCGCGATTCTCGATATCGTGAATCAGAATGTTCCCGGGGCAAAGCTTGGCCTTCTCTCGCTGCCGGCCCGGATCGGCATCCGGCAGACGCGTCATGCCCGGTGTCTTCACCAGTTAACCGGCGACGAGGTCCTGCATGGACACCGCTTCGACGATGCAATCGCCAACGGTTCCTACCGGGTGGATATCCATCACGCCGAGAAACCCGGGCTGACATTCCGGTATCTGGACGGACGGGAATTGTATATGAGGCCCGGTCATCCCGTGGCGGCCGGCAGGTGGCGGGCAGAAACCGGCGTGAGCCCGACCTATTATCAGATTCCCTACCGCAGCCTCGTGCCACAAAGCCCGTATGGAAATCTACTGGCAGCAGGCCGGTTCATCGATGCCGACCAGCAGGCGCACGGAGCAATCCGTGTGATGGTGAACATGAATCAAACCGGAGAGGCAGCCGGGGTCGCCGCCTGGCTGGCGCTTAAAAATCAAACCTCCGCCGCCACACTTGATCCAGCCCTTATCCGCGGCGCTCTCGCGGAGGGTGGATCGATTATTTTGTGAGGAAAGAATCCAGGCCACGGGTTTACATCCATCGCGTGGGTGCTGCTTACAGCCGCTACATGGATGGAGCGAACGAGGCAGCGCTTGCCGATTTTGCGGAGGTGGTTTCCGACGGACCCACGACTGCCGTGCGTCCAACCAACGATCTTGTTGCAAGGCTGCGGGGCTGCGATGCCATCCTGTCGTTGGCAGGAGGATGGACCGATGAAATTACCGCGGAAGTTTTGAAGTCTGCCGGCACGATAAAGCTGATTTGCATCGCGCATTGGGGCGGTCAACTGGTCGATGCGGCACGCGAGGCGAACATCACCCTGACCGAAGGTTCAAACGCCAACACGCTGGCCGTTGTTGAGTGGACTTTGGCTGCGGCGCTTATGGGGATCCGCAAGTTGCAGGAATTCGACCGTGCGCTGAAGTCCGGTTCGCCATGGGGCGAGCCGCGGCGTGAAGTCGGGTTGCTGTGCGAAAGCACCGTTGGTATCGTCGGCTTGGGGCGGATTGGCTCCCAATGTGCCCGACATTTCCGAACGCTGGGAGCCCGAGTCATCGCCTATGACCCATACTGGACGCAGGCCGGAGCCGACGAACTGGGGGTTACCCTGGTTCCCCTTGACGGGTTGCTCCGCTCCTCCCACGTCGTATCTCTGCATCTGCCGGTCACCGTTGAAACCACCGGGCTGCTTGGGGCGAGGGAGTTTGCTTTGGTCAGGGATCGGGCGGTCTTTATCAACTCCTCCCGGGCCGCCCTGTATGATGAGTCGGCCTTCATTACCGAGCTCCGACGCCGACGGTTTTCCGCCTGTGTGGACGTCTTCGAACAGGAGCCATTGCCATCCGGGCATCCCTTCCGCAAGATGGAGAATGTGGTAATCACTCCCCATATTGCAGGCGACAACAATGCCATGTGCCTGCGATGCGGGAGGGAAGCCATCGCAGCGCTGAGAGAGTATTTCACCAGGCAATGAATGCACTGCTATTGATGCTCCCCACATTTGCTTGTTTATCCAGGAAGGGCCCTGATCGGACTCCTGCTACTTCTCCCTTAATTAAAATCACCATGCGCATATTCACTGCAGGACTTGCTCTTATAGCAAGCCTACTCCCCGGAATCCTATCCGGCGCCGGGCCCGCTCCGCGGCATGATGTGCCGGCAGTCGAGGGGATCGTCGTTGATGGGAAAGGTGACGACTGGGGCGATCGGGGATTTCGAGTCGGGCTGCTGGGAGATGAGCAGGGAAATCTCAAACCCGCATCCGATCTCGACGTGTCGTTCCGCCTGGGCTGGGACAAGCGCGGTTTGTTGGTGCTGGTGAACGTCACGGATGACGTGGCTGACGAAGCGAAGCTCGGCGAACTCTACGAAAATGATTCCGTTGAACTTTTCTGGTCGCCGAAGTGCGGTGCGCCGGACGTGGTCCAGATGGTGATCAGCCCGGGTGTGGATCCCCGGTGTCCGGATCTGCGTGTCACCCTGAAGGACGAACGCGAGACCGTGGCCCTGAAAGCGACAAAGATATCGGCGACGGCCGTCCGCACAAAAACTGCGACCGGGTATGCTTTGGAAGCGCTTTTGCCGTGGGAAAATCTCGGCATTACGCCGGAGGAAGGCCGCGAACTTGCCCTGCAAATTTATGTCAACGACACAGACAGCGGCCGGCGGTTCCAGGCCCGCTGGTATCAGCGCGGCTCCGGTCACGACTCAAGGAACATGGAGCCGTTGAGGCTCTCCCGGGCGCCCGGTCCGGCGATCAACACAATCGTGTCAGGTGACTATGAGTTGTTCCGCCGCATGGTTATCCGCGCGATCGGGACGCCCGACCTTATTGGGAAATCCTGCACGTTGATGGAGGGTGACAAGGAACTGGCTCGCTTGCCATTTCTGGCGGAAGGCGGCCGCGCTGGTGCGAGGTTTGTGCTGCCGATGCCCTCAGACGGCAAGTCGTCAATGTCCCTGATTGTGGATGGGCAGCCTCCGCTGGAAGTCAGGGTTCCCGATCCCAAGGCGGCCAGGGCGAAAGCTTTCATGGACCAGCGGCTGAGCTTTGATCCGAATGTCTTTACGGGTCCCGCATTTCCCAAATGTAATTTCGAGCAGCCCTCCTACGTTGAGGACCTGATCGGGCCGTATACGATTTCGACCACATTTTACGATTTTGGATACAACTTGGTCGCAACAGCCGATAAGCCGGGCCGCTACGGCGCGGTTGTGGAGATCAAGACAGAAAAGGGCGAAACATTCCGGCGGCTGCGGACACTGTTCTGCCTGCCCCGGAATTTTCCGTGGTGGAAGCAGATAGTGGGAACTTTCGAATTCCCGGAGGAATCCGGGATCAGCGCCGCTGTTGTGGCGGAGCAAAAGAACTCGATCGGCAAGTATCTGAAACTTCTGGTAAAGGAAAGTTTCTCCCATGACTCGAACAGTTCACTCTCACCCGCGCTGTTGAGTGGTCTCTTCGAAATAGAGGAGGGGGCGGTGGACGCACCTCTCTCCGATGATTTTCAAGCACGCGACCGGCAGTGGTGGGTCGGGTTGAAGCGCAAGCTTGCCGCAGCTGACAAGGCGCATCCGGATCCATTTGTCTGTCCGCGTGCGGTCAAAGGCAACCCGGCGACGGTGCTGCACGAAGGCTCGATCAAGGAGGCGGGGATGAAACCGGGCACCGCCGAAAAGCTGGATAGCCTGCTGAACGATTGGGCCGCGAACAGTGACGAGGCATTTGCTGTATGCGTCGCACGGCATGGTGTGATCGTTTTGTGCAAAGCCTATGGCCAGCGCGATGGAAAACCGATGACCCTGGATACCGAGAGCTGGATGGCCTCCATCACAAAATCCATGTCCGGCACACTGATGATGATGCTCGTCGACCAGGGGCTGGTGAACCTCGATGATCCGGTGGTAAAATACCTTCCATCCTTCGGGATGGCGTCTGTCCCCGTTCCATTGACGATCCGTCACCTCTACACGCACACAAGCGGACTGCAGGGGCATTGGGGAGACGACCTGAATGACTTCGATGACGTGATCGCCGGTTATTATCCCAACCTGCCGGTTGGGAAGCGCTTTGAATACAACGGGGCCGGCGCATCGCTCGGCAGCAAGGTGATCGAGACGATCACCGGCGAGGCTCTGCCGCAGTTTTACAAGCGCCATCTTCTCGATCCGCTCGGTTGCTCGCATACAAGTGTGGTCGACAGTTCCGGCGGGGCCACCAGCACGCCCATGGACATCGCAAAATTCGGCCAGATGCTCCTGAACCGTGGCAGCTATGGGGACAAGCAATTCCTGAGCCCTGAGACCTTTGAGAAGTTTCTGCCGGTGCGGTTGACGAAGCTGCTCGACCCCGAAACAACCATCAACTGGGGGATCGGCCTCGCTTGGTGCAATGGCGACGGCCTCGGCAAAGGAACGTTCGGCCACGGCGCCGCTTCCTCGGCGACCTTGCGGGTTGATCCAGAGAACGACATGGTGATCGTAATGACCCGCAACGCGGCCGGTAAAAACTTCACAGACTATCACAAACAGTTTCTTGCAGCGATCACGGACAATATCTCGAAATAGTCGAAGCGCCCCCCATCCCATATATGAAAACCTATATTCCCCGCCCTGCAGCCCTTCCACTTGATGACACCTGGGATGTGATCGTTGTAGGAGGAGGGCCCTCGGGTTGCACGGCTGCGGCTGCAGCGGCCCGTGAGGGCGCAAAAACTTTGCTGATCGAGGCGAGCGGGGTTCTGGGCGGATCCGGCACAGGAGCCCTCGTGCCCGCGTGGTGCCCGTTTTCCGACAAGGAAAAAATCATCTACCGGGGACTGGCGGAAACCGTGCTCAATCGATGCAAGGACGGGCAACCGCATGTGAAGGCCACCGATCTCGATTGGGTGGCGATCGATCCGGAGCGGCTCAAGCGGGTCTATGACGATCTGGTGACCGAAGCCGGAGCCTCCATCCTATTCCAGACCGTTCTCGCCTCTGTGGAGCGCGACGAGAACGGCGATGTGAGCACAATCCTGGTTGCCAACAAGGCCGGGCTGACGGCGATGCGGGCGAAAGTCTATGTCGACTGCTCCGGCGATGCCGATCTTTGCGCCTGGGCCGGTGCGGAGTTTCATAAAGGCGATGAGGCCGGAAAGATGATGCCGGCGACGCACTGTTTTGTCCTGACCAATGTGGATGAGTATGCCTACCGGTTTATCCATTTCAATCTTGCGGCGGAGTGGCCGGACAGCCCGATCTACAAGATTCTGGCATCCGGCGAATATCCGCTGATCCCGGATTCGCATATCTGCAACAAACTCATCGGGCCCCGTACAGTGGGATTCAATGCCGGTCATCTCTGGGACATCGACAACACGGATCCGGAAAGTGTCTCGCGGGCCTTGGTGCTCGGACGAAAGATGGCGGAGCAATTCCGCGATGCGCTGGCAAAATACTGCCCGGAGGCTTTCGCAAACGCCTTCCTCATCATGACCGGCGGCGTGGTTGGCATTCGCGAAACCCGGCGGGTTGTGGGCGATTACTCGATCACGCTTGATGACTACCTGCAGCGGCGGAGTTTTGAGGATGAGATCTGCCGCAACTCCTACTTTATCGACATGCATCTTGCCCGCGAGGAATCGCCCAAGGATTCCAAAGCGATGGAGCAACTCCTCTCGGATACGATCCGGTATCAAAAGGGCGAGTCACACGGGATTCCTTACCGGGCGCTCATACCGCACGGGCTGCGCAATGTGCTCGTTGCGGGTCGCTCGATCTCCTGCGAGCGGGTCGTGCAGGGAAGCGTTCGCGTGATGCCGGTATGCCTCGCCATGGGCGAGGCAGCCGGAATGGCCGCGGCCCATGCCGCAGTGAGCCACGGGGGTGATGTCCGGGCCATCCCGGTGGACCGGCTGCGCAGCCGGGTGAAAGAGGTGGGGGGGTATCTGCCGTGATCCCTGCCCGGATTCCCTAAAGGTCCTTTTGCGATGCCGGTTTTGGCTTCTCCAATACGCCCAGATATTCCAAGCGGCTTTTGATGATGGCTTTGCCGGGTGCGTCGGTATCTCCGCCGATCGGGGTGTCGCGAGTCACCTCAAACGCGTATCCCGGCTTGCCGTCGCGAAGCAGAACCAGCGTATTGAGGATCAGGCCGGCCTCAAGCGGGGAACGCGCACGGGCCAGAGCGTCCATGACGACCGGACGGGGGTCTGCTTTGCCGATCAAGCCGAGGAACTCGGCGGCGCGGACGCGGACCAGGTTTTCCGGATCGCTGGCGGCAAGGGTTTGTGCGGTGGGAACGAGTGGTTCCGCCGCGATTCCATGGGCGCTGCAGACGATTAGCGCCCAATACCGATCCCAGGGGTTCTCCGAAGCCAGGGCGGCTTTGAGCCGGTCCTGCGCGTTGGCGAATGGGACCAACTCGAGATCAGCGATGTCCACCAACCGTGCGATCTCCTGCTTGTGTGCCTGGCCGAAAGGGACCGGGCTCTTGAAGGCGTCGTCCGCGAGACGGCTTTCCGGGTAGAAGCCGAGGTCTGGCAGGCCTTTGACCCAATCCGTGAGGCGTCCTCGAAGTTGCTCAAGCGTTTCGCGATGCGCGGGATCGCCGGCCAGGTTGCGGGTTTCGTAGGGGTCCTCGTCGATGTCGTAGAGCGCCTCCGGAGCGCGGGGCTCGAAGAAGCGGCTCTGCACGGCATTGAGTTTGCCGGCCTTGTAAAGGTCGCGCCATTCGCGGCAGGCGAGAGTCTCGTAGCGATAGTTGTTCTGGAGGCCGTCGAAGTTGAACGGCTGGTAGCTCCGCACGTATTTGAACCGACCCTTGCGCAGCGTGCGGACGAGGTCGGATTTCTCGTCGAAGCGGTCGGCATATCCGAACGTCTCGTCCCGCTGGTTGACTTCAGCGAGGGTGATTCCCGGGCCCAGGAACGGGCGGCCATCCATGGTTTCCGGCGTTTTGATCCCGGCCAGATTCAGAACCGTCGGGCCGAAATCAACGAAGCTCACGAACCCTCCGACGCGTGTGCCTGCCGGCGCATCCACAAGGTGTTTGAAGTTCTTTGGAATCCGCACCACAAGCGGGACATGGAGGCCTGTCTCGTTAGCGAATCCCTTGCTGCCCGGAAGCACTCCGCCGTTGTCGCCGAAGTAAAATACAAACGTGTCATCAAGCAGGCCATCAGCTTCCAGTTCGGCCACCACCGCGCCGATCTTCTTGTCCATTTCCTGGATGCGATCGTGGTAATGCGCGTAGGTGTAACGAAACGCCGGGGTGTCGGGATGGATCGGTGGCACGAAGACGGTGGCCGGGTCGGTTTTTGTTGGTTTCTGCGCCATGGCCGCCTCGGAGAAGTGAAGGGCGCTCTCGTGCGAGGCTCCGAAGCTCTGGGTGAAGAAGAACGGCTGGCCCGGCTTCCGGTCACGCCACGAGCCGTCCGGCGCCGACTTATCCCAGACGCCCGCATCTTCCGTGGCATTATAGTCCTTCTTTCCATTGGTGACCGTGAAATAGCCCGCCTCGCGAAGGTAGGCCGGAAACATGCGCAGACCCTCGGGCATCGGCACTGTGACCGATTTGCGATGATACTGCGTGCCGATGCGGGGCGCATGGCTGCCGGTGATGAGCGTCGAACGCGCCACCGAGCAGACCGGCCCATTGCAGAATGCGCGGTCGAACGCTATTCCCTGCGCCGCGAGGCTTTCGATATTCGGTGTCGAGGGACCGTTAGGATCGAACATCTTCATGAAATACTTCGAATTATCCTCGGACATCAGAAAGACAAAATTCGGCTTCGCGTCAGTGGCAGCGGCAGTGGCAGAGCCCAGCGTGACAAGCAGGCTGACAACCAGGGAGAGCCGGCGAAGAGCCGGCGTGATAGAATTCGTTTCTTCCATTTGTTACTCGATCCGGTCTGCGGTCACGGTTCCACAGGGTTTTGTTGGCCTGCTCTCTCCCCCCAAAGGTCTTTGATCGTCTGCTCCTGGCCGAAGCCTGTCGGACAAGCGGGAGACGGGGTGTTGGCATGATATCGATCCACCCCGTCGATCGGATCGATGAGGCGGCGCGAACCGGGCATCTGGAGATATCCATTGGAATCCAGTTCCCGAACCCGCTTCCAGGCGTAGCGCAGATACTCATTCCGGTAGGACTCCGGCTGGCGGGCGAACCAACAGATTTCATCACAGCCCCAGACCCACATCATCTCGTCCAGATGGGTTCCCGGTTTGCCGGATGAGCCATAGTTATCAAACTCCACAAGGAACGGCAGCGATTCGCAGGACCAGCCGGAGGGAGTGCGGCCACCGAGGCTGTTACCGTAGATGGCATGCCGGAATCCGGCCTCCAAGACTCCATGCCCGGGCTTTTCGACAACATCCTTGATGTGCTGCGGATAGGAATGGAAATCGAAAAGCAAACTTCCATCATCAAGGGCGACTCCGTGAGTGTGGGCATCCAGCAAAATGAAATGTCTCCGGGAATGTTCCCTGGCATAGCGGCGGATCCGCTCCAGCACACTCCACCAGTGCTTGTGGCCGGGATCGTTGGCGTTCATCAGATGCACCTGACCTAAATGCAAAGCTTCGTAACCCGCATCGATGTAACGCCGCGCACGGTAATAGAACCACATCTGCGTCTCGGGTTTGGACATGTCCGGAACAGAAGTGCCGTCGCGAAAATACCTGTGCATCCAGTTATTCCCGGCATGGGGCCGCCATTTGACGATCGGTCCCTCCTGGCAGGACGAATCGTAAAGCATGGCTTCATACTCGAAGGTCCGGGATTCGACCGGCAATCCGAATTCCTCGAACACCCACGGGGGAATTTGGTTTTGGGAAGTGACGTGTTCTGCCACGGCCTCAAAAATTGCCGCCTGGAAAACCGTATCCGGATCCTGATCTCTGTATGCCTTTACGGCTTCCGCCGCCCCGGCGAAGTGCGCCTCCTCGTCACGATCCTGGCTCCAGACGTAGGCGGCCCGGCCGACGAATTTTGCGCCGATATTCCTCAGCATCCGCAGGTCCTCGTCCAATTGGGCCAAGTCGGCCAGGCTGCTCATCGTGATCGAGCGGGCGAGGTAATTCTCCAAAACCGGACGGGAGATCGCCCCGTCAAATGCATAGTCGGTGGCGCCATGCGCCTTT
>CAZRIL010000039.1:17510-38956 GCA_964600115.1 uncultured Chthoniobacter sp. | reverse complement strand
AGGTGCACAGCACGACCATTCCAGCCCCGTCGAGAGCGGACGGCAAGTCGCAGGAAACCTTGCAATCCGGCACGGCGGATTCAATGAGGGGCACAGACTCCGCACGGCGGGTCCACAGCGAAACATCCCACGGCGCCGAACCGCGGCGCAGTGCCATCGCCAGTGAACCGCCGATCAGGCCGGGGCCAAGAATCGCGGCTTTCCTGCTCAGGGCACCAGAAAGATCTTGCCCGAGTAGGGGCACTTCACTTCGGTGCCGGGAGGGAATCCGCGCACGTCGACATAGCCTGCGTACGGGGAGTGCGGACTGGTGACAAAGCCGGGCTTCCCGGGAACGGGCGTTCCGTAGGACATCTCTCGCGAAGGGGCCGCCGGAGGCGGAGTCGGTGTCGGAGCGGCCGAGATCGGTGCCGTTTGCTCCGGAGGAGGTGTCGGTGTCGCGTAGGGATCCGGGGTGGGGGTCGGAGTCGCAAATTTGGTTTCCGCAGAATCACCGGCCGTCCCGCGATAGCCGAAGCGGTTCCTGCCGGAGGTGGAATTGCTCTCCTCACTTTGCTGGCAGGCTGCCAATGCCACGGCCAGTGCGCAGCCGGTTGCGATCATCGAAGATGGTTTCATAGGCTTTGTTGGCCTCATAGAGACGCATGGAAACGGCCATGTTTCAATGCAAATTTCCTGATTCTCATCACGAGTGCGCAGAATCCCGCGGGTCCGGGCGTGGCTGCGCGGGAATGCCGGCTGGGCGGGAGCGCACGAAGCCGGGCGTACCGGCGTGTTTTGAGGCGATGGCGGAGATTTTTGAGTCCGCAGTTGTCAGGCGTGACGAACCTTGTTACGAAATCCCGATTCCTATGGCACTTGCTGTCCAACGTCCACGTCTCACCATCTCCGAGAAGCTGTACCTGCCGGCGATCCTGGCCGGGCTGTTCATCACCTTCAGGCACATCGTCAACCGGCTGCTCGGGCGCACAAAGGTGACGATGGAATATCCCGAGCAGAAGTGGGATGGCAGCCTTCCGGAGTGGTACCGGGGCGCGCCCACGCTGGTCAAGGATGACTGGGGGCGGGAGCGGTGCGTGGCCTGCCAGCTCTGCGAGTTCATCTGCCCGCCCCGTGCAATCACCATCCGCCCGGAGGAAATCCCCGCCGGCGAGCGCTGGGACAAGGTGGAGAAGCGGCCTAAGGAATTCGATATCGACATGATCCGCTGCATCTACTGCGGGCTCTGCCAGGAGGTTTGCCCGGAGCAGGCGATTTTCCTGCGCAAGGACTACTCGATCACCGGCTACACCCGCGCGGAAATGAATCACGACAAGGCGAAACTCTACGAGCTTGGAGGGGAGATGCCCGGCCTGGTCAACAAGTGGAACGAAAAAAAGTAGCCGACCCCAACCGCTCCTGATAGAAAAACCGCCGATTTACCATGCAGCTCGCACTCTTCTGGGTTTTCGCCATCATGACGCTCCTCTTCGCGGCGGGAGTGGTGATTTTCCGGAGCCCGGTCTCGAGCGCGATGAGCCTGGTGATGTCGTTTGTGGGGCTGGCGGCGCTCTTCGTCACGCTGGACGCATTTTTCATTGCGGTCGTGCAGGTGCTTGTTTACGCCGGCGCCGTGATGGTGCTCTTCCTTTTCATCATCATGCTTCTGGACCTTCGCACCGAGGGGCGGCGTCCTGTCAAACTCGCGGCGTGGGCCGGCGGGGGGCTGGTTTTTGCGGGGTTCTTTGCAGCGCTCATCAAGGTGGTTTCCTCGCTTCCGGACGCCGGTCAGGCCAAGCCGGAGATCCTGCCAGGCGTCAACGATGTCGCCCAGGTCGGCGTCGCACTCTTCAGAAATTTCAATCTTCCGTTTCAGATTATCGGTGTCCTCCTCCTCGTTTCCACCATCGGAGTGGTTGTCCTCAGCCGGAGGGAGCTGAAATGAAACCGGAAAGCGGAAAGCGGAAACCGGAGAGCAAAATACCGCGCGCATCGCGGATGGCTCTCCATTTCCCATTTCGCATTTCCCATTTCGCATTTTCCTAGGATGCCCACTCTCGCCCATTATCTTCTTGTCAGCGGCGGCCTGTTCTCGATCGGACTGCTCGGCGTGCTGCTGCGGCGGAATATTCTCATCATCTTCATGGGGCTGGAGCTGATGCTCAATGCCGCGAACCTTTCACTGGTCGCATTTTCGCGGTTCCATCCGGGCCTTGACGGCCTCCCCGGCTACAATGCCCAAGTGCTCGTCTTTTTCATCATCACGGTTGCCGCGGCCGAAGTCGCGGTCGGGCTGGCGATCATCGTGGCCCTGTTCCGCGCCAAGCAAACCATCCATGTCGAGGATCTCGACACCTTGAAGTTTTGATGAGCACGTTGACCGCGCCCTGGATCATCCTTTTCACACCGCTCGCCGCAGCGGCGGTGATTCTCTTCACCGGAAGGCATTCCAAGCCGCTGAGTGCCGGGCTGGCAATCGCCTCGGCGGCCGTCGGATGCGTTCTGAGCTGGTGGCTGTTTTTCCAGCCCGATCCCACGGAGTCGCTGCAGTTCACCTGGATCGGCCTCGGCGACTCCTGGCTGCAGATGGACCTCCACATTCCGATCGGCGTCACGATCGACCACCTGAGCAAGGTCATGCTCGTGGTGGTCACGACGATTGCGACGCTCGTCTTCACCTACTCGATCGGCTATATGAAGACCGAGGAGGGCTACTGGAGATATTTTGCAGGTCTCGCCCTGTTCCTCTTCTCGATGCTCGGAATCGTCCTCGCGGACAATTTCATGATGATGTTCATCTTCTGGGAACTCGTCGGCCTGAGTTCCTACATCCTGATCGGACACTACTTCAAGAAGGACTCCGCCGCGGACGCCAGCAAGCAGGCGTTCATCGTCAACCGTGTGGGCGACTTCGGATTCCTGCTCGGCATACTTTTTCTGTGGTTTGCCACCGGGACCCTGATGTTCGGGGAACTGACATCCGATCAGGAAATCGCACGGTTTGCCTCAAACCCGATCTATCTCACGGTCGCCTGCGTTTTGATCTTTTGCGGCACGGTGGGAAAATCCGCGCAGATGCCCCTGCACGTGTGGCTTCCGAACTCGATGGAAGGCCCGACCCCCGTCTCCTCGCTGCTTCATGCGGCGACGATGGTGGCCGCAGGCGTTTATATGCTCGCCAGGATCTTCCCGATCCTTGAAGCCGCGCCCCACGCGCTCGACGTCATCGCCTGGATCGGAGGCATCACCTGCTTTGCGGCAGCCCTCATGGCCACGCAGCAGGACGACATTAAAAGGATCCTCGCCTATTCCACCATCTCCCAGCTCGGCTACATGGTCCTGGGCATCGCGTCGGCCAACTCGCCCGACGTGTCGATGTTCCACCTCTTCACCCACGCATGCTTCAAGTGTCTTCTCTTCCTCTGCGCGGGATCGGTGATCGTCGGCATGCACCACGAGCAGAACATCTGGAAAATGGGCGCCCTGAAGAACAAGATGCCGTTCACTTTCCTGGCAATGGTTGTCGGAGGCATGGCCCTCTCCGGCTGCCCGTTCTTTAGCGGTTACTACAGCAAGGACATCATTATTGCCTGGGCGGTGGTGAAGCATCCTTTCCTCGGATGGCTCTCCGTTGCCACGGCCGGGTTGACTGCTTTCTACACGGTCCGCCTCCTTACGGTCGTATTTCTCGGCAAGCCGCGCGATGACCACGCCAAGCATGCGGTGGAATCCCCGCTCGTCATGCTTGTGCCCCTGGCCTGCCTCGCGCTGCCATCGCTCATAGCGGGCTACCCGTTCATTGAGAAAGTCTTCTTCCATGTCGAGGATCCGGCGCATGTCCCGCACCTCCTCCACCCGGTTCTGCTCCTCCTTTTTGCGGTGGGCGTCGTCTCGGCATTCCTCCTCTACCGCAATGCCGAAAAGGATCCGATTTCCATTCCGCTCTTCGCAAACCGCCTCTATATCGATGACCTCTATGCCTGGATTGTGAAAAACATCCAGGATGGTGGAGCTGCGGTTCTTTCCTGGGCCGACCGCTGGATCGTCGATCTGTTTATCGTCCAGATCCCCAGCAAAATCGCCTGGGCCGGCGGGTTCGTGCTCCGGTTCCTCCAAATCGGGAACATCCAGGCCTACGCCTTTTTCTTCGGAGCCGGAGTGGTCGGGCTTCTCTACTTTTTGATTTTCCGATGAGCATGGTCAGCCCACTCCTTTTCCTGATCCTCGTGCCGCTGGTGGCCATCGCGTTTATCCTCGTTGGCTCGCAGGCCCGGATGACCGCTCTCGTCGCATCCGTCGCCAATCTGGTCTTCGTTCTCGCATTGTTCGCCGTGTATAAAACCGGAGAAGCCCCCTACCAGTTTGTCTCCACGACGCCTGTGATCCCCTCGATGGGGATCGCCTTCACCCTGGGCGCGGATGGCCTGAGCCTGATCATGCTCCTGCTGGCCGCGCTGGTGACCGTCGCGGCGGTGGCGGTCGCCCGCACGCCCGAAAAGAATGCAAACTGGTTCTACGCTTCCCTGCTCTTTATTTCGGCCGGCGGGCTCGGGGCATTCGCCTCGATCGACCTATTCTTTTTTTACATGTTCCACGAGCTGGCGTTGATCCCGACGTTTCTGCTCATCGGCATCTGGGGCTCTGGCGACCGCCAGGCCGCAGCCTGGAAGGCGACGATCTATCTTGCGCTCGGCAGCTTCGTCCTCCTGCTCGGTTTGATCGGCCTCTACCTGATCCAGCCGGAAGGGTCGCGGACATTCGACCTGCGCTCGATCATCGGCATGGCCGAGCTCGGAGTGCTCAGGGACGGCAACTGGGTTTACCTGCTGCTGCTCCTCGGATTCGGAATCCTCGTCTCACTTTTCCCGTTTCACACCTGGGCTCCCCAGGCCTATGCCAGCGCGCCCGCACCGGCGGCAATGCTCCATGCGGGAGTTTTGAAAAAATTCGGCCTCTACGGCTTGATCCGAATCGCCTATCCGATCCTTCCCGAGTCCGTGGCGCACTTCGCCAACCTTCTGCTCGTCCTGCTCGTTGGAAACATTCTCTACGTCGGATATGTCACGATCTCCCAGAGGAAGCTCGACTGGATGCTCGGCTACTCAAGCGTGATGCACATGGGCTACATCTTCCTCGGGTTCGCCGCGCTCAACGTCTTCAGCGTGACCGGTGCATCGCTGATGCTTTTCGCCCACGGGCTTTCGATCGCGGCGCTGTTCGCTCTCAGCGGAGAATTGCGGGAGCGCACCGGGACCCTCGACTTCGCCGAACTCGGCGGATTCGCGAAGCCGATGCCGGCCTTCGGGCTCCTCTTCGGGTTCGCGGCATTTGCCGCAATCGGGCTTCCCGGGTTTGTTGGATTTCCCGGAGAACTGCTCGTGTTTTTCGGCTCGTTTGTCGGCGGGGAGCCTCTCATGGATTCCGTGAACGGGGTCGAGATCTTCGCGCTCAACAATTTTCAGATCGCCACCGTCTGCGCCGTGTGGGGCGTGGTGATCTCCGCCGTCTATATGCTTCGCGCCTACCGCCGCATTTTCTTCGGTCCGCTGAATGACCGCTGGGCGGGGCTTCCGGAAATTTCTGGATCTGCCCGGGTCGCCATCGTCACGCTCATCGTGGTGATGCTTGTGACCGGATTCTTCCCGCATCTTCTCATCAAATTCATCGAGTGCGCCTCGATCTGGCTATGATACCCAGCTTTCCTGTCGAATTCTACGTGCTGTTTCTGGGGATCGTGTTGCTCCTTGCCGATGCGTTTTTCCCGACAATGGACAAACGCAACCTGGCCTATATTGCGATCGTCTGGCTCGCGGGCTTCTTTGTTGGCACCCTCTTCCTGCAACCCACGGCCCTGTGGGCCGTGCCTGCCGGTTTCTACACCGCCGATCCGCTTGGCGTATTCTTCAAACAGTTCGCCCTCGTCGCAACCATCCTGACACTCGTCCTGTCGGTCGAGTATGCGCCGGTCGTGGAGCGGTTTGTTCCCGGCTCGAAACCCGGCGCGGGACTCGGCGAGTTTTTTATCCTGCCGGTCTTCACCTGTGCAGGCCTGATGTGGATGGCTTCCGCGGCCGATTTCGTCATGATATTCTGCGCGCTCGAGCTGGTGACAATTTCGTTCTACATCCAGGTCGCGTATATGAGGAAGAGCGTGGCGAGCCTTGAGGCCGGCACCAAATACCTGATCCTCGGCGCTCTCTCCACCGGGTTCCTGGTTTATGGGATCACTTGGATTTACGGGTTGTCCGGGCAGACCGGTTTATATGCGATCTCGGCGGCGTTTGCGGGCATTCCAGCCATCCCTCAATCCAGCCAGACGGCGCTCCTGTTCGGTTTGGGTTTGGTGCTGGTGGCCCTCGGGTTCAAGGTCGCCGCAGCACCGTTCCAATTCTGGGTTCCGGACGTCTATCAGGGCGCGCCCACACCGGTTACGGCATTCTTATCCGTGGGATCCAAAGCCGCAGGATTCGTGGTGTTGATGCGTGTCCTTGGGCCGTTTCTGACGGTTCCGGAGATCGAAGCCAAGGTGATCACGGTCCTGCAGATCCTTGCGGGCTTCACATTGATCTACGGAAACCTGGCGGCGATGCCACAGATGAATCTCAAGCGGCTGCTGGGATATTCGAGCATAGCACACGCCGGTTATTTGCTGGTGGGTGTTGCGAGCGTCGGATCGCCGCAGGCCGGGCGGGCGGTTGTTTTTTATCTGGCCGGCTATCTCCTGATGACATTCCTGGCGTTTCTCGTTCTCATTCCGGTCGCGAAGGCCACCGGAGGCGACGATATCTCCCATTTCAACGGGCTGGGCCGGCGGGCTCCCGGTCTTGCTCTGGCGATGCTCATCTCGATGCTCTCGCTTGCAGGGCTGCCATTCACGGTCGGCTTCCTCGGGAAATTCTTCATCTTCGAAGCTGCGATGCGGGAGCAGCATTACCTTCTGGTCGCCATCGGCGTCGTGACTGTTGCCTGCGGGTTTTACTACTACCTCAAGGTTGTCCGCGCGATGTATTGGCAACCGGCTCCGGCGGATTCCGGCCCCGTCGAAGTATCCGCCCTTACCCGGTTTGCGGCAGCATTTCTCGCAGCTCTGATCCTCATCATCGGAATCTTTCCAAAACCTATCCTCAATATCCTGCCCTGAACCATGCCCGTCCTCGACAAACCGCTCAGCGAACTCCGCACCTATCTCGGGATCAACCCGAAGCCTGCAGACTTTGATGAATACTGGGCGCGCGCGCTTGCCGAGCTGGATTCGATCAACCCCGAGCCGGAGCTGATTCCCTGCGATGCTTTGGGCGCGAGGGGGGTCGAGACGTTTGATCTGTATTTCAAGAGCGTGGGCGGAGCACGGATTTACGCAAAATACCTGCGGCCCGAGCAGCCGGCCAAACCCGGCCCCGGACTCCTCCTTTTCCACGGTTACTCCGGCCAAAGCGGCGACTGGCAGGACAAGCTATCATACGTCGGGCAGGGAATGGCGGTTGCGGCGTTGGACTGCCGGGGCCAGGGCGGCCGGAGCCAGGATCCGGGCGGCGTCCGGGGCAACACTCTCCAGGGTCACATCATCCGGGGGCTGGATGAATCGCCTGACAAACTCCTCTTCCGGCAGATCTTCCTGGATACCGTGCAACTCGCGAGAGTCGTGTCCGGGTTTTCCGAAGTCACCGAGCTCTCCTGCATGGGCGGCTCGCAGGGCGGCGCTCTCTCGATCGCCTGTGCCGCTCTCGAACCCCGCATCAAACGGTGCGTCTCCGTCTTCCCGTTTCTGTCAGACTACAAGCGCGTGTGGGAGATGGACCTCGCCAAGGATGCCTACAGCGAGCTTCGAAACTACCTCAGGATGTTCGATCCGCTTCATGAGCGGGAGGATGAGATATTCAACACGCTGGGCTACATCGACGTCCACCACCTGGCCCCGCGCATCAAGGCCAGCGTGCTCATGGGGTTGACCCTGATGGATAATATCTGCCCGCCCTCGAGCCAGTTTGCCGTCTACAACAATATTTCCACGGAAAAGGATGCCGCAATCTATCACGATTACGGACATGAGGGCCTGCCGGGATTCCCGGATCGCGCGTTCCGCTTCCTGACTGCTGCCTAGGAAATCCGGCGCCTGCAAACAGCGCTTTCCCTGGAGTGGGACTCGTGACGCGAAGCCGTTGCGATTTCACGGAATCTTCACCGGGCCTTCATCATCTCATCACGTGGCGGTGTCACATTGCGCGACGTGAAAAATGTTCGCAATGGCCTCCGGGCACTGCTGGCCGGGGATGCCCGCCAACTCGCTGTCAGGATTGCTGAACCCGGGTGGGGTTGGCCCCTCGCCTGCTGCGGCACGATTGTGGCGGGCTGTGCGATCTACGGGGTTACGCTCGGCTTGTGGCGCGATGCGACACAGTCGCTCTTCACGGCAATCAAATTTCCTCTTCTTGTTTTTCTGACCTGCGGCGGGAACGCTCTGCTCAATGGATTCCTTGCCCAGCTTCTCGGCGCTGACCTGGGTTTCCGGCAAACGACGCTGGCGATCCTGATGAGCTTCACGATCGTCGCGATGATTCTCGCGGCCTTCGCGCCGGTCATGCTTTTCCTGCTCTGGAATACGCCTCCGCTGGGAGACGCGCGCGCGATCACCGGCCACAGCGTGACTCTCCTTGCTCACGTCTCACTGATCGCGTTTGCAGGAATTATGGGAAACCACCGGCTGCTTCTCCTTCTTCGCCATATCGCCGGAAACCGTCGCGCGGCCTGGATGACACTTCTTTCCTGGCTCGGCGGCAACCTTCTGCTGGGCAGCCAGATCTCGTGGATTCTCCGGCCGTTCATCGGCAGCCCCGGCCTCCCGGTCCAGTTCCTGAGGGTGGATCCGCTGAGAGGAAATTTTTTCGAGGCGGTTTGGAACTCGCTCCACCTTCTCTTCCGCTGATTCTCAAACACATCCAATACCATGACTGAAAACCAACCCGCTCCATCCGAACCCTCACCATCAAAACCCGGGCGCTTCCTCTATGCCCCTATGACCGGGAGGCTCGACCTCATTTCAATTTTTGAGGCGCTTCTCAAGCAACCCGGACGCGTGATCTGGGAAATCAGCAATGGCCGCGCTCTCCCTGTCGCAGCGGCGCTGGCATTGATTGCAGTGCTCTCCCTCGGCGTTTACGGAATCGTGGTGGGAAGCATGTCAGGAGGCAGCCAGCTCTGGATTGCTCCCGTGAAAATCATCCTGGGCTCTGCACTCAGCCTGCTGATCTGTCTGCCCAGCCTCTACATATTTTTGTGCCTTAGCGGATCCGACGGGAATCTTCGGCAGGTGGCCGGCATGCTGGTTTCCTCCACCTGCCTCTCCGCGCTTCTATTGATCAGCTTCGCGCCGGTGGCCTGGGTCTTCTCGCAATCCACCGATTCCATTGGCCTCATGGGCTTCCTTCATTTAATTTTCTGGATGGTGGCGATGTGCTTCGGGTTCAGTCTTCTGAAGCGCTGCATTCAATTGGCGAGCCAGTCTTCAAAAGGAAATCTGACGGTCTGGATGGTGATTTACCTGATCGTATCGCTCCAGATGATGACCGCGCTGCGGCCGATCATCGGCCGCTCGGAGACGTTCCTGCCCGAACAGAAACAGTTTTTCCTCGCTCACTGGGCGGATTGCCTGACGAAGCCCTCCAAGTGAACGTCGTGTGGCGGTCCGGAAAATGGTTGCATGGGCGGTGAAGGGTGGGCACCCTCATCCGCCCAATGATTGTAGTTCCAAAAATCCGCGGCTTCATCTGCACGACCGCCCATCCTGAAGGGTGCGCCAGGCACGTGGCGGAGCAAATCTCCATCATCAGAAGCCGGGGGACGATTGTGGACGGTCCGAAAAAGGTTCTCGTGATCGGTTCCTCCACTGGCTACGGGCTCGCGTCACGCATCGCCGCGGCGTTTGGATCGCACGCATCAACGCTCGGGGTCTTCTTCGAGCAGCCGGGCACGAAGGAACGCACCGCCACGGCCGGCTGGTATAACTCGGCCGCCTTCGAATCGGAGGCAAAATCCGCCGGCCTTTACGCCCGCTCGATCAATGGAGACGCCTTCTCCGACGAAGTCAAAGCCCGGGTGATCGAGGCGATCAAAGCCGACCTTGGACAAGTGGACTGTGTGATCTACAGCCTCGCATCCCCGAGGCGCACCCATCCCGGAACGGGCCTGACATTCACGTCGGTGCTCAAACCGGTTGGAGAGGCATTTACCAACAAGAATCTCAACACGGCTACCGGGGCGATCAGCAATGTGACGATCGACCCAGCCAGCGAAGCTGAGATTGCACAGACCGTCGCGGTGATGGGCGGAGAGGACTGGGAAATGTGGCTCGATGCACTCTCAGCTGCGGACGTTCTTGCCGAGGGGACACAGACTGTCGCGTATTCCTACATTGGTCCGGAGCTGACATGGCCCATCTACAAAGACGGCACGATCGGCCGTGCGAAAGCGGATCTGGAGCGCGCTCAAAGTGCGCTTGATGCCAGCTTGTCCCTCATAGGCGGGAAGGCCTGGGTCTCGGTGAACAAGGCGCTTGTAACCCAGGCCAGTTCAGCCATCCCGGTCGTCCCGCTCTACATCTCGCTCCTCTACAAGGTCATGAAATCCCGGGGTTCGCACGAGGACTGCATCGAGCAGATGGATCGCCTCTTCCGCGACCGCCTCCGCAATCCGGAACCCGATGAAGCCGGACGGATCCGGCTGGATGACTGGGAGATGGATCCGGAGGTCCAGGAGATCGTGCGGCAGCGCTGGGAGGAAGTGAACACGGAGACCTTCCCTGCGCTTGGCGATTTTGAGGGCTACCAGGCAAGCTTCCTGCGCCTTTTCGGATTCGGGCTCGACGGTGTGGACTACGAGGCCGAGACGGATTCCGAAATCAGAATCCCGTCCATCAACTGACCCGGCACCCGGGATTCAGCCGGCCGGCAACCCGATCAGTTCGGAGCGCCTTCCTTCGACCCGTAGTAGGTGGTGACTTCCTTGCGGCAGAGGAAGCCGTCCTTGTTTGTGTCGGCGGCCGGGAACGCTTTCTGGACAATGCCGTTTTTGCGGCCGTAGACAATCGCCTCCTCACGGGTGACGACGCCGTCGTTGTTGGCGTCCCGCTTTTGAAAATCTTTGACCGTGGCGGGGGCGCCTTCGACAGCACATTCCGAAAGCGAGAGCTTTCCGTCGCCGTTGGAGTCCAGCGACTCGAAGACACCGATCACGACGAAGTCACTGGCCTCGTTCGATGTGAGTTTGCCGTCCTTGTTGGCATCGGCCTTTGCAAACCGGTCACTGGAACCGGTGGATTGACATCCGGTGGCGAGCAGGACAAGGGCGGCGGCAGGGAGAATAAGCGGTTTGAACATGATGCTGTTCATGGCAGGAGTCTCCTCAGCCGTCAACTCCGTTCAAGCGCCGATTCAGGTCGTGGCCCCGCTCCCGCCGAAGAAAGTTTCCATCCGGCGGTGAAGGTCGTCGTAAAAGCGCTTCTTCATTGCCTGAAGCACGGCGATTGACTCAGGGGTTTTTGCCTGAGCGCTCAATTCCTCCATGCGGATTTTTTCCGCAAACGCCCTCTCCATCTCGATCAGCGAGTCCAGAAATTCCCGGGCGGCCCGCGAGTGCTCGACTCCGTCGAGCAGGGCGGACTCAAGCCGCCGGTTGCTGGTCACAGCCATGAGGTTTCCGGCCTCGAGCTGGTGCATGTAGCGGGCGTGGCTGCCGAGGAATGCCTTGTGTCCGGCATCATACGAAACTTCCTCACGATCAAGGAGGTTGTCGTAGGGGCCGGGCTTCGTGAAAAATTTCACGATGAGCGGGATCGTATCCACCAGCATGAACAGGCAGGCGAGAATGATGTAGGTCCAAAGCGCAAACTTTCCGGCATCTTCGCCCGCACGGAAGAGCGTATGGAGGGCCAGCGTCTGGGTGAGGATATCCTTGCGGGGTTCGGCCCGGATGGCTGCGAGGCGGGTGGATTCCTCGTCGATGACGCGGGCGAGTTCCTGCTGCGCAGTGGCCAGCGCGACGAGCCGGGAATCGATCTGCTGCTTGATCGTTCCGCGCAGGGAGTTCTGCTGTTCGACGAATGTTCCCGCCTGGTTTTCCTCGACCTGGCGCTTGAGGGCCGCCACGCGATCCGACTCCGCCTTGTTGGCGGCCACGATCCCCGCGATGTGGTCACGGAATGTTGAGATCGCAGATTCCTCCGCGCTGCGGGATTGTGTTTCGAGGGACGATTTTTCCGCCGTGAGGTGTTGGATGAGTCCTCCAAGCCTTGCGGATTCCTGGCGTCGGGGTTCGAGCTGGTCGGTGTGGATCGAGCGGGCCCTGGGGCCTTCGCCGACAAGACCCGAACGCTGGCCGTTGAGTTCGCGCTCGTATTCCGACTGCCAGAACTCGAGCTCGCTCTGCGCCTTGGTGTAAGTTGGCAGCAGCGAGGCCAGCTGGGGCTCGATCTCCTTGAGGCGTGCGGCAAACGGGGCGACTGCGGCATCGATCGCTTTTTTCAGCTCGGCTTTCTGACGCTCGGTGAGTCCGGGCATGTCTTCGATCGAGGAGGTCGTTTTCTGGATGATGAATTCGGCTTGAAAGGTCTTCGTCCACAGCTCGCGCTGCTCGGCAATCCCTTTTTCCAGTTTGTCGATTCCGGTCCGGATCTTGGCTTTTTCGGCATCAAATCCGGAGCGCGTCTTTTCAATATCCTGCGCGCGGTCCTTTTCGACGACTGTGGAGATTGTGTCGCGGAAAAGAAGCAGCACCAGCGGATGCGCGATCGTGATGCCCATCAGAATTGCAACGGCAAATCTCAGCGAAAACTGCCCGAGCTTGCGGGGCCAGGATTGAAAAGGACGGTAGGAAGCCAGCAGCGCACGGTCAATGGAGAGGATGATGAATGACCAGACCGCCGCGACCGGATAAATCACAAACGGATCGACCGTGAGCGTCGAGATCGCATAGGCGCTCGCGATAAATGCGAACAGGCATGGCACAAGCACGGTTGCGCCGAAAGCGACGTATTTGCGCTGCTCCCACCCGGGACAGGCTTCGAGTGTGTCGGTGCCCGCCCCTGAGAGCCAGAAGAAGAGATTCTTGAATCGGTTGTTCACGGAAGGGTTCGTCTATGCCAGCACCATTCCCCGTTCATGGCAAGCGCTGCCGGAATTACTTTCACGTGCCGTAGGATTTTCCGGGTCCGGACGGCTTCCGCTGCCTGCCAGACAGGCTTGCATCGGAATTTGGCTGCGGCGGGTCATTAGTTTTTTTCATACGGCGCCGATTGAGTGCTTGCGGGCCGATCGATTGGAGGTTTATCTGAATTTCAAGATGAGACCTTCCGTTCACTTTCAATCCCGGGAGGGAAAAGCCTTGGTCTGGCTCGTTATTTTTATCGCCCTGCTTGCACTGGCAGCCTACCTCGTTCTGGGCCGGCCGGACCTGGTGAAAACCTACATGCCCGGACTCCTTCCGTCAGCAACTCCGGTTTCAACCCCGGAGCCCACGCCCGAACCAACTCCGGAGCCCACGCTGGAACCGACTCCACCTCCAACGCCCGAACCCACGCCCATCCCCGAGCCGCCGGCCCCGCCACCGGTGGTGGAATCAACTCCGGAACCAACCCTTGATTTTGCAGCTATCGCCGCCACTCCCACGATCTGGCCGAAGCAAGTCACCCTTCTGCATCAGATCGTCTTTCCTCTCTACTTGAATGGAAAGATCGTTGGACAGGCACAGGTCCCTGCGGGCACCTCGCTCCCGCTGGTCCGCGTTCTTCCCGACACAGCCAAACCGCAGGTCGAGGTTCTTTATCAGAACAACCGGGAGATCATTCCGGCCGCCGCAGTTGACCTGATCGCTGCCTCCACCGCAATCAAGGCGTCGCCAGGGACTGCTCCCCAGCCTTCGCCAACGCCAAAGCCGATTGCGACGTCTGTCAGAACTGCCCCGCCAAATACGGCTGCAACGGGCCCGCTGAGCACAAAAGTCGATTTTAATTCGCGGATCAACGTCAGCGTGAGCCGTGGCAAAAGCACAAAAATCGAGGGTGGAGATTTTGATGACAAAAGGGACCGGATCACCTTTTTCATCAAGCTCCAGAATGCGGATCCCAACCGCGCCTTCCCGGGGCTGCGCGTGGAGTTTTATCTCTTTGGCCAGAGTCTGGTGAACCAGAAAAGTTTCAATCTCCTTCAGAAGATCGACAAGACCATGGAAGTCCCCCAGCTCCGGGAGGTGGAGCTCACCACTCCGGAGGTTGTGACCGATTGGGACAATACCGGCGCTATTTTCGGCTCGAAATACAAAGGGTGGTATCTGGTCATATCCAATGCGGCGGGCGAAGTCGTGTGCGAGAAGAACAACGTGCAGTTCCTTGAACCCGGGTCGCCCCTCTCGAAGACGGAAGTGGGACTTTTCTACAATAGGAAGCTCGAACCCGTTCCGGCGGAATAAAAAATATTCCAGGCCATACAGGGGGCGCGGAATGTGGCGGAGGCTGTCAGCCCGCGACGAACCGCAGGGCTTCTCCCAGGCGGACTCTCCAGGAAAGCTCGTTATGCGAGCCTCCCTCGACTCTTCGAATGGTAAACTGCGCGCCATCCTTCCAGCCCTTCTGCCGGAGGAGCGATCCCAGCTCGGCGTGGTAGGGTTCGTAGCATTCATCCAGACCCTGCGTCCCGTAGTCGAAATACATCCGGACACCTTCCGGCAGCGCCGGTTCGACCTCCAGGGCATGAAGCTGGGCGGAATCCGCGGGCAGCGATTGCGACAGATCCTCGAATGAGGTCGAGAGGCAAAGAAAGTTTCCGAAAACTCCCGGATGCCGCAACGCTGTATAAAAGCTGTTGAGCGCGCCGAGCGATGTTCCGCCAAGAACGCGGGCATCCGGCGACGGCAGAGTCCGATAGTGGGCATCCATGTGGGCCACCAGATCCGTGGATACAAAGTGCGCATACGCAGCCCCTCCGAGTTCGGGCGAAAGATCAAAGTCCCTCATGGAGTTGTTCTCCTCGCTGAAGCCTTCGGGGTGACAAATTCCGACCACGATCGACTCCGGAAGGACCCCGTGCGAGGAGAGGAGGCTGACCCACTCATCGGCGGCCAGATCAACTCCGCTGACGGCGCTGGTCAGGGGATTGAAGACGTTGTCGCCATCATGCAGAACAATCACCGGAAACCGCCGGTTGACCTCGACCCCATAGCTTTGCGGCAGCCAGACGAGCAGGTCCCGCCAGCCCGCCAGGCCGCGCGAATGAATCCGCTCGCGTGTGAGCCGCCCATGATACCGGTCCTTCCAATCGGCCACCGTGTGGTGCAGCGTTGCATCGAGCCAGACCTCATGAAAGTAGTTGCCGGGCACATGCCCGAAGGCATCCACCGCCTCGGTCTGCCAGCTTCCCCGGATGATCTTGTATTCAAAATGCGTCCCGGTTTCCGCCTCGAATTCCCCCTCAAGAAACGGATCCGCCCAACGCAGCGGAAGCGCCTTCGCCGGGCTCCAGTCTCCGAGAGCAGGGATGCCGCCGATCACATAAGCATTGTCCGATGGCCGATCCACTGGCGGAACAATACGAAACCGGATTTTACTCATGGCTTCAGACTAACCGATCCGCACCTTCCGGCCAATACGGGAATCTCAGAATCCGCGGACAGCGAGTGACAAATTCGAGCAAGCCAACGCAACAATCCCCGTCCGGCAGGCTCTGGCGGAGATGCAGTAGTTAGCTTTCTATTTCCCATCGACTGAACGCGAACGGCTTGCAGCCCAGGCATTCCAGTGGTCCAGGTATTTTTTCTCCTCGGCTTTGAATTTGTCGCTGTCCGGATACCAGCTCTTCCCATCCTTAGGGCCCACGATTTCTGCCAGGCCCATCACGGACAGCCAGCGCACTTCCCAGTCAGGATCATTCAATCCTCCCGCGAGCGCCTCAAGGGAGTCCCCGGTCTTCATGTGGCGCAGCGCCCGTGCGGCCCCCTGGCGGACCCGGGGGTCCGGAGCCTTCATCAGCCTTGCCAGAACCGGCGCTGCACGGCTGTCTTCGATATGCCCGAGCAGAGCTCCTGGATTTGGAAAAAATTCCCACTTGGCCGGTAGCACCGGTTGCATCAATGTCGCCTCGGCCAGCGCGAGATGGGAAATTTCGTTGTGACTTGCGAGCAGGCAGGCCGCCAGAACGTTCGATGGCGGCGGCTGCCCGTCCGCGGCTTTGGCCAGGACGGCATTCGAGGCCGGTGATTGGATCCGCCAAAGCTGGCGCCATGCCCATTGGCGCTTTCCGGCTGTCGATGCGGGAGAATCGAGAATGCGGGCTGACTTGGCCACGCGCTGTTCCGGCAAGTTCTGGAAAGCCACATATCCTGCGTAGGCCACCATGCCCACCACACAGGCTGCAAAGATTGCAATGAGGGTCAGATGGAAAGCGAACGGACGGTCTGACTCGCTGGTTTCCAGTTCCGTGTCACCCAGGCCGCGCATGGCGAAGAAGCCGCGCTTGAGTGCTTTGGCGGCAAAGGCGACGCCCAGCGCCCATGTTCCGGATAGGAGAATGACAAGGCCTTGACCGATCGGATCAAGCGGATGAGCCGGCCCGCCAATCGTGTGATACATCGTGTGTGGTTCACGATAGCCGAATTCATGGACGCTTCCCGCGTAGCTCGCAATAAATGCCGCCGCAGCCGGCACCAGCGCGGTGATAAGTGCCGCCCGGTCAAAATTCTTCGCCCACACGGCGGATAGGAAACTGAACCCCACCGGGATCACTCCCGCCAGCACAACAAGCACAATGGATCCCATGGCATTTCCCGGAGAACCCCCGGCCTTGTGAATCGCCAATAGAATCGCCAGCGTGCCGATCTGGACTGCCAGGCAGGCAAATCCGAGGCCCAGAGCGAAAAACCGCCGTTTGTTTGGGGAAAGCGCCATCCTGCGCGAATCACAATATGCGGCAGCTGAAACCCGCACAAGACGGGAGCGCAACGACGTCCTCGAGAGAATACCCTGTGCCGGGTGCCTGGCATCCGGCGTTGAGATCGCTTTAGACCCCACATTGTGCAGGCACACGGCGGGTATTTCTACAGACTCCGACTGACGCGGAGGGGGAAATTCCGGTCAGCCGGCTACGGTCACAGACCACCTGACGCGAATTTTTCGGTTTGCCCCGGCAGGATAGCAGGTAAAGTGTCCTGCTCTCATGATTTCATCCACCGAAAAGCGCCTCCGCGAACTCCTTGCCGAACGTATCCTCATTCTGGACGGAGCGATGGGGACAATGGTCCAGCGATACAAGCTGCAGGAAGCCGACTACCGGGGGGAGCGGTTCGCTGATTGGAAGGGGCAGGATCTCAAGGGAAACAACGACCTTCTGGTCCTCACCCGCCCTGAGGTCATCCGTGAGATCCACAGCAAATACATCGCCGCAGGCGCGGATATCATCGAGACCAACACGTTCAGCGGCACGGTCATCGCGCAGGCGGATTACGGGCTTGAGGAATTTGTTCCCGAGCTGAACCGCGAGGCGGCGAAGCTGGCGCGCGAGGCGGCGGATGCCTGTGTCGACCGGCATGTTTTTGTGGCCGGAGCGATCGGGCCGCTCAACCGGACGCTCTCCATCTCGCGCGATGTGAATGATCCGGGCAAACGTGATGTCACATTCGAGCAGGTCGCTGCCGCATATCTCGAACAGGTGGAGCACCTCGTTGCGGGCGGAGTGGACATCCTTCTTGTCGAGACGATTTTTGACACGCTGAACGCCAAGGCAGCCCTGTTTGCGATCTCGGAGTTTTTCACCACCCATCCGCGGCTCCCGGTGATGGTCTCCGGCACGATCACCGACCTGAGCGGCCGCACGCTCACCGGGCAGACCGTGGAGGCGTTCCTGAATTCAGTCTCCCACTTCCCGCTCCTCTCGATCGGTCTGAACTGCGCGCTCGGGCCGAAGGAAATGCGTCCGTATATAGAAGAGCTGTCGCGGATCGCCCCGTTTCACGTGAGCACGTATCCGAACGCCGGTCTGCCGGAACCGCTTTCCGAGACGGGCTTTCCGGAAACCCCGGAATCCCTCGCCCCTCAGCTCTTCGATTGGGCGCAACAGGGCTGGCTGAACATCATGGGCGGTTGTTGCGGAACAACGCCCGACCATATCCGTGCCATGGCGGATGCCGTGAAGGGGCTGCCGCCAAGGCGGATCCCGGAACGCGAAACAACCCTGCGGCTCAGCGGGCTCGAGCCGTTCACCGCCCGACCAGAAATCCCGTTCATCAATGTCGGCGAGCGCACGAATGTCACCGGCTCCCCGAAGTTTTCCAAGCTGATCCTTTCCGGAAATTACGACGAGGCGATCGCGGTCGCGCGCCAGCAGGTCGAAGCCGGAGCACAGGTCATCGATATCAACATGGACGAGGGCATGCTCGACGGGGCGGCCGCCATGACGAAGTTTCTGAACCTCATCGCCAGCGAACCCGATATCTCGCGGGTTCCGGTCATGATCGATTCCTCGAAATGGGAAGTCATCGAAGCCGGGCTCCGCTGCGTGCAGGGCAAAGGAATCGTGAATTCCATCTCGCTCAAATCCGGCGAGGAGGAATTCAGGCGTCACGCCACGCTCGTCCGCAGGTATGGGGCCGCCGCAGTCGTCATGGCATTTGACGAGGCCGGCCAGGCGGACAACTATGAGCGGAGGATCGCGATCTGCGAACGGGCCTACCGGATCCTGGTCGATGAGGTCGGATTCCCGCCCGAGGACATCATCTTTGACCCGAACGTTCTTACCGTCGCCACCGGCATCGAGGAACACGCGAACTACGCCAAGGACTTCATTGAGGCCACGCGCTGGATCAAGGCCAACCTCCCGCACGCAAGGGTAAGCGGCGGCATCAGCAATGTCTCCTTCTCCTTCCGGGGCAACAACCCCGTGCGCGAGGCGATGCACTCGGCATTCCTTTACCATGCGATCCAGGCCGGGCTCGACATGGGCATCGTGAACGCGGGCATGCTCGGGGTCTACGAGGAGATCCCCGCCGACCTGCGCAACCTGATCGAGGACGTCATCCTCAACCGCCGAGAGGATGCCACCGAGAGGCTCGTCACATTTGCGGACACCATCAAGATCCGTTCCAGCGGAGGCACCGCTCCCACTGCCGATCTTGCCTGGCGCGAGGGCACGGTCGAGGAGCGGCTCAAACACGCCCTCATCAAGGGGATTGTCGATTTTGTCGATGCCGACACCGAGGAGGCATTCGCCAAATATCAGCGCGGCCTGCTCGTGATCGAGGGCCCGCTTATGGATGGCATGAAAGTCGTCGGCGACCTCTTCGGCGCGGGCAAAATGTTTCTGCCGCAGGTCGTGAAGAGCGCGCGCGTGATGAAAAAATCTGTCGCATGGCTCACTCCTCACATGGAAGCCGAGCGCGCCGCGAACCCGGACGCCCGCGCGCAGGGACGGATCCTCATGGCCACCGTCAAAGGCGATGTCCACGACATCGGCAAGAACATCGTCGGCGTCGTCCTGGCCTGCAACAACTACGAGGTCATCGATCTCGGCGTGATGGTTCCTAGCGAAAAAATCCTCTCCACCGCGCGCGAAAAAAACTGCGATATCATCGGCCTTTCCGGCCTGATCACCCCGTCGCTTGATGAGATGATCCATGTTGCAAAGGAGATGCAGCGCGAGGGATTCACGCTTCCGCTGATGATCGGCGGCGCCACGACCAGCAGGGCGCACACCGCCGTGAAGGTGACCCAGCACTACGCGCCCGGAGTCGTCCATGTGCTCGACGCCTCCCGCTCGGTCAACGTCGTCAGCGCACTGCTCAGCCCGGAGCAGAAGCCTGCCTTCCTCGAAAAGCTCTCCGCGGATTACGAAAAGCTCCGCCTGGACCACGCCGGCAAACAGGCCGGTCGCCCGCAGCTCACGCTCGCCGAGGCCTCGCTGAACAAATTCCAGGCCGACTGGTCGGACATCGCAAAGCCGTCTCAACCCGGCGTGATTCCTATCGACGTTTCGCTGGAGGAACTCGTCGGGTATTTCGACTGGTCGCCATTCTTTCACGCCTGGGAGCTGCGCGGACGTTTTCCGGGACTGCTCGATGATCCCGACGTTGGGCCCGAGGCAAAGAAACTTTACGACGATGCCCGTCATCTTCTGGACGAGATCGTCTCCAAAAAGCTCTTCCGTCCACGCGGCGTCATGGGATTCTGGCGCGCCGCCAGCACTGGCGAGGACATTCAGCTCTTCGATGAATCCGGCAAGGCGCTCGAGGTTCTCCACTGTCTCCGTCAGCAGCAGAAAAAGCCGGCAGGGCAGCCGAACCTTTCGCTTGCGGATTTCATCGCCCCGGATTCCGCGGGCGCGCACGACTATATCGGAGCTTTTGCGGTCACTGCCGGACACGAGGTCCACGATGTCGCAGACGGCTACGAGAAAAAGCACGACGACTACCTCTCGATCATGACAAAAGCCCTCGGGGACCGCTTCGCCGAGGCCTATGCCGAATGCCTCCACAAAAAGGCCCGCGACCTCTGGGGGTTCGGGGCGGCAGAAAACCTGACCCCCGAGGAAATGGTCCGCGAAAAATACCGCGGCATCCGGCCGGCCCCAGGCTATCCTGCACAACCCGACCACACCGAGAAGTGGACGCTCTGGAAACTTCTCGACGCCGAACGACACACCGGGATCACGCTCACCGAAAGCCTCGCCATGTTTCCGGCCAGCAGCGTGAGCGGACTCTATTTCGCCCACCCGGAATCAAAGTATTTCGCCGTCGGGAAAATCGAGCGTGACCAGGTCGAAAGCTACGCCACCCGTAAGGGCATGCCGATATTGGAAATCGAGAAATGGCTGCGCCCGTATCTCAACTACGACCCCGACAGCGTCCTCACCCGCCCATGCGTCCCGGGCGCGAAGAGCTGATACCGGAACCGGAGCCCGTCGCTACCGCCCCTCGACAAGCATGAAGAGCGGATTGAACTGCTGAACAGCGTTCGATTCTGTGATATCCACCGGGGTGTTCAGGGCGTCGCGAGAATCAAAGGTTACGAACCACAGCCGCATGGCGCCTGACTGCGCGGAGCGGATGCTTGTCTGGATGACATACTCGCCCGGTCCCGGAACCTTGCACTCGAATCGTCCGTCAGAATCGGTGGCGACAGTTTCGATCGGGGGAGGGAGTTGCTTCAAAAAGTGTACGGAGAGACTGGCCGGATCTGTTCCCCCGGCTTCGGAGATCCGGGCATGGCGCTCTGACAGGAAGTTTTCGATCTCCTGCCGTGGATAAAGCCTGACCTTGATGCCGGGGAGCACCACCCGTTTGCCCAACGCATCGCGAACAACAACCCTTCCCCGGACCAGGTCATTTGCAGCCACCTCCCGCGCCGCAAAAAGCACGTTCTGATACTTTTGCTTCCACTCAAGATTTGCGGCCTCCGAACGGAGTAGGCGCGCCTTCAATTCTTCGTTTTCCCCCGA
>CAZRIL010000039.1:0-17410 GCA_964600115.1 uncultured Chthoniobacter sp. | reverse complement strand
GCGGAATCAGCGCGACGGCTTCCGGAAAAGATAGTGGCTGACGATCCATTCGTTTCCTTCACGATACCCCCAGAGCTCGGCGCAGGACATAAAAAAGACCCGCCAGTAGGCCCGCCATTTGGCGGCTTCTGCAGCGCCGTAGGTTTTCTCGAGAATCGGATACACCTGCGCCCCGTTGGCATCCATGTTCTTCAACCAGGCCTCGGATGTCCGTTGGTAGTGCGTGCCATTGACCCGCCAATGGTTCTCCAGCACAAGGTCATCCTGGAAATAGAGCAGCAGATCATCGGAGGGCATTGTTCCCCCCTCAAAAAAGTAGCGGGTGATCCAGTCCGACGGATCGCTTCCCTCAAAGTGGTAGGCAAACTCGCGGTGGGTGAATATGTGGACAAAAAGTTTCCCGTCCGCCCGGAGCCAGCGGGCGATCTTCGCGAGCAGCAGTTGGTAGTTTTTCATGTGCTCGAACATCTCGACGGAAACCACCCGGTCGAACGCGCTGTCCCCGGCCTCGAAATCATTCATGTCCGCAGTGATGATCCGGACATTGCCAAGCCCGCGGCGGGCTGCCTCGGCCTCTATGTGGATTTTTTGCGTGGCGGAGTTTGAGACCCCGGTGATGCGGGATCCCGGGTAGTGCCCGGCCATCCACAAGGTCAGGCTGCCCCAGCCGCAACCGAGCTCCAGGATATCCTGCCCGTCCACAAGGCCCGCCCGCTGGCAACTGAGCTCGAGCATCGCTTCCTCCGATTCTGCAAAAGTGGTTTCATCGCGCGGCCAGTAGCCGCCGCTGTATTTCATGCGCGGGCCGAGGACGAGTTGAAAGAACTCCGTTGGAACCTCGTAGTGCTGTTCGTTGGCCTCACCTGTTTTGATGGCGATCGGGCTTTTTTTCAGGTCCGCAATAAACTTTGCCAGCGCCTCGCTCCGGGCTTCGACATCCGGATGTGTCTCTTCGCGGATTTTTTTGGCGAGGAGGTTGCGGATGCCGATCCGGATGGCGGCGTCGGGAAGGAGATTGCGGGCGAGTAGGTCGTCGAGTGAGATCATTTGGGAAACCAGGGGATAAATGGGCTGGTCCGCTTCTGGTAGGACCGGTAGGCGTCGCCGCGCGAGACGAGCGAATGCGCTTCAGAGGGAGGAATGCCCGTCACGCATGTCAGAAAAAAGAGCATCAGCATGGGGCTCAGAACTCCGGCCCAGCCGAAGGGGGCGCCGAGAGCAAAAACGAAAAATGCGACCCACACGAGCCACTCGAAAAAGTAGTTCGGATGGCGGGAATACCTCCAGAGCCCGAGCTCGCAGACGCGGCCGCGGTTGGCGGTCTGACTGCGGAAATACGCGAGCTGGGCATCCGCCACCGCCTCGCCTCCGATCGCCACGATCCAGAGAACGAGACCGGCCACCTCAAAGAATCCAATCCCGCCCGCCGGGTTCGAACAGGCCAGGGCGATGGGAAGACTCAGCACCCCGATCAAAACGCCCTGCAACTGAAAAAATCCGAAAAACATCAGCCACGTCTGCTTCGGGAATTGCACGCGGAGCGACGCATACCTGGGATCCTCCTCCGGATGATGGGACATCACCCGCTTATAAAGATGGGTCCCCAGCCTGAGGCTCCAGGCGCAAACCATTGCGGCGATGAGGCCGTTCCGGATCGGGTGTCCGCTGCCCAGCAGCCCGCAAAATACGGCGACCGGCGCAAACCCGAACGACCACCAGATGTCAACGATTCCCGCATTGTTCATGCGCCTCGCAAAAAACCAGACGACCACCATCATCGCCATCGCGATCAGAGTGGAGCCAAGGACAAGCGGAAGAACGTTCATGGCAGCGGAGTCCGATCTACGGGGTGATGGAAAATCTGGCGTCTCCCACCCGCAAGGCCGGCGAGATGTCGGCGGGCGTGCTGTTCTGCTCGGCAGGTCCGACCCAGGAACGCTTTTGAAATCCATCGTTCGACGGATAAATCAGATCATTCCAACCATCCGGCCATTTGCAGTGCGCGCCTTCGCCGGTCTTTTCCCACGTGCCCTCCGTCCCGCCGCCGATCGTGCTCACGGCCCGTCCGGAGGATTGCAGGGCTACGTAGAGGTAGCTGCCGTCCGGTTCCTTGTTCAGGCACCAGACCCCGGTGAATGCATCTCCTTCGAGTCTCTTGGCCGGGGACTGGTTCTTCGGATTCCCGTTCAAAGCTGATCCCGGCTCGAAGCCGCGGTGCTGGAATCCCGCCTCGGATCCGGAGATCACATCGGTCCAGCCGTCCTGAAACATCACGAGCAGCCGGTCTCCCTCCACACGCCAGAATCCCCTCTCCCCGCGAGCACCTGAGGCTCCCTTCGTCCAATTGCTGACAGCCTGGCCGTTGGGAAAAATGACAATGTCAAAAAGTTGGCCCTGCTCATCGGCTGCAGACCAGGTTCCGACATACGAAACCTTTGAAGCGGATTTTGCGGGAACCGGAGTCGCCTCGACCTCCGCTGCAGGCGGGTTTCCTGCCGGGGGAGCGGGAGGGACCGGCCTGGAGCAACCCGACGCCAGCAGAACAAAAAACGGAAGGAACGCGGCGGGTTTCATGGAGGGGGAATTCTCCTGCCACATCTCCCCACGCGCAACTCCTTTCTCGAAAGACCTTACAAAACTTTGATGCGGCCGCATCAAAGTTTTGTGAATGCGGGATGCGGGGAGATCGTCGGGGATTGCATGCATCCGCGGGCTTCGCCTAGGATGGCGTGCATGTTGTGCACGATCCTTCCATTGGCGCAGGCTGTGGCACCGGCCGGGACAGAGGACATTATTGAGTCGGGCCTCCGCCTCACGCAGGTAATGGGGATCTATCTTGGGTTGGCGATTGCCGCTTATCTGATCCTGCTTTTTGGCGGGCGCATTCTGAAGCGCCGTTTCCAGATTCCGTTGAACTGGATCTATCATCTTTTCTGCATCCTTGCGGCGCTCTACATTCCCACGCTTTTCAAATTCGTGCCTTTTCCCGGCGAGGAGCACATCGGGGCGGCACTGTCTATTGCAGCGGCGTTTGTAATCGTCGGCCTTGTCAGGCATTATCTTTTCGACCGGCTGCTCCACAAGGGGAGCGGCGCTCAGGTTCCCAAATTTCTCGGCGAGTTTGTTTCGATCGCAATCATCGTCGGAGCACTGATTTTTGCGCTTCAGTTTTTCTACCATATCCAAGTGCCCGGTCTTCTCGCGGGTGCAGGCATCCTCGGTATCGTTCTCGGTCTCGCTCTTCAGGATACACTGGGGAACATATTCAGCGGGTTTGCCATCTATTTCGGAGGTCAGTTCAAAGCAGGAGACTGGCTGCTTGTAGACGGACACCACGCTCAGATTGTCGAGATCAACTGGCGCTCGACTCGTCTCCGCACGACGGATGACATCTGCCTCGACATCCCGAACAGCAGCATCACCAAACAGACCGTCATCAACTACAACTATCCGACAAGTGTCCATGGAATCCGCCTGGATATTGGACTCGAGTATGACGCCTCTCCCAGTCTGGTGAAGAAAGTCCTCATCGAGGCCGCGCTGGATTGTCCTCTGGTCCTGCGCGAGCCGGCTCCGAGTGTATTCCTGATGGAGTTCGGGGACTGGAGCATCACCTACCAACTCCGGTTCTGGCTCGATGACCACTTGAACTACAATCCGGCCAACAGCCACATCCGGACAAATCTCTGGTATTCGCTGCGCAGGAACAATATTTCGATCCCATTTCCCATCCAGCACGAGATGCCCCTTGAGCGGCCGAAGCCGCATATCGAGGACCGGGACCTCATCCGCGACTCGATCCGCAAGGCCATCTTTGCTCCCGCCCTCTCGCCCGGACAGCTCGAGGAAATTGTCAATCATGCCCGGATCGTCCGCTTCGGCGAAGGCGAGAACATCATCCGTCAGGATGCCGGGGCCGGGCCCATGTATGTGATCGTCAGCGGCCGCGCCGAGGTCTGGATCGAGTCTGCCGACCGGCGCACATCGGTGGCCGTGCTCGAAGCGGATGCCTGCATCGGTGAAAATTCCGTGCTGACCGGCGAGAAGCGGACCGCCACGATCCTCGCCCTTGAGGACTGCCTCGCCGTCGAGGTCGACAAGGCGACGCTCGCCCCGATCGTCAGTGCGAGCCCGGAGCTTTTGGAGTCGCTGAGCGAGCTTCTCGCGCAGCGGCGCATGAAAAATGAAGGCCTTGTCGCAGAGGCGGCGGGATCGGCAGGCCTTGCCAAGAAGAGCAACTACAAAGCCGGATTCCTAGGAAAGCTCCGGCTGTTTTTTGAGGTGTGAAACCGGTTCCCGAGCTGGATTGGATCTCGAGAGATCTTGCCATCTGGCAGGGATATGATCCCGCTGTCCGCTGCGACTGCGGGAGCTCGGCGATCCTCACAAAGCAGGGCTGGTTGGTTTTCGATCCCATACTTCTCTCGGAAAACGCGTGGTCGGAGCTGCTGTCTGTCTCAAAAGTCCGGGCCATCGCGGTGACCAGTGCAAACCACCAGCGGGAGAGCGTTTCTCTGAAGGCTTCGCTGGGGGTTCCCATCTATGCCCCGGAGTCCGCGCGCGGAGAGATCGAAGCCGATTTCTGGCTCAAGGACGGGGATACCCTGGCGGGATTCTCCCTTTTGTCTCTTCCCGGAGCAGCGACGGGCGAATCGGTCTGGTGCGACGGCAGCCACCTCGTGGTGGGGGATGCTTTGATCCATTTTGATGATCTGGCACTCCTTCCCGACAAATACTGCACAGACCCTGCCTTGCTTCGCGAATCCGTTGGAAAACTTCACGACTTGAGTTTTCGCACGGTCCTCTTCGCGCACGGGCTCCCGATTGTTTCAAAGGCGCGGGAGCAAATCGCGGAGCTCATCGGGTAGTTCTCCGCCGCAAAAATTAAATTATTATTTTTTGTTGACGTGATTTTAATAACGACTAAATAGATCGTGTATCCGTTTATGGCGATCCCCGCCACGCGGACAAAAAAACACCGACCAGACCAACTGGAGGAAGAGAGAGGGCGCTTCATTTGATCGGGTCACATAAAAATCGAAATACCATGATTAAAAAATCGATAGTGGCATTGGTTCTGATGACAGCGGCGAACCTTTTTGCCGGAGAAGGCAAAAGCTTTGAAACCTGGTGGAACGGAAAATACGCGACGGGAAACTGGTTTGGCGTGCGCGACACACTGACAGAGCATGGGCTGACGCTCAGCGGCGAATGGAAAGCCAACTTCCTGTGGAATGTGGACGGCGGACTCCAGCAACGGTTCGGATATGACGATGAATGGAAGTTCCGTGTGAATATCGATGCGGCAAAGCTGACCGGCCGGGAGGAACTCGAAGGATTGTCGTTCTATTCCGATGTCCGCTACCGCGGCGGTGCCGGCGTCAACAAATGGGTCGGGGCCTCGGGAAATTTTGCGCCCAGCACATTCCAGGGCGGCAGGCTCTGGCGTTTCCAGAATGCCTATGTGACCTACACGACGCCCGAGCTATTCGGGGTGAAGGAACTCCTCACGATCTCGGGCGGTTGGCAGAATCCAACCGATCATTTCATCACGCAACCACTAAATAAGTTTTTTATTAACAACACGTTCAACTCAGGCCGCGGCCTGAGTTCAAATGGCATTCCCTGGGGGGGGAGTTACGGGGCCTGGGGCGGATACTTGAAGGTGAAGCCCGTGGATTGGTATTACGCGCAGGGCGGTCTCTACCTGGCCATCCCGCAGGGAACCAACACGAACAACCACGGTTTGGATTTCGCCGGCTACCGGATCAACCCTGACCTCAACGGGCTCTTTTTTCTCGGCGAGACCGGCTTCACCCCGAAGATCGGACCATCGAAACTACCCGGGCGCTACGCTGCCGGATTCATCTACTGGGGGGTCGAGAACCGGTCGTTCTACGGACAGAAGTATGACCAGAAAGTTGCCCTCTACTGGCAGGCGGACCAGCAGTTGTTCCGCGAGCCATCTCCGGAAGAGCCGGCCCCGCTGGCGAAGGGTCCTTCCGATGGAAAAAAGGCGGTCGTCTCCAAGCCGAAGTTGAGCGACCAGGGTCTCTACTTTTTCAGCCTCATCAACTTTGCGCCAAAGTTTAACAACAATGTCCCCTTCTATTTTCACACCGGGCTCGTCTACAAGGGCCTGATCCCCACGCGCGACCAGGATCAGGTTGGTGTTGGCTTCGCCTACGGCAACTACAGCGCCTACAAGCAGGTCGCCGACGAAAATGCAGGACGACCAATCCAGTCGTATGAAGGGGTTCTGGAATTCGACTACCGGGTCCAGATCAACAAGTGGGCCTACTTCCAGCCCACGTTGCAATACATCATCCAGCCGGGAGGAACCGGCATCACCCAAAATGCCACGGTGCTCGGCTTCCAGACCGGAGTCATCTTTTAACAACCATGAAAACCACAAAACTATTATTGGCTGCGGTCGCAGCTTTGGCGCTCGCCGCTGGAAATCTCCGGGCCGTCGAGATCCTCAACGTCTCGTATGATCCCACCCGGGAACTCTACTCCGAATTCAATCAGGCGTTCGCCAAATACTGGAAAGAGAAATCCGGGGAGGCACTCCTCATCAACCAATCGCACGGCGGGTCGGGCAAGCAGGCGCGCTCGATCCTCGACGGGATCGAGGCGGATGTGGCCACCCTCGCTCTGGCTTACGATATCGATGAGCTTGCCGCAAAAGGCGGACTCATTCCCGCAGACTGGCAGAAGCGGCTTCCGCACAACAGTTCGCCTTACACCTCGACGATCGTCCTGCTTGTCCGGAAAGGAAATCCCAAAGGTATCAAGGACTGGGGGGATCTCGTGAAGGATGGGGTCTCCGTCATCACGCCGAATCCCAAAACCTCGGGAGGTGCCCGCTGGAATTTTCTGGCGGCCTGGGCATGGGCCCTGAAGCAACCCGGCGGAGACGAGGCGAAGGCCAAGGAGTTTCTCACAAAGCTCTTCAAAAATGTGCCGGTGCTGGATTCCGGAGCCCGCGGATCAACGATCACATTCTCGGAGCGCGGAATCGGCGATGTTCTCCTTTCCTGGGAGAACGAAGCCTTCCTCGTTCAGAAAGAGAAGCCGGGCGAATTTGAGATTGTCACCCCATCGCTCAGCATTCTCGCCGAACCGCCGGTGACGGTTGTGGACAAGGTCGTTGACAGGCGCGGGACACGCAAGGTCGCGACCGCCTACCTCGAATACCTCTACACCGACATCGGGCAGGATCTCGCAGGGAAACATTTCTACCGTCCGACTTCGGAAGCCGCGAAGGCGAAGTTTCCATTCCCCAAGCTCGAACTCGTTACAATCGACGACACGTTCGGCGGATGGGCCAAAGCCCAGAAAACCTTTTTCGCCGACGGGGGCGTCTTCGATTCCATCTACCAACCAAAATAGAACCATGCCTATCTATCCGAACATCCTGGGAACAGTCGGCCGCACGCCGCTCATCAAACTCAACCGCATCACCGCAGGCGCCCCTGCCACGATAGCGCTCAAAGGGGAATTTTCCAATCCCTTCGGCAGCGTCAAGGACCGCATCGGTGCCGCGATGATCGAGGCGGCGGAGAAGGCCGGCCGCCTCACGCCGGAAACCACCATCATCGAGCCAACATCCGGAAATACCGGCATCGCGCTTGCATTCGTGGCCGCCGCGAAAGGTTACAAGCTGGTGCTCACGATGCCCGAGAGCATGAGCCTGGAGCGCCGGACCCTCCTTGCGCTGCTCGGAGCCAAACTTGTGCTGACCCCCGCCGCCGAAGGAATGAAGGGCGCAATTGCCCGCGCGGAACAACTGCACGCCGAAACCCCGGATTCCTGGATTCCGCAGCAGTTCAACAATCCTGCCAACCCTGAAATCCATCGCATCACGACGGCGGAGGAAATCTGGACGGACACGAACGGGGCCGTGGATATTCTCGTCTCGGCGGTCGGGACCGGCGGAACGATCACAGGCGTTTCGGAGGTTGTGAAATCCAGAAAACCCGGATTTCTTTCCATCGCCGTCGAGCCTGCGGATTCTCCGGTTATCTCGCAAACCCGCGCCGGAGAACCGGTCAAACCAGGGCCGCACAAAATCCAAGGCACCGGAGCGGGATTCGTTCCGAAAAACCTCAATCTTGATATCCTGGACGATGTCGTGAAGGTGACCAATGAGGATGCGATCAACACCGCCCGCAGGCTGGCCCTCGAGGAAGGAATCCTCGCGGGCATCTCCACGGGCGCCAACGTCTGGGCCGCCCTCCAGGTGGCGAACCGTCCGGAAAATAAAGGGAAAACCATCGTCACAATCGGCTGCAGCACCGGGGAACGGTATCTGAGCACCGCCCTTGCGGATGAGGCCAGGAAAGCGGTTGCGACCTGAGTACCGCAAAAACCTAAACTCTGACGGCCGGCCGGCCTGAACAGTTCAGCCATGAAATCATTAGCGACAACTCAGAGCGAACGGACCCGGGATCTCCCGCGGTCCATTGGCTCCCTGCTCGAACCGCTGGAGAACCTCGCCTCAAAATCGACGCGTTTGTTTTCCGCCCATTTGGAATACCAGGACAGGAAGGGGGTTTCCGGCATGATTCCGCGCTATCTCTTCACCGGTCCCGGCGATCGGGGCAGCTTCCTCCGCGTGGGGGTATTTGCCGGCGTGCATGGCGATGAACCGAGCGGAGTTGGAGCCGCGGTGGAACTTCTGCGCCGGCTGCACAAGTCGCCGCAGCCGGCGTTGGGCTATGAACTCTTCGTCTATCCGGTTTGCAATCCGTGGGCCTACGCTCACGACACACGCTGGCTGAAGAGCGGGTCCGACATGAACCGGGAATTCTGGCGCGGCAGCGATGAGATGGAGGTGCTTGTGCTCGAAGGTCAACTCATGAAGCTGGCTTTTGATGGAATCGTAGCCCTGCACACAGACGATACCTCGCCGGGGATTTACGGGTTTGTCAAAGGACATCAGCTCACGCGGCACGTGCTCGAACCAAGCCTCGAAGCCGCTTCGGGATTTCTTCCGAGGAACTTCGACAAAAGCATCGATAATTTTCAGGCCAATGCCGGCATCATCGTGGATGGATATTCGGGCGTTCTGGGAGCTCCCCCAACCCAGAAACCACGCCCGTTTGAAATCGTGTTCGAGACGCCGGGCCACGCGGACACATCCCTGCAGATCGAAGCGCATGTGGCCGCGATGCTGACCATGCTGGGCAGCTTCCGCGCGATGATTTCCGAGGGGCAGAATATTTGATTACAACCGCTCCATCAGACCGGCGAGGATCAGCGCTCTGACATGCGGGGGCCGTTGGTTTTGCGATACGCGGCGTAATACAGCACAGGAACAGCCATGCGGCTGATGAGCAGCGAGGCGATTTCTCCTGCCATCAGTGAAATGGCCAACCCTTGGAAGATCGGGTCAAAAAGTATGACGCTCGCCCCGACTACTACCGCCATGGCTGTGAGCAGCATCGGGCGGAACCGGACGGCCCCGGCATCAACGACGGCTTCAGCCAGCGGCATCCCTTCGCGGAGGCGGAGTTCGATGAAATCCACAAGGATGATCGAGTTGCGCACGACGATGCCGGCGCCCGCCATGAAGCCGATCATCGAGGTCGCAGTGAAGAAGGCTCCGAGCAGACCGTGGGCGGGCAGGATTCCGACGAGCGAGAACGGGATAGCGGCCATCACGATCAGAGGCGTGAGAAACGAGCGGAACCACCCGACCATCAGCACATAGATGAGGACGAGCACCGCGGCGAAAGCCGTTCCGAGATCGCGGAAGACCTCGATCGTGATATGCCATTCCCCATCCCACTTGAGCGATGGCTGGTCGCCGGTGAATGGCAGGGTGGAATTGAACACCTCGAGTTTTTTTCCGCTGCCGCCGAACTCGCGGGTGTCGAGCTTTGCAAGCGCGCTGTTCATTTTCAGGATCGCGTAGACCGGGCTTTCGATCGCTCCGGCGACATCGCCGATCACATAGGTCACAGGCATCAGATTTTTGTGATAGATGCTCTTGTCGGTGATCGTTTTCTCGATGGAAACAAGCTCGCGCAGGGGGATGAGCGGGGTTTCGCCGGAGGCTCCGGGCTCGGGGAGGGCATTCGCATCGCCGGACCGCACGCGGAGCGCGAGGAGCTCCTCGGGAGTGACGCGCGAGGAACGCGGGAGCTCGAGCGTGATGTTCACGTCATCCTTCTCCCGCGGAAGGTGGAGGAGATCGATGGACTGGCCGCCCACCGCGATCTGGAGCGTCTGCGAGATCGTCTCCGCGCTGATGCCGTTGAGCGAGGCCTTTTCCTTGTCGATGACAAATTTCACCTTCGGCTGGTCGGCTTCAATATACCAGTCGACGTCCACGACGCCGTCAACCCCCTTGAAGATCCCGCGCACCTTGTCCGCCATCTTGAGGCGGGATTCCTCGCTTGGCCCGTAGATCTCGGCAACGAGCGTTTGCAGGACCGGCGGCCCGGGCGGCACCTCGGCCACGGCGACGCGAGCGCCGTATTTCTCCGCGATCGCTGCGATGCGGGGGCGGACGCGCTTCGCGATGTCATGGCTTTTCGCTTTGCGCTCGTCCTTGCCGACAAGGTTCACCTGGATATCGGCGACATTTGCACCGGCCCGCATGAAATAGTGGCGAACGAGTCCGTTGAAATTGAACGGGGAGGAGATCCCGGCATAGACCTGATAGTCTTTGACCTCCGGTTCGTCGCGAACCGCAGCCGCCATTTCCAGCGCGGCCTGGGCCGTGCGCTCCAGGGAGCTGCCTTCCGGCATGTTCAGGATGATCTGGAACTCGCTCTTGTTGTCGAACGGGAGCATTTTCACCTTCACGAATCCGATGCCGACCAGCGCAATGGCATCGAGCAGAAGCCCGACAATCGCAGCGAGGAATATCCAGCGCCAGCGGGCATGGGAAAGGAGCGGCCCCATGATCCGGCGGTAAAGCCGCGTGAAAAAATCCTCATCGTGCTCGAAGTGGGAGTGTGCGGATGATTTCCCCTGGGATGAGGGTTTTGTCTCACCCTTCGCCCGTTTCAGCATCCGGATCGCGGCCCAGGGGGTCACGATGAATGCAATAGCCAGCGAAAACAGCATGGCCGCGCTCGAGCCAATCGGGATCGGGCGCATGTAGGGCCCCATGAGTCCGCCCACGAACGCCATGGGAAGGACCGCTGCGATCACCGCGAACGTGGCCAGAATCGTCGGGTTGCCGACTTCGTTGACTGCCTCGATGGCGATCTCCGCGCCGCTCCGGCCCTTGTTGTGAGGCAGGTGGAAATGCCGGACGATATTTTCCACCACAACGATGGCGTCATCAACCAGGATGCCGATGGAGAAGATCAGCGCGAAGAGCGTGATCCGGTTCAGCGTGTAGCCGTAGAGGTAGAAAACCAAGAGTGTCAGCGCGAGAGTGCACGGGATCGCGATTCCGACGATGACCGACTCCCGCCAACCGAGCGTGAGCCACACGAGCACCGAAACGCCGACGACCGCGATCAGCATGTGGAAGAGCAACTCGTTGGATTTCTCCGCTGCCGTCTCCGCGTAGTCGCGCGTGACTGATACCTTCACATCCAGGGGGATGAGCGTGCCCTTGAGTGTCTCCACTTTGCTCAACACGCTGTCCGCGACATCGATCGCATTCACGCCCGGGCGCTTCGCGACCGTGATCGTGACGGCCGGTTCTTCGGGGTTTGCCTTGTCGCCATAGAAAACGTAATTGGAGGCTTCTTCGGCACCGTCCACGATATCCGCCACATCGCGGAGGTAGATCGGCGTTCCCTCGAATACGCCGACGACCACGTTGCCCACATCCTCCGCGCTCTGGAGGAATCCGCCGGTCTCGATGACAAGCTCGCGATTTTCGGTCGTGAGTCCTCCCGATGTGAACTGGCGATTGGCCTGCCGCAAAACGGGAATGAGTCCGGCCGGGGTGAGGCCGCGGGAGGCCAGACGTGTGGGATCGAGCAGGATCCGCAGTTCGCGGCGGGCTCCGCCGAGGATCTTCGTCTCGGCGACCATCGGCACCTGCTTGATGGCATCGTCCACTTCCGCGGCAAGCCGCCGCAGCGTCAGATGATCGTGGGTTTTGCTGTGCAGCGTCAGCGCCAGGATCGGCACGTCATCGATCGAGCGCACCTTGATCAGCGGCTGGGTCACGCCGTGCGGCAGGATGTCAAAATTGGCCTGCAGCTTCTGGTTGAGCCGGACGATGCTCTGCTCGGCATCCGAGCCGACGACGAAGCGGACGATGACGAGGCTCTGGCCGGGGCTGGACGTCGAGTAGATGTATTCCACTCCCGGGATCTCCCAGAGGAGCTTTTCCATCGGACGGGTGACGCGCTCCTCGATTTCCTTCGAGCCGGTGCCCGGCATCGAGACGAGCACATCGATCATCGGCACCTTGATCTGTGGCTCCTCCTCGCGCGGCAGGAGCGCGACCGCCGCCACGCCGAGCAGCACCGAAGTCACCATGATCAGCGGCGTGAGCTTGGAATTGATGAATGCGCGGGCGATCCGCCCCGCGATGCCGAGGGGTTCGCTCATGGCCGGACCTCGATGGGTTGTCCGTCCGCGAGGTCGGCGGCACGTTCGATGACGACCTCCTCGCCGGCGCTGACGCCCGAGACGATTTCGATTTCCCCGCCGATCGGCTTCCCGGTCTTCACGATCCGCAGTTGCGCATGATTCCCGTTGCGGATGAAAACCAGTTCCATCTGTCCCCTCCGGAGAACCGCAGACGCCGGCACGCGCAGGACCGAGGTTTCCGCCACGGGAACCGCGACACGTCCGAACTGTCCGGTCCGCAGTCCCGGAGTGGCCGGAAGATCGAGTTTTACGAGGAGCGTGCGGCTGTTCGGATCGGCCGTGGGAGACATTTCGCGGACAACGCCTTCGAGTTCGTTTGACCCGATGCGCACTATGAGCTTCGAGCCCAGGGAGATCCGGTCAATGATGGCCTCGGGCACGGCGGCTTCGAGGCGCAGGGCGGCAGGATCTTCCATTTCGACAAGCGGCTTTCCGGGTGTGGCAAGATCGCCGACATCGGCAAGCTTGCGGGTGATGATGCCATCGAATGGCGCTGTGACTTTCGCGTATCCAAGCATCGTCTCGGCTTCAATGACCGCCGCGCGGGCGACCCTCGCCTTTGATTCGGCCGCCTCGAATTCCTGCTGGGTGATCACCCGCTTGGCAAGCAGGTCGGTGAAGCGCTTCAAATCCTTCTCGGCCTGCTCGCGGACCGGGATGGCCTGGTCGAGCTTTGCCCGGATTTCCCGGACATCGAGCTGAACGAGCAGTTCGCCTGCTTTGACCTGCTGGCCGGGGTTGACGAGCATCTTGTCGATGCGCCCGCTCACCTTGGATTCGATGACCGAACGCAACTTCGAGTTCACCGTGGCGACAACCTCCTCGCTGGCGACATGCGGCTTTTTGTCGATCGTCTGAACGCGGACGGTAATCGACGGCAACGGCTTGCCCGCCGGCTCATGATTCTTCCCGCAGCCCGAGACGGCGAGTGTGAGCGCCAGGAGTAGCGGAAGAGCGACGCTGCAAGCCGAACGCACCAAAACTCCCCGCTGGGTGCCGCTGATACAGGGGGCACAGGCGTCCCGCCTGTGAATGGCACTGGGCGTTTTCAAGCCAGTCTCTAAACGGGCGGGACGCCCGTTCTCCCTGTGCAGAACCTCGAAACCTGAACGATCTTCGATGCGTTTGCCTTGAGCGTCCCGGTCGGGACGTAGCCCAGGCTCGGAAGATGAGTGGACAGATGGCGTTAGGCGGATGGCTTCTGCCGGGAGTGGTGGATTCATAAAGGATGATTCAGAGAATGAGAAAGGGATTGGGGCTCGCACGAAGCGATGGAGGAGCCGGAGGGCGATGCGATGTTTGATTCTTTGTGCTTCCCCTCCTGCCCGCCTCCGGTCCGATGCCGTTCCACAGGCAGAAGAAGGAGGGAGCCGATGATCGCGGCTCCCGCAACCAGCCCGGCTGCGAGGCGCCAGGCCCGTCCCTGGGCCGCGCATTTGACAAGCCATGTCCAGCTCATCGCGAGGTGCGATACGACGAGCGCCACAAAAAGATAGGAGACCCACGTGTGCAGATCACCCCACTCGTGCCTGTTCCACCCCAGCATCTCCAATCCCTGACCGCCCCGGCTGCCCGGCACCAGACGGTAGGCCATCAGCAGGCCGGTTCCGATCATGAGGCATAAACTGAGGTAAAGGGACAGGTTCAAAACCCGGCGGAAGAGGAGTTTCATCTTTCTTCAGGATTTGTTCGAACTGGCTTTAATCAGGTCGTAGGTCAGGTATCCTCCTGGGAGATTTTTTGCCCGGAATCCGTGCTGCAGGAGCAGGCGGGTCGCGTAATACCCGCGCTGTCCGACGCGGCAGTAGAGCCAGAGCTCGCGGTCGCGGGGCAGCTCGTCAAGGCGGCCGCGGAGTTCGTTGAGGGGAAGGTTGATCGCGCCGTCAATGTGCCCTTCCTCGAATTCATCGGGATCGCGGACGTCCAATAAAACCGCGGACTTCGGGAGCAGATCCTTCCAGTCCGCGAGCGGCTGATCACCGCGCAGGGAGTTTGCCGCGATCATGCCGGCGAAGTTCACGGGGTCCTTGGCACCACCGAATTGCGGAGCGTAACAAAGCTCGGACTCCTCGAGGTCGAAGACCGTTCCCCCGAACTGGATCGCGGTCGCGATGACATCGATGCGCCTGTCAACTCCCGCTTCTCCGACCGCCTGCGCTCCGAGGATCCGTCCATCGGATTTCCGGAAGAGAAGTTTCAGGTTGATCGGTTTTGCACCCGGGTAGTAGCCCACGTGGTTCGCGGGATGGAGGTAAACTTTCCCGTAGTCGGTGATGCCTGCACGCTGGAGGCTTTTCTCGCTGGCTCCGGTGCTGGCGACCGCAATGTCAAAGACTCCGCAGATCGCTGTGCCCTGGACTCCCCGGAACCTGGACTCCCGTCCGCAAATCGCATCGGCCGCGATGCGTCCCTGCCGGTTAGCGGGGCCTGCGAGGGGGATCAATGTCCATTCGCCGGTGACAACATCCCTGACCTCGACCGCATCGCCGACCGCCCAGATGTTCATGTCGCTTGTGCGCATGTGCTCATCCACCCGGATGCCGCCGCGAGCGCCGGTTTCGAGCCCCGCGGTCTTGGCCAGAGCGGTTTCCGGCCGGACGCCGATCGCGAGGATGACAATGTCGCCGGCATGTTCTGCTCCGGATTTCGTTTTAACAGAAATTTGTCCCCCGCGCTCCTCGAAGCCTGCGACGCCATCGCCAAGCGCGACCTTGACGCCGTGTTTTTCGAGATGCTCCTGCACCGGGCGGGCCATCTCGGGATCGAGCGGAGGCATCACCTGGTCGAGCATTTCCACAACCGTCACCGAAAGGCCGCGATGCACGAGGTTCTCGGCCATTTCAAGCCCGATGAACCCCCCTCCGACAATGACCGCGCTCTTCGCCGCCTTCGCGTCGATCCAAGCGCGGATCTGCCGGCTGTCCGGGATCGTACGAACGACAAAAATTCCCGGAAGGTCGATTCCCGGCAGGGGCGGACGTACGGCGGCAGCGCCCGGCGAAAGCACCAGGGCGTCGTAGGCCTCCCGGTAGATTCGGCCGGTCGATAGTTCCTTGACTTCGATTTCCCGCGCCTCGCGGTCAATGGCCACCACTTCATGTTCTGTGCGGACTTCGATGTTGAAGCGCTCCCGGAAGAGCGCGGGGTTAGCGACGAGGAGTTTGGCCTCATCCTTGATCACATCCCCCACGTAGTAAGGCAGCCCGCAGTTCGCGAACGAAACGTATGGCCCCCGGTCCAACATCAGGATTTCCGCGCTTTCATCCAGTCTCCGGCAACGGGCGGCGCACGACGCCCCGCCCGCCACACCGCCAACAATAACAATTCTTCTGCTCATGGATTCTTTTCCGGTTCAGGCTCCGCAGCAAGTGCCCTTGCACTTGGCACCGCCCTGGTTCCACGGCATCTGGGCGATGACCGAACGCAGGGGGCAAATTCCGCTGAGCCCGGCAAATATCAGCCCGCAGCCCGCGAAGCCCGAAAGCCAGATCCACGCGGGGTTGAGAAAAACGGAAAGCAGGACGCCGGTCAGGACGATCAATCCGATGGTGAGTTGCATCTGCCGGTCTAGAGGGAGCACCGCACGCTCGCCGCGTGTGACCGGATACCCTGCATCCGCCCAAGCCTGGGTTCCTCCTTCCACAACCACGCAGTCCTGGAATCCGACGGCTGCAAATTTCTCCGCCGCCTGTTTGGCCCGGACCCCGCTATGGCAGAGGATATGAATCGGCGTGGAATCGCCGGATTTGTCGCGACCGGCAAGGATGCCCGCACAATCCAGAGTGTCCAGGGGCAGCAGACGCGCTCCCGGCACGTGAATGGCTTCGAATTCGGCCGGCGTGCGCACGTCGATCAAATTCGGGGAAGGTGAGCCGGAGAGGAGTTTGTTGAGTTCGCTTACGGTGATGGCTTTCATTGGGTTTGGTATTCTCGTTTGGTTTGGTGAATCTAAAAATGCGGCAGGTCAGGTTTTACGGCGTTTGGGAGGATTGGGACGAAATGCTCCGGCCTGGGCGTCGATGCGGCGCTGAAGGCTGCCGCACACATGGTCGCACATGGTGAAAATCGACTTGTCCGCGATCCGGTAAATGACGTGCAGCCCATTTTTTCGCCGGACGAGCAAGCCCGCTTCGGTCAGGGCCTGGAGTTGGCGGGAGACATTCGCCTGGGTCTGTCCTGTGATCGCGACGAGCGCGGAGACGTTTTTCTCCCCGCTTTCCAGGGCGATGATCAGCTTCAGCCGGCTCGCCTCTCCCAGCACGCGGAAGCGTGCTGCAATCATCTCCAGAACTTCCTCTCCCATCTCCGCCCGCGATGCTTGGTTTGACATAACCGGGATATATACCATTTCAGGGTAGGCGCGTGGGAAGCCCGGCATTCATCCAGGCGCCGTAGCCGCCGATGTTTGTGACCTTGCACCCCTCGCTGCGCAGGATGCCGGCTGCGATCCCGGAACGGTTGCCCGATCGGCAGTAGACGAGCAATTCCTTGTCGTGGTTCTGTTCAAGAAAGGGTTTCCACTTGGAGCGCGATCCCTGCAGGTCGCTCAGCGGGAGCAGGTGGGCGGGGCTGGCGACGCCCGAGGCGCATTCCGCGGGCTCGCGCACATCAATAAGGAGGGCTTCCCCCGATGCGATCTGCTTCTCCGCATCGTGCAGCGAGTAAGTCGGCCGGGTGGACAGGCGGGTGGCGATGTAGTAGGTGAGGATCACCGCCGCGACGATGAGAAGGATTTTCATCGGCTGCTGGAAAAGGCAAAGAGCCCGCCGAGTGTCGCGCCATACAGGGCGCCGCGCCACCAGGTCGATGTCAGAGGGCACGCCCCGGAGGTGCA